>JBHEMK010000051.1:0-2855 GCA_046262635.1 Gaiellaceae bacterium
TCGGCCGTGGAGGATGTGAAACGACTCCTCCCAGCAGATCTTCTTCATGATCCGCGCGTACGGGGCGTACGAGCACTTGAGCAGGGCCTTCTGGCTTATGATCGCGGCCGCGTCGACGAGCCAGGCGATCACGCCGACGTCACCCCAGGTCTTCGTCGGGTAGTGGAAGACGTTGTGGAACTTCGAGCTGCCGCCCACGAGGTCGGCGAGACACTGCTCGCGCGGCTTGCCGAGATCCTCGACGACGCGGTAGATCAGCTGCGAGTGGCCGACCTCGTCCTGCACCTTCGCGGTGAGCGCGAGCTTGCGCTGGAGCGTCGGTGCGCAGAGGATCCACTCACGCTCGGGCAGGACGCCCATCAGCTCCGAGTTGCCGTGCATCTCGATGAACTTGATCAGCTTCGCGCGGTAGTCGTCAGGCATCCAGTCGCCGGTCTCGACCTGGCCGCCGGACTGGACGTATTCGAGGAACTCTTCCTCCGACATCGTGGCACCTCCTACCGAACGATCGTTAGGGTCAGATCCTACCGTGTCCGCGCGCCGCACCGAGCTGACCCGTACCGCCGCACGCCTCTTCGCCGAGAAGGGCTACCACGGCACGTCGATCGGCGACCTGGCCCGCGCGATGGGAGTCCAGAAGGGCTCGCTCTACGCCCACATCGACTCCAAGGCCGACCTGCTCGCGGAGCTCGCGCACGCGGGCGCCGCGGCGTTCCAGGCGGCGCTCGACGCCGTGCCGGAGGAGGGGCCCGCGGTGGAGCGGGTCCGGCTCGCGCTGCGGGGACACCTGGCTGTCGTCTCCGGGCAGCTCGACATCGCGACGGTGTTCGTACGCGAGTGGCGCTATCTCGAGGGGGAGCGGCGCGAGCTCTTCCTCGCCGAGCGACGCCGCTACGAGGAGCGCTTTCGCGCGCTCTTCCGCGAGGGCCGGGAGCGCGGCGAGCTCCGCACCGACCTCGACGACGCGACCGCCGCTCTGCTCGCGCTCTCGGCGGCCAACTGGGCCTACACCTGGCTCCGCCCCGGCGGCGAGACGGACGAGCTCGCGGACCGCTTCACGGGGCTGCTCGTGGATGGAATGCGCGGCTACGCAACGCCGTGAAGCGCGCTGTCCTGATTGTCAATCCGTTCGCATCGAGGGTGACCGCGGCGAAGGTCGCCGGCGTCGAGAAGTCGCTCGGTCGCGTCGCGGAGGTCGAGACGCTGCTGACCGCGCGGCCAGGGCACGCGACCGAGCTTGCGGAGGTCCAGTGCCGGGCGGGCAGCTGTAGCGCGATCTTCGTCTTCTCGGGCGACGGCGGTTTCAACGAGGCCGTCAACGGCAGCGACGGAACGGTTCCGATCGGATTCATCCCGGGCGGGGGCACGAGCGTCCTGCCGCGGACACTCGGGCTGCCGCACGACCCGCTCGCCGCCGCGGAGCAGCTCGCCGGCGCTTTCGCGGAGGGGCGGGTCCGCCGGATCTCGCTGGGCCGGGTCAACGGTCGACGCTTCACCTTCAGCGCGGGTATCGGCTTCGACGCCGAGGCGGTCCGGCGAATGGACGCGCGTGGCCGGCGGGAGGACGGCCGGCGGCCCGGCGACCTCGTTTTCATCTGGACGTTCGTCCAGATCCTGCTCGACCGGCACGGCCACTACAACGCGGCGCTGGAGATCGCCGGCCACGGCAGGGCGGCGTTCGTCCTCGTTGCCAACACGGATCCGTACAGCTTCGCGAAGGGCCTGCCGATCCGGGTCGCCCCCGAGGCAGGCTTCGACGGAGGGCTCGACTTTCTTGCGCCGCGGAAGGTGCGCCCCTGGTCGGTGCCACGGCTCGTGCGCTACGTCGCCACCGGTCGGGGCCAGACCGGTGCACCTGACCTCCTCTACGGCCACGACCTCGACTGGATCGAGATCACCTGCGACCGCCCGCTCCCGCTTCATGCCGACGGGGAGGATCTCGGTGACGTGGAGCGGGCGGTCTTCGAAGCCGAGCGGGAGGTGCTCCCCGTTCTCGTCTAAGTGTCGGCAATGTGACCAGCCGAGACCTGCGACTCTCGGCTGGCTGTGCGACTCCACTAACCTTCTCGGCCGATGGCCCAGGTGCCGCCTGCGGAGCATGATCTCCGACGCCTGATCGGCGACGGCGAGACCGTTCCCGACGGCGAGGTCGAGGGGCTCGACGAGCGCGACTTGCTCGAGCTCTACCGGTCACTCGTCCTCCTGCGGACCTACGACGAGCGCTCCCTCGTCTATCACCGGCAGGGCCGGATCGGCACATATGCGCTTTTCTGGAACCACGAGGCGATGCAGGTCGGCTCGGCGCACGCGCTCGAGGACGGGGACTGGATCTTCCCCAGCTACCGCGAGTCGGCGATCGGGCTCCTGCGCGGCATGCCGCCGGCGACCGTCCTCTCCTGGTGGCGCGGGCATCCGGCGGGCTGGTGGAACCCCGCCGACTACAACGTCGCCTCGATCTGCGTCCCGATCGGCACGCACGTGCCGCACGCGGCCGGGCTCGCCTGGGGGAAGAAGCTGAAGGGCGAGCGCGGCGTCGCGATCGTGTACTTCGGCGACGGGGCCACCTCCGAGGGGGCCTTCCACGAGGGCGCCAACCTCGCGGCCGTGATGCAGGCGCCGCTCGTTCTCTTCTGCAACAACAACCAGTGGGCAATCTCGACGCCGCTCTCCGCGCAAACCAGGGCCGAAGCGCTTGCCGACAAGGCCCTCGGCTACGGGCTGCCGGGGATCCGCGTCGACGGCGGCGACGTGCTCGCAGTCTTCGACGCGACACGCGAGGCGTTGACCCGTGCCCGCGAAGGCGGCGGGCCGACCTTCATCGAGGCGCTCACCTACCGCGCCGCACCGCACGCGAC
>JBHEMK010000052.1:0-2946 GCA_046262635.1 Gaiellaceae bacterium
CCCCAACCGCCGCGCAGGCCTGGACGAACCGTGCCAGCTCGCCCGGCTCGGGCGTCCGCTCGCCGCGGCAACGGACCTTCGCGTGCGCGCCGGACGCGGGCAAGCGCTCCAGGTTGGGCTCGAGCTCCGCGTCGATCGGAAGCTCGACGAACACCTCCCCGCGAAGAGCCGGCGACGCAGGCCACCGCGTCTCGACCCACTCCACGCGCGCCGTCATCGTGGGCAGCGGCGCGTCAAGCACCGCACTGACCGGGACGCCGTCGCCCTCGAGCTCCCCGAGCCGTGACGCGGGCCAGATCAGCAGGCCGAGGATCCAGCCATCGTCGCTCCTCCTGCGCGCTCGTCCTCGGCCAGCGCTGCGTGGGCCGGCAGCCGCGCAGGCGGGAACGTCGGCGCGTGGTGGATCAAGCCCGAGCAGCGCGCGGCGTGCGTCCATCAGCGCGGCTCGATCAGCAGCCAGGTCGCCCGGCCGAGCCCGATCAGGCGCCCGTCCTGACCGAAGAGCGCCGTCCCGGCGAAGCGCTTGCGGCGCTCGTCGCCGCCGAGCGGCCAGCCGACGATGACGCACTCCTCGCCCGCTCGCGGCGTCGCCGCGACGTGCGCGGCCAACCGCCCTAGCACGCTGACGCCCCGGCCGAAGTTCAGATCGATGGCGAACGCGCCCGGGCAGTCAAGCGCCGCCCAGACGAGCTCGGGCCGGCCAGCCTGATCCTCGGTCGGGATCCACGGCGCGACGATTCGGTCGCCGCCGACCGCGGCCGGCTTGAGCCGGAGGGCATCGCCCGGCTCGCGGCCGGGGCCGCAAACGAAGCAACTTGGAAAAGGGTGCCGGGGATCGTCGGCTTGCGCCGCCGACCGCTCGGCGGCAACGGCGAAGGCGATCGGTTCCGGCGGCTCGACCTCCACTCCGGATGGGCGAGCCTCGGCGACGAGTGCGTCGCGCTCAAGAACGCGCACGTTCTCGCCGTCCCGTTCGACGCGTAGGGGGGTCTCGAGCGGCGGCGGCAGCCGCAGCGTTACCTCGGCATCGGACCGGACGAGCGCAGCCACGATCCCGCACGTGTAGCCGCCGTTGCCGGAATCCGGTGGGCCCCGGTAGCGCCGCTCGATCACAATCGCCTCGCTCACCGCCAGCAGCCTAAAAGGTCAGGCGCGTTTCTCGGCGCATCCCCCCGTGCCCGAGGGGCGTTTAGGACTGGAGATGCCGAGTTCTCCTGACCTGATTGTCCTCAACCGTCACCGGGACCTCAGGGGCCGCGGCTGGCACCCATGGGTTCGCCGGGGACTCTTGACGCTGCTCGCGGTTCCGCTCGCGCTCGCCCTCGCGAACATTTTTGGACAAAGCCAGAGTGCGGTCGCCCGCAGCGCCCGCGCCGCAACGCTCTCGGTCGACGCCCCCTCGCGCGCCCGCGGCGGGCTGCTCTATACGGGGCGGTTCGAGGTGCGCGCACGCAAGGAGCTGAAGAAGGCGACCCTCGTGCTCGACCCGGGCTGGATCGACGGGATGCAAGTAAACAGCATCAACCCGCAGCCCGTGAACGAGGCGAGCCGCGACGGCCGCTTCGTGCTCGGCCTCGGCCACATTGCCGCAGGCCACTTCGTCAAGTACTGGATCGAATTTCAGGTCAACCCGACGACCGTCGGGCATCAAGTTCAGGGCGTGGAGCTGGACGACGGCCCGACGCGCATCCTCACCCTTCACCACGGCCTCACCGTCTACCCGTAGGAATTTTCCATGGACATCGTCCTCCGCGCCGCGATCGCCTTCTTCTTCGTCTTCCTTCTGACTCGCATCGTCGGGCGCCGCGAGCTCGGCACACTCGAGCCGTTCGATCTGATCCTGCTGATCGTCCTGGGCGACCTGGTGCAGCAGGGTGTGACGCAGAGCGATTACTCGGTGACGGGGATGGTCTTTGCGGGCGGTACGATGGCGCTCCTCGCGGTCTGCGTCTCGTACGCCAGCTTTCGTTTCCCGCGACTCAGGCCTGTGCTCGAGGGTGAGCCGATCATCGTTGTCCAGAACGGCAAGGTCCTCGAGCCCAACCTGAAACGCGAGCGATTGACTGTCGAAGAGCTCGCCCAGGAGGCGCGGCTGCAGCAGATTGCATCACTTGACGACGTCAGCTGGGGGATTCTCGAGAAGAACGGCCAGATCAGCTTCATCCAGAAGAGCGGGTAGCCCGCGCGGCGGCCCTCCGGGGCCTGCGCTCAACGACTCCCACGACGTGCGTCGGCCGCCGAAGGCTCTGCGGGAAGGGCAGGCCGGGCCGCCCGCCCACGTCGCCACGCCTCGCGTACCCTGCCGTCCTCCCAGATCGCGACCTCCCAGAATCGTGCTGGACACTCCAACCCGCTGAGCTGTATCGCCCGACAGCCGTCTGCGTGGCGGCCGCTTCGCGGCAGTCTCGCTCCCGCCTCCTTGGCTTCCCGCCGCGCACGTGGACCCGGCGACGCCGGCGAAGAAGATCCTGAGTTGAGGCTGCGACGCTCGCCGATCGCTGAGAACAGCGCTCGCAGGCCTCGGAGGGCGCTGCAGAGCATGAGACCTTGGCCTCGGTTCGCTCCTTCCGCTCGTCCGCAGCCATCTTGACGGTAGGCGCGGCCATCTTGACGGTAGGCGCGGCCATTACGGTCGGACTCGAACCAACAACCCTCCGGTTAACAGCCGCCCTAGGAGTGTCGCCGCGTTCCGCGTCGTGTCACAGGGCCCGTATGGTTGAGCCGCTCCCGCCCCTTCACGTCGCGACGTTCCGGCAACTCAACCTCATGAGGAAGGTTGATCAGTTCCGCTTTGTCGATCTCCAGGCTGCTCGTCAACGAGCTCGATCTCGTCGTCTGCCTCGATCTCGACGTGCTCGCGGCGCAGCTCAGCCTCGACTCGCTCGGTGCGTGCGGCGATCTCCTTACGAATGATCACTCGCTCGCGCAGGATCGTCCGTTTCGTGA
>JBHEMK010000053.1:0-8234 GCA_046262635.1 Gaiellaceae bacterium
GCGACGTCTTCGGGCCGCCCGCTCATCAGCGAACGCGCGGCGGCGAGAGAGACGGCGAGCGCCGCGCGGGCTTGGGCACCGGTGCCCTGCTCGGGCGGGCGGGCCTGCTCGACGCACTCCACGAAGTACTCGATCTCCGGGCCCCAGGGGTTGGCAGGCTCGATTGGCACGTCCAGCGGGTCAGCCCGGGATCTGAGATAGAGGCGCAGCCCGCGGGGGGCGTCGCTCGCGCCGACGTTGCCGCCGCCCTCGGCCGGCGCCGCGCTGAAGCTGTACTCGGCGACGCCGCGCTCCGCCAGCACCCGCACGTTGCTCGAAAACGGGTATGCCTTCGGCATCGCCATCGATCCCTCGGCGATCCCATGGGCGTTGTCGTACTCGACGACCGCCAGCACGTGGTCGGCGTGCGGCGCCCGCGCGAACACGCGCCGCGGCGTCCCCAGCAGCCAGTTCATCTGATCGAAGTCGTGGATCAGCAGGTCGACCGGAACGCCGCCGGACTTGGCCGGATCGGCCATCCAGTCGTTCCAGTCCGCCCGCGGCGACAGTCGCACCGTCGACACCGAGAGCACCTGTCCGAGCTCGCCGCCGGCGAGGAGCCGCTGCAACTCGACGTACTCCGGCCAGAAGCGCAGCACGAGCCCGACCATGAAGAGGCGGCCGCTCCGCTCGCCCGCGGCGACAATCGCGTCGGCGTCGTCGAGCGTCAGCGCGATCGGCTTCTCGAGCAGGACGTGCTTGCCGGCGGCGAAAGCCGTTTCGGCGAGCTCGCGGTGCAGGGGCGTCGGCAGGCAGATGTCGACGGCGTCGACGGCAGGGTCTCGGAGCGCCGCGCCGAGATCGTCGATCAGCTCCGCGCCGACCGACGCCGCGACCGCGGCGGCCCGGTCGCTCCGGCGCGACGCGACAGTCTTGACGCGCACCCGATCGCCGAGTGCGCGGTAGTTCGCGGCGTGCGAGGCTCCCATGAACCCGCCACCGAGAATCGCGATCGTGATCACGCGGGCGGGGGCCGGAAGCGCTCGTAGCCAGGTGCGATCCGGTCGTGCATCGTCTCCATGTCGCGCACGAGGTTGACGACCGAGGTCGCGCCCCACTGGAGGAACTGCTCGCCCTTTTCGACCGTCGACTCGCTGGGGTTCCCCCAGACTCCGCCCCCCTCCTCGAGAAGCGCCCAGAACGAGCCGGGCGTCGAGAGGAAAACCGGGTCGAGCAACGCCAGCGGGTGGTTCGTGAACCCCTCGAGGTTCGGGACGAAATCCCGCACGCGCTCCATGTCGCAGAGGTCGGGGTCGATCGCCAGGACGGCGGAGGTTTCGCCGACGTTCGCGTGCAAGCCTGCGCTTCCCGAGAGATACACCTCCGCCTGGTCGGGCGGGAGGCCCTGCCAGTACGCGAACGGCAGGACGCGGACGCCACGAGGCAAATCGTCGAACATGTCCGCGGCTGCGTACTGCATCGCCGTCGTGTTGACGTAATGGCCGTTGACGAGCGCGATCCGCTCGAAGCCAGCCTCCGCGAGCGAGACGCAGATGTCGCGCAGCATCGAGATGAACGTCGCGAGCCGGACGTAGATGATCCCGCTTGCCCCGCGGTGATCGGGCGCGAGCCCGAACGGCACCGGCGGTGCGACCAGCGCGTCGAGATCCTCGGCGGCTCGCTTGCACACCTCGAGGGGGATGTAGACGTCGGTCCACAACGGCCCATGGTCGCCGTGGTCCTCAGTCGATCCCACCGGGACGAGCACGGTGCGGCCGCCGCCCTCCATGTACTCGCGCACCTGGAGATTCGTCATCTCGGGCATGTAGCGCTTCACTGCAGACCGAGCTCGTTGAGGTGCTCCCGGGAGCCGCGCATCGCGGCTGTGACCTCGGCGAGCGGCGGCCACGGCTCGCCCGTGAACTCGATCTCGACCGAGTAAGGCCCGTCGTAGCCATGGTCGCGAAGGATTCCCAGGACTCCCGCGAAGTCGACGTCTCCCGTGCCGATCTCGCCGAAGTTCCAGACGCCCTTGCCGCCCTTGGACTCTTTCAGATGGACGTGGACAAGCTTCCCGACGACCTTCGGGATGTCTTCCAGCGCCGGGTCGCCGGAGTAGAAGACGACGTTTGCCGTGTCGTAGTTGATCCCGACGCAGTCTCGCCCGATCCTCTCGAGCAGCGGCAGCGTGACTGCGCCCGAGGCCATGATGTCGCCGTGGATCTCGAGACCGATCGTGATCCCCGCCCGCTCGGCCTCGTCGGCCAGCGCGCCGATGTTTGCGAGGAAGGCCGCCTCGTTCTCGTCGGCCGACTGGTGCCCGCCGACAGCCGTATTGACGATCGGGATCCCGTACTGGGCCGCCCAGCGCACAGCCTTGATGCCGTGTGCGAGCCCGTCCGCCGTCGTCAGGTCGGAGTGGGCCGACAGGCTGACCGGCTCGAGTCCGTAGCTCTCGAGCTTGCGGCGAAGCTCCGCCTGGTCTCCGTCGAGATCGACGTGCTCCGTCCAGCCGGGCACGGCCGACAGCTCGACTGCGGTGTAGCCCGCCTCGGCGATCCCCTGCAGGGCCTCGTCGTGGGAATAGGTGTGGTACGAGTTCGTATGACCCGCGAGCGGTTTTGCCATCGACGCCTCCGTCGTGAGAAGGGGGCGGGGCTCTCCCGTCAGGACGCCCCGCACCGGTCGACTACATCCTGAAGCCAGCTTGGATCTTGGTCGCTGCGAAGGCACTGCTGAGCTTGTACGCCTTCGCGTCCTTGCGCGCGCGGGCCACGTCGGCCTTCCTGTTGGCCGCCGACTGCAGCCCGTTCGTGATCACGTCGCTGGTCGGCAGAAGCTTCTTCGTCTGCCCGAGGTCGTGGACGACCTTCAGGTAGTTGCTCCAGCCCTTCGCATAGTTGTAGCCCCAGCCTTGGCCTTTGAGGTGGCTCGTGCCGTAGGCGTGCGCGAGCTCAAGCATCGAGTCGAGCGCAAGCTGCGGCTTAAGCGTCTTCCGTAGGTCGGGCAGCGAGCCGTACGTGATCTGGGCGGCCGCCCGTGGGTTCGCCTTCGTGAACTCGAGGCCCATGACGACGCCCTGGAGAAAGCGAGTGTACAGATCCTTCTTCGCCGAGTCGTCGAGGTCGGATGCCCGGACCGAGTACACGTTCGACGGGAACTTCGACCAGGACGTGCCGATCAGGTACTTCAACTTGAGGCCTTGCCCGGCGAGCTGGTGGCGGAGCCCCTCCCACGCCAACGCGGCGTCGGCCTTGCCCGTGGCGGCAGCCTGCGTCCACGACGTCCCGACGGCCACGTAATGGACCGACTTCGGGTCGATGCCGAGCTCGACGAGCATCGGGTCGACAATCACCTTCCACCCAGAACTACCGAGCGCAATCGACTTGCCCTTCAGGTCCTTGGGCGACTTGATCGGGCTGTTCAGCGGCAGGGCAAAGTCGAAGACCTGGCCGGAGATCACGTCCCAGATCGACTTGACGGGGATGCCGCTGTCGATCGACGCGGTCAGCACGCCCGGTGACGGGTACCCGATGTCCGCCTTGTGCTGCGCGACGAACTTCGTGGACGCGAGCGCGTCGGTCACGGAGCCGGCGATCAGCTTCACGTCGAGCCCGAGCGTCTTGAAGTAGCCCATCTTGAGCGGAACCCAGAGGTTGAAGTCGTCCATCACCTGCAGCGTCCCACGGGGCGAGATCCAGCGGACGGTCTCCAGTGACGCGAACGAGCGCCCGAACGCGCTCTCAACGTTCAACAGCGGCCCGGCGGAAAGAACGGCTGCGCCCTGCATACCGCGCTTCAGCAGCTGGCGACGCGACATTGTACCTTCGTACATACCTCCTCCTTCCGGGACGACTAGGCCTCCCAACTGGCCCATCGCTTCCCGACGAAATAGAACAGGACGTAGATGCCCACACCGAGAACGGCGACGATCGCGATGACCGCGCCGAACTCGTCCATCCGTGCCAACGAGGAGTAATAGACGAGCCGCTCGCCGAGTCCCCCGGCTTCGCTCGGAGCTACCATCTCGCCGCCGACGGCCGTCAAGAGCCCGAAGATCGACCCGACCATGAAGCCGACGATGATCATCGGCAGCGCGAGCGGGAATCGAATCTTGCGGAAGATCTGCAATGTCGACGCGCCGTAGGAGCGCGCGAGCGCGATCTTCGCCAGGTCGGTGCGACGGAATCCCGTCGCGGAGTTGAGCATGACCATCGGCCCCGACGCGAGCGCCACGGCGATGATCAACGGCCACGAGCCGAAGCCCATCTTCAGCCGCAGGAAGGGGACAAGCGCGATCATTGGCGTCGTCACCATGATCAGGATGTACGGCGCGATCACCTTCTCGGCGAACGGCTTCTGGGTGATCAGTGCCGCGAGCATCAGCCCGACTGCGGCTCCGATCGCGTACCCGGTGAGGAACTCGTACATCGTCACCCAGAGGTGGTGGGCGAAGACGGACGGGAACTCGTTCCAGAGCACCCGCACGACGTCGATTGGTTTCGGGAAGACGTACGTCGGCGTGTTCGTCCATCGGAGGATCCCCTCGAGGCCAAAGAAGATCGCGGCGGCGAGGCCCAGGATCGTGCCGATCTCCAGGGCACTCTTGGCCATCCGCACCGACGTGAGGCCCGTCCAGTCGACAGGGCCGTGGTCGGTCGACGCCGGCCTCTCCTCGAAAGCCGGGATCTCGTCGCGCAGCTCGCTCGGGACGTTGCTCATCCGACCTCCAGCACTGCGTGGCCGCCCGTCTCGACGGTTCGCTTCATGTCCTGCAGGAGTTCGATGAAGCCGGGCTCGAACGTCATCTCGACCGTCCGTGGCCGCGGCAGGTCGATGTCGTAGATGTGCGCGAGCCGACCCGGACGCGGGGTGAGCACGACGACGCGGTCGGCGAGGAAGATCGCCTCGGAGATGTTGTGCGTGACGAAGACGATCGTGTTGCCGCTTTCGTGCCAGAGGCGAAGCAGCAGCAGGTTCATCTCGTCGCGCGTGAAGGCATCGAGCGACCCGAACGGCTCGTCCATCAGCAGCACCTGCGGTTTCTGGCCGAGCGCGCGCACGATGGAAGCACGCTGCTGCATGCCCCCCGAGAGCTCGCGCGGCATCGAGTCGGCGAACTCCGTCAGCCCCGTCTCCTGTAAGAGCGCGTCGACGCGCGCCCGGTCGACCGGCTGCTTCTTGATCTCGAACGGGAACTCGATGTTCTGACGGAGGTTGCGCCAGGGCAGCAGGTTCGCCTCCTGGAAGATCATTCCGATCTCGTGTGGCCGGGGCCCGTTCACTTCCGTTCCGTCCAGCGTGATGCGGCCGCTCGTGAGCGCGTGCAGACCGGACATCGCCCAGAGCAGCGTCGTCTTGCCGCAGCCGCTCGGGCCGAGGATCGTGATTAGCTCGCCCTCGGCGACGTCGAGGGAAAGGTCCTCGAGCGCGTGGACAGCGCCGCTCTTGCCGGCGTAGACCTTCGACGCGCCTTCGACGCGCAGCTTCGGCACCATCAGAACCATCCCGTCTCGTCCGGGTCGCCGTACTGCATCAGCTCGACCACGGCGCCGTCGACCTCGACGAAGGCCACCCGCAGGAAGCTGTCCCCGCGTCCGGTCGGGTCGAAAGGCTCGGCGAGAACGATGTGGCCCTCGATCGCTGCGTCCAGGTCGTCGACGCGGTAGGCGACGTGCGGCGCCGTTCGGAGCGGTCCGGTCACGGGCGTGTTGGGCTCGAAACGCAGCCACTCCACATTGAAGCCGCCCGCGCGCGGGCTGGTGACCCAGACGCGGGTGGCCGTGACGAATGACTCGCCGTCCTTCACCTCGTCGGTGACAAGCCCTATGTGGTCGAACTTCGACCGATCAAATTGCTTGACGGCTATCCGTCGCCCCTTGCGAATTGTTAGGAAAGGTTTCTATCATCGAGCCGAAACTACCATCAAGCTGCAACCAGAAGACGTGACTCGACTCCCAGCGGGATCTCCGCAGCTCCTCCGGCAACTCAACTCGGCGCACGTCTTGCACGCGATTCGCGCCCACGGACCGATCTCACGCGCGGAACTTGGGAAGACGATCGCACTGTCGAAGCCCCCTGTCAACGAGGTCGTCGAGGGACTGCTCGTCGAGGACACCGTTCTCGAGACCGCGGCGAACGGCGCCGACCGGCCGCTACGCCCCGGCCGCCGGGCGCGGCTGCTGCGCTTCCGAGCCGATTTCGGCCACGTACTCGGCATCGACATCGGCGCCAACAAGCTGCTCGTCGTCGTAGCCGACCTGAACGGCGACGTGGTCGCATGGCAGCGGCGGCCGGTGCGGGCGCGCGAGCGGGCCGACGCCGCGGCGCTGCTCAGGCACGTCCAGGCCGCGGCCACGACCGCGCTCGCTGCGGCCGGTACGGGGCGCTCGCTGCTCCAGGCCGTCGGCTTCGGTACCCCCGGCAGCGTCGACCCGGCCACCGGGCGGCTGAGCCTGGCCCCGCAGCTCGGCGGCTGGGAGAGCCTGCCGCTCGGCCGGCGGCTCCAGCGCTCCTTCCCATGCCCGGTCCTCGTCGAGAACGAGGTGCATCTCTCGGCCTGGCCGTGCGCTGGCTGGGCGCAGCGCAGGGAGTCGACGACGCGCTCTTCGTCCAGGCCGGCTACCGGATCGGCGGCGGTTTGCTCGTGGGCGGGCGGCTGTGCCGGGGCGCGAACGGCGCTGCGGGAGATCGGCTACCTCCCACTCACCGAGGACTGGTCCAAGCGCGACGGTCTCGGCCCGTTCGACCACGCCGCGGGCGGTAACGCGTACGCCCGCCACGGTCGCCGGGCGGCCGCGGTCCCCGGCGGGGAGCGGCTGCTCGAGCTCGCCGGCAGTGACTCCGATGCGATCGACGCGGAAGTCGTCTTCGCGGCCGCGGCCGAGAACAATGCGGCGGCTCTGGGAACCATCGACACGTTGGTCAGACGTCTCGCACGCGGCATTGCTGCGGCGGCGGTCGCCGTCGATCCGCAGAAGGTGATCGTCGGCGGCGGCCTCTCGAGGGCCGGCAAGCCCCTACTGCGCCCGCTCGAGCGCGTCCTGGCCGACCTCGTGCCGATCCCGCCGCAGGTCGTACTCTCCGCCCTCGGGGAGGAGGCGGTCGCCCGCGGCGCTGTCCGCCTCGTGGTGCAGACCGTCGAGAACCGCCTGTTCGGGATCGCGGCGGAGGCCGTCTGATGCGGGTCCTCGCCGTCGGGGCCCATCCCGACGATCTGGAGATCCTCTGCGGCGGCACCCTTGCGCGGTTCGTCCAGGAGGGACACGAGGTGGTGATGTGCCACGTGACGCTCGGCAACCGTGGGAGCTTCGAGCACGCCGCGGCGGAGATCGCGGAGATCCGACTGCGCGAGGCGCGCCGCGCTGCCGAGATCGCTGGCGCCGATCACGTCACGCTCGGCTTCACCGACGCAGAGGTCGACGCCACCGACCGCGAGCAGCGGGCCGCCGTCGTCGAGCTCATGCGGGAGGTCCGTCCCGACCTGATCATCACGCACTCCGCGGACGACTACATGTCCGATCACAACGAGACGTCGAAGCTCGTGTTCGACTGCAGCTTCCATGCGACGCTGCCGCTACTCGAGACGGGTACCCCTCACCACGACACGGTCTCGCCGATCTATTTCATGGACACCGTCATGGGACTCGGCTTCCAACCCACCGACTACGTCGACGTGACCTCGACGATCGAGACCAAGGTCGCGATGCTCGAGGCGCACGAGAGCCAGCTGACGTGGCTGCGCGACCACGACGGCATCGAGGTGGTCGAACAAATGCGGGCGGCCACACGTTTCCGCGGCCTCCAGTGCCGTAGCCAGTACGCCGAAGGCTTCGCGCCTTGCCTGACCTGGCTCCGGGCGACGGCCCGGCGCCTTCTTCCCTGACGAAAGGACCGGAGATTGGCAGTCGACCTCGCCTTCGAGTACGGCCTCGCCCGTTTCATCGATTTCCGCGACCAGGCGGAGTGCGACCGCGTTCGACGGATCACCCGCGCCGAGCTGACGGAACATCCGAATCCGGACTTCAAGATCGCCGTCGTCGAGGACCCGGCCGAGTTCTACCGCTCCTTCGCGGCGGATCTCGTCGGTCGGATTCAGGCTGCGCGCGACGAGCAGCGGACGTTCGTCGCCATCCTTCCGGTGGGACCGATGCCCCAGTACGAACTCGCCGCCCGGATGATCAACGAGGAGCGCATCTCGCTAGCGCACGTCCACACCTTCAACATGGACGAATATGCGAACGAGGAGGGCGTCA
>JBHEMK010000054.1:0-24307 GCA_046262635.1 Gaiellaceae bacterium
GATGACCGAGTGGCAGGTCTACCGGATGTTCGACGCGCGCCGCGGGGCGTGGTCGACCTTTCAGTTCCTGATCGCCGAGCGCCTGCGCGAACAGGGCGTCGAGATCGGCTCCGACGGGCGGATCTCGGACTAACCGCTACGCGGCGGCGAGCGAGGCGAGTGCCGCCAGACAGGTCGCGCCCTCGTGCGGAGCGCGCACGGCCGGCAGCGGCGTCCCCTCGTCGAACGAGAGGTCCGGCCGGAAGAATTCCTCGGCGACGACCTTTCCTTCACGGACGGCGACGAGGGAGCCGAGTCCGAGCTCCCGCTTGCGCAGCGTCACACCCGCGTACCGCTCCAGCAGCTCGAGCGCACCCTTGGTTGAGGCGAAGAAGAGCGCGTTCTCGCAGCGGCCGATCCAGAGCGGCCGACCCATGCCGCGGGCGAGCAGGAGTTCAGGTCGCCGCTCGTCGAGCCAGGCGGTCGCCATCGAGCCGTAAAGCTGTTCGAGCGTGCGAGCCGTGCGGCCGCGTGAGCGCTCGGCGAGCGCGAAGATGATCTCCGAATCGACCGTCATTTCGGTCTCGTGGCGATCGATCCGCTGGACGGCGAAGAGCTCTTCGTCGTTCTTGATGATCCCGTTGTGGATCCCGACGACGGCGCCGTGGCGGATCGGATGGTTGTTCGCCGAGATCGACGGATGGCCCTTGGTGTAATCGCGGACGTGCAGCAGTGCCTGGGTCGCCTCGTCTGGAACCGTGATCCGTTCGAGCAAGGCGCTCGCGCCGGAGCGCTGCTTCCGGATCATGACCGGCCCCTCGCCGCAGCGATACGCGTAGCCGACCGCGTCGGCACCCCGCTCCGCAATCCCGGCCAGCAGTGCCTGGGACGCGAGCGTCCTCCCGACGCGGCTGGCCTTACTCAGACTGTATCCGGCGATTCCGCACATGCTCCGCATTCTGATCGGCGGCCCGGACGGGCCGCAGCACCCCACTTCGGAGTCTGACGAGACGAATCGAGACAAGTTAGTTGAGCTTGGCTGCGGCGCGTTCCATCCCTCCGAGGAGGGTATTGCAATGTCAAGGGCGTCCTCGAACCGGTCGATAGCCGACCCATGTTGGAGCACCAG
Source organism: Gaiellaceae bacterium (assembly GCA_046262635.1). Lineage (GTDB taxonomy): Bacteria > Actinomycetota > Thermoleophilia > Gaiellales > Gaiellaceae > JBHEMK01. The sequence goes on from JBHEMK010000054.1 coordinate 1,109, forward strand.
CAACTCGTGGTACCCGCCGTCCCACCGGAAGCCTCTGAGCCTCGCCTCGAGCTCCTCCCGGTCGACGCCGAGACGGAGCCGGAGGAGCTCGAGGAGGAGTCCCCTGACGACGTCGAGCTCGACGTCGAGCACCTCGACGCTGCGGCGCAGACGCAGGATCCGCTCAGGCTCTACGTTCGGCAGATCAGTGACGGCCGGCTGCTGAGCCGGGATGAGGAGCGCGAGCTCGCGCGCCGCAAGGATGCCGGCGACGAGGCCGCGAAGCGACGCCTGATCGAGGCGAACCTGCGGCTCGTCATGTCAATCACCCGCAACTACACGAAGGCCGGCGTGCCGCTGCTCGACCTGATCCAGGAGGGCAACCTCGGCCTGATCCGCGCCGTTGAGAAGTTCGACTACAAAATGGGCTACAAGCTCTCGACGTACGCGACCTGGTGGATCCGCCAGTCGGTCACCCGCGCGCTCGCCGACCAGGGCCGCACGATCCGGCTGCCCGTGCATGTTGCCGAGCAGGTCCGCCGGCTGACGCGCTCGCGCCGCATGCTCGCCCAGAAGCTCAACCGCGAGCCCACCACAGCTGAGCTCGCCAAGGAGAGCGGCTTCCTCGAGGCACGCGTCCACGAGCTGCTCGACCTCGTCGAGGTTCCGGTCAGTCTGGAGACGCCCGTCGGTGACGGGGAGAGCATGTACGGCGACCTGGTCGAGGATGCCAACTCAGACCAGCCGGACGAGACCGCGTCCCGGAAGCTCCGCTCCCGGGAGCTCGCGACGGCTCTGACGCTGCTCAATCCACGCATGCGCCGCGTGGTGGCGCTCCGATTCGGTCTGGAGGGCGAGACGCCGCAGACGCTCGAGGAGGTCGGCGCGGTTCTCGGGATCACCCGCGAGCGCGTCCGCCAGCTCGAGTCGCGCGCACTTCGAGAGCTGCGACTGGCCGCCCCGGATCTCAAGCTGTACCTCCGAACCTAGCGGCTACCGTAGAGGGCTTGGAGCCTCCGGCCTTCGTCGACTGCCATAGCCACGTCTGCCCGTCGGGCGACGACGGCGCCCGCTCCGTTGCAGACGGGGCCGTGCTGTGCCGCGACGCGTCCCGCCACGGCACAGCGGTGCTCTTCGCGACACCGCACGTCTGGCCGCATCTCCCGTTGAGCAAGAAGCGCGAGTGCAAGGTTCGCGCGGCGTTCGAGGCGCTTGCGCCGCAGGCGGGAGTCGAGCTGCGGCTCGGCTTCGAGCTCACGCCGGATCCGCCGCTGTTGCGGGAGGAGCCGGAGCGGTACCGGCTCGGCGGCACCGACCGCGTGTTGATGGAGGTTCCCTTCTCGGGCCCCACTGATGACCTCGTCGCGCTCGCGGAGCACGTCGAGCGGTGGGGGCTGAAGCCCGTGATTGCCCACCCGGAACGCACGGAGTGCGTGCTCGACCGGCCCGAGCTCGCCCACCAGCTCGCCGAGCGCTGGCTGCTCCAGGTGAACGCGAGCTCGCTGCTCGGCAATCATGGGCCGCAGATCGAGCGACTCGCCTGGCGCTTCGTCGAGCAGCGAATCGTCGGCGCCGTCGCCTCCGACGGTCACCGTCTGACCAGACCCGCTCGCCTCGACGCGGCCTTCGCGCTCGTGGCTGCCCGGATCGGACCGGAAGCGGCGCGTCCGCTCTTCGACGGCTCCGCCCTCGGCGTGCTGCCCGCTACCGGCCAGCCTGCGGTCGTGGCGGACGCTCGACCCGGGCGCTAGCCCGCGACGGACTGCATCTCGCGGAGCGTCGACAGCCGTCTGAGCGACTCGAGCTCGATCTGGCGGACCCGCTCGCGCGTCAGCCCGAGCCGACGACCGATCTCCTCGAGCGTCTTCGGCTCCTCGTCGAGCAGGCCGTAGCGGAGCACGAGCACCTCCCGCTCGCGGTCGGATAGCGCCTGCAGCGCCTGGCCGAGCGCCTGGCTGCGTAGCGAGACCTCGACGGTCTCCTCGGGGAGGGGGTCGTTGCCTGCGACGAAGTCGCCGAAGACGGCGTCTTCCTGCTCGCCCACCGGCTGATCGAGGCTCGCCGAGGCCCGGGCGGCCGCGCGCACCTCGCGCGCCTGCTCGATCGGGAGGCTCGCCTCATCGGCGATCTCGTCGAGCGTCGGTTCGCGACCGAGCTCCATCCAGAGCGTCCGCTCGGCTCGGTTCATCTTCTGGAGCCGCTCGACGATGTGGACGGGCATCCGGATCGTCCGCGCCTTGTCGGCGAGCGCGCGGGCGACCGCTTGGCGGATCCACCAGGTCGCGTAGGTCGAGAACTTGTAGCCGCGGCGCCAGTCGAACTTCTCGACCGCGCGGATCAGCCCGAGCGTGCCCTCCTGGATCAGGTCGAGGAACGGCAGGCCCTGGTTGCGGTAGTTCTTCGCGATCGAGACCACCAGTCGCAGGTTGGACTGGATCATCGTCTGCTTGGCGCGCATGTCGCCCCGCTCGATTTTCTTTGCGAGCCCGACCTCCTGCGCCGCCGTCAGCAGGGGATGCTTGCCCGCCTCGCGCAGGAAGAGCTGGAGCGCGTCCGTCGTCGTTTCCACCGGCTGGACGGCCAGGGGTGGCGGCGCCTGCTCCTTCTCCGGTCCCTCCACGACGTCGATGCTGCGCCTGTCGAGTTCCGAGTGCAGGGCGTCCACCTCGAGCGGGTCGAGCTCGAGCGGTTCGAGGATCTCCTGCAGATCCGTCTGGCGCACCGAGCCGCTTACCTCGGCCGCCTCGAGCAACGCCTGCAGGTCCTCGTTCTTGAGGATGGTTTCGATCTCGACGCTCATTGAAGGCTGGGTCGTCTCCGTACGGCTTCTGCCGCACGCTCGGAACAGCCAAACACGTTTGGGCTGTGAATAGCAAGGGGCGGCCTGGGAAACGGCGCCGCCCGCAGTCGACGTCGGGCGGGAGCGTGCCGTCGGACTGGGCCGGATCGGGGCTGTGGCGCGCATGCACGGGAATGGGAGTTATGTCAAGTCGCAGTCTGAGGATTCTTTCCTCGGCCGGTATCGTCCTGTGGGTGAAGTACGCCGTCGCGCCCGTGCTGGCGCTCGTCCTGCTCCTCCCCTCGATCGCGCGCGCCGAGCTCGTGCCGGAGTCGGGCTCGGCAACCGACGGCAGCCTCGCGGTCGCGCCCGACGGCAGCCCGCGCATCGGCTACCTCGCCGACGGACGGCTCATGGTCGCGTCGCGTGCTCTCGCCGGCACCTGGACCGCCGAGCAAGCCGCTGCGCTGCCCGGATCGAGTGCGCTGATCGACGCGGTTGCCGCCGGTTCCGGGTCGGTCTTCGTTCTAGTCCAGGACACCGGCGGCCGCTGGCTTGCGCTCGAGGAGCGGACGACGGCGGGCTGGCGGGCGCATCTGCTCGTCCGCTCCGTGCGGCACAATGCCTCACTCGGGCTCGCCGGCCTCGCGCTCGACCGCTCCGGGCGTCCCGTCGTCGCCTACGCGCTGCGACTACCGACGAAGAAGACCTTCCTGCGCGTCGTCCGTCCAGACGCGGCGGGCCGGTATCTCACGGTCGCCGTCACGAAGGCCGGCTTCCCGCCCAGCCAGACGGTTCCTTCGGCCGCTCCGGTCGTTCTTGCGAGCGGCGACGTTCGCGTCGTCGAGACCTACGAGCAGGCCGCGATCGAGTGGTCGCCCCAGGGTCGGACCTGGGTCGGCCAGCTCCTCTATGCAAGCGCACTCGGTGCGGCCGCGGGCCCGGTGGCGGCGCTCGCGGGTTCGGGCGGCGTCTACTCCGCCTGGACCGAGCTCTTCGCCGGATTCAATGAGAGCCAAGTCCTGCTTGTCCTCCACCGTGACGGTGAGGAGACCGCCATCCTCCACCGGCACGCGTTTCTCGTCGGCCTCGTGCTGGGGCCCGACGGCCCCGAGGCGGCTGCGAACGACTATGTCGACGGAGCCGATCTCGGCGCGCCAGGCGGCATCGACTACGCGGGAGTGCTCGTCGGCCGTTCGGGCATTCTGGTCGAACTGGACGGGAGGGTCGTCGGCTACGCTGCCGACGCCTCAGGCGGCCGCCAGATCCTGCTGCGCGGCGGCGACGGCCTCCAGTGGTACCGCACGACGGCCGTCCCGTCGGTCCAGGTGAGGCTGACCGCTTCCCTCCTCCCGGGCGGCGTCGCGCTGTCCGGCAGCCTCGCCGGCGCGGCCGGCGGACATGTCGAGCTCTACCGCGAGCAACCCGGCCGGCCGAGGACGCTCGTCGCCACCGTCGCGGTCGGCGGCGACGGATCCTTCTCGGCGACCGACACCCTGCCGCCTGCTCGGGCGCTCTACCGGGCGGTTTACGAGGACGCCGCGGGCGGCCTTCCCTACGCCTCGCTGCTGCGGCTACCGATCGGCTGAGAGGCTTTCCCCCGCCACTCCTGATTTTCCACAGGTTGCACAAATGGCTGTGGAAATGTTGATAATTGAATTTTTCGCAAATTGCGCATTTTTCCGGCAGCGTTCCCTTGAACTGCGCCCAGCGCCCCCCTACTCTCCCTCATGCGCCGAGCACGGAGCGCAAGTAGGTCGAAACTGAACCGGAAGGCTGTACGGGAGAGTCGCAAGACTCAAGCGGAAAGTCAGTCGGTGCGGTGGACGAAAGCGCAACCGGCTCGGCGAATTTTTTTGGTCCAAAACGGATCACGGAACCTGCGCTAGCCTGAGAGCCGCTCGCTAGGATCCTGCCGGTGCACTTCCGCCTTCCGAGCGTCGCCGCCGGCGTCACCGCATTCGTCTGGGCCGCCGTGATGGCGGGCTACCTCTGGCTCTTCATGGTCGTGATCGGCGTCTCCGGGGGTACGGCGCTCGTGATTGCGCTGCTCGCCTTCAGCGGCATCTTCCTGCTCGTCCGTCTTCGCGGCGGCGTGCAGCGAGTCTAGATCGGACGCGCCCCGTCAACGCGGCGGCAGGCGAGTACCAGCGTTCGCGCCAGCTCGATTCCGACTGCCCGCGCGAGGCGTTCCCGCGCGCACGAGCGGTCCGGGTCGAGCCGGTGGAGCACCTCGAGGTGGGCTTGGAGGCGAGCGTCCGCCCTCCCCTGCTGCGGCTGCGTTCCGGCGGCGTGCATTCCGATCCGACTATCGGCAGTCCAGCACGACGTGCTTCATCCCTCCGGGCAGGGATTCGAGCAGCGGACGGCGCTCGACGCCCGCCCCATGCGAACTCCTCTCAGCTCAGCTGCTCGGGGTCCTGCGCAGGGACAGTTCGCTCCCCGCCCTCGCGGATCTCGACCCGACGGGCCCCCACGAGGGTCCCGTCCTGCTCACGCGTCACCTCGCCGGTCGGTGCCGCGTCGGCAACCTCGGTCTGTTCGGCCGATGCAGGCTCGTCGGCCGCCGGTCGCTCCCCGGGAGCAGCCACGGGCCGGGTGCGGTCGACCACCACCTCGTCACGCCGCCGGGGCCCCGTCGTGTCGAACGAGAAGCCGAGCACGAGACCGAAGCCGAACGCGAGCACGCCGTGGTACAGACCGAGGGAGTGCACGAAACCGTAGATCCCGAGATCGTGGCTCCAGCTCACGAGCCGGCCTTCGTTCCAGCCGTGTCCGGGCTGTGTCGCGAGGATCACCCAACCGGTGCAGACGAGCACGGGCAGGAAGCCGAGCAGGAAGACGCCGCCCGAGAGCCGCGGCCAGCCCCATTTTGTCCAGCCGCCGAGGAGCTGCGCGAAGGCCATCACGAGCCCTGCGCCTGCGATGATGCCCATCGAGGCCCAGAAGCGTCCGGTTGTCTGTTGGCCGGTCCGGACCGCCAGCCACACGAGCAGGCCGGCAACGCCAGCGCCGAGCGCCGTCATCAGCCCGCGGTGAAAGTCGTACGTGCGCATGGATTACCCCATTCCGAGTCGAAGCGTCACCTGGAGAACGGCTGTACCCGCTCGGCGGGTTCGCTAGTCGAGCGACAGCCGGCGCCGGTCAAACGCCGCCGAGTAGAGCTCGGCCCGGAATTCCTCGAGTGCCTGCATCGCGTCATCGGCAAAAACGTGACGCACCACCCCCACGGCGACGTCGTTGTGGAACGGCAGGTCGACGTGCTCGTGGGAGACGAGGTTGACCGAGAGCCGCTGGCAGGCCGGGCACCGGACGGCGAGGCCGAGTGAGGCCTCGCCGGGCGCGAGCAGGAAGAACGAGGACGGAGAGACCGGCCGCGGCCGCTCCTCCGGATAGCAGAAGAAGCTCCAGGGCCACCTGCCCGCCCTGATCCGGCTCGCTGCGAGCTCGCCCAGTTCGGTGGCGAGCGGCTCCACGCGCGAGGTCATCAGGTTGACGTAGGACCCGTCCTGCAGGCCGAGCGGCGCCCAGTCGAGGTCGTCGTGGCCGATCAGGCCGTCGTGCTCGTCGCCGCAGGGGCAGGCAAAGCGGATGCGGTAAACGGCCGGATGCACGGCCCCCGGCAGCCGCTCCAGACGCCGGAAGGCGGACAGCGCGACGCCGGTCTCGCCCCGGACGGGGCAGGAGAAGGTGTACCGGCTGGTCAATGCGTCGTACATGGCCTGCTCTCTACATACACCCTCAGGCGGCCGCCGGAAACCTCTCGGCCCGGAGCTCCCGCCATAACCCGAGCAGCCGCTCCCGCTCCTCCACCGTCAACTCCACGTGCAGCCGGCGCTCGATCTTTCCGAGCTCGTCCTCCACCATCTCGGAGGTGAAGGTCTCGTCCCAGCCGAGACCCTGCACCCAGCGCTCGGCGGCGCGGCAGGCGCTCGCCTCCTTCGGGCGGGGCGCCGCGGCGACGTCGCGGCGCAGCTGGGCGAGCAAGGTCTCCAGCTCGGCGAACCGATCGTCGATCGACCTTGCACGCTCGCGCGCCACACCCGAACGGTACGTGTGCGGCCGGACGCTAGTCCGACGTTCGCTCCCATTCAGGCGAGGAGGGTGGCCGCGGCGTGGCCGTTGACGGCTGGATTGGGTGCTAACGACGCCGGCAGGGGTGGCCTGTGCTCGGCCAGCTCGCCGGCTCGAGCCTGGGTGATGGTGGCATCGGCGCGTTGCTCCGTAGGTGGCTGCTGCGCCGGGCGGCCAGATCGCCTGTGCGAGTGAGGGTTGCGAGCTCGGCAGGCAGATCTTCTTCATGCCGATTCCGGCCGGGACAAGTCAGTAGGTGATCAGCGAATACAGGTCGTAGCGGTCGAGGCGGTCGCGGCCGCCCAGGAAGCCGAGTTCGATCACGAAGCAGACGCCGACGATCTCGCCGCCGAGCTGCTCGACGAGTCCCCCGATCGCCTCAACCGTGCCACCGGTCGCGAGGACATCGTCGTGAATCACGACCCGCGCACCCTTGGCGATCGCATGGGAGTTCAGCTCGAGCGCGTTCGTGCCGTACTCGAGCGCGTAGGTGGCCGAGACCGTCTCCGGCGGCAGCTTGCCCGGCCGCCGCGCAGGCACGAAGCCGCAGCCGGCCGTGCACGCGATCGCCGCGCCGAGGATGAACCCGCGGGCCTCCGCGCCCAGGACGACATCCGGCCGCCGCTCCTTGGCCCAGCCGCCCAGCTCGCCCACCGCCTGCTGCAGCGCCGCGGGATCGAGCAGCAACGGCGTGATGTCCTTGAAGCTGACCCCGGGCTGCGGGAAGTCCGGCACCTCCCGGATCATGCTCGTGTAGTCGATCGCCGCCATCAGCCGGCAGCGAGTGTGCGGACGTCCCGCCAAAACAGGAGCTGGGAGAGCTCCTGCGAGGCCTCGGCGAGGCTCGCGAGGTCGGTGAGCCCGACCCGGCGGCGCTCGGGGTTGCGCGACCGCAATGCGGGCGCGACGATCGCCTGGAGCAGGCTCGACTCCCGGTCGACGGCCGTGCGGAAGGCGCGCAGATGGCGCGGTGCGATCCCGTAGCGGGCGAGCTTCGCGCACGCGAGCGCGATGTCCGCGTCGATCTCGGTGTAGATCCGGTCACCGGCCTCGATGCGGGGCTCGAGCAGGCCGAAGTCCTCGAGCTCGCGCGCAAGCTCGGGAGTGACTCCCGCCCGTTCGCAGAGCTCTTCGAGGTCGAGCTCGGGCTCGGCATCGGCCAGCGCGGACGAGCGGCGACGCTTGCGCTCGCGCCCCGCCCCGGCCGCGAGTTCCTCCCGGATCACGTTGAGCGGCAGGAACTCGTCACGTTGGAGCCGCAGGATCGTTTCGAGCCGCACGACGTCGTCTTCCCCGAAGAGCCGGTAGCCCCCCTGCGTGCGCCGCAGCGTCAGCAGGCCCCGGTCCTCGAGGTAGCGGATCTTCGAGATCGAGATGTCCGGGAACTCGGGCTTGAGCCGCTCGCAGACGGTGCCGATCGTCAGCAGTTTGGTTGCTTCGGCCAGGCTCATCGCAGCAGGAAGGTCAGCCTGTACTTCCCGATCTGGAGCTCGTCTCCGTCGTTCAGCTCGGCCGAGTCGACGCGGTGGCGGTTGACGAAGGTGCCGTTGAGGCTGCCCTGGTCCTCGATCAGGAAGCGGCCGTCGCGCTCGGCCAGGACCGCGTGCTTGCGGGACACCGTGACGTCGTCCAGGAAGATGCCGCAATCGGGAGAGCGGCCGATCGTCGTGCGCTGCGCTTGCGGATGGAAGGTCTCACCGGAGCGGCCGCCGCCCGAGCGCACGACGAGCGCGGGCCCCTTCAGGCCAATGTCGTCGAGCGCGTCGTGCAAGCCGACCTCGCCCTCCTCGGGCGTGAAGGTCATCGTCGTCTCCCCCTCGTCGGGCTTGACCAGAGCGGCGCCGCATTTCGCGCAAAAATTGGCGGATTCCGGGTTCTGGAAACCGCACTCGAGGCAATAGGTGTGGCTCATCCAGTGCCTCGCGGCGTCGACGGAGCAGCCTGACCGAGTGAAGCGGCTGCAGGTCTTGCGGGATCGGGCGCGCGGCGCTCGCTCACGCTGGGGGGGCTGCCTTGCCGGCGAGGATCTCGGTCAGGGACTCGACGTCGACCTGGTCGAGCACGCTACGGCCCTGCGTCTTCTTCAGCCGCGCGACGAGCTCCGCCCGCAGGATGTCGATCTGCCCATGCAGGATTCGGCGCCGGTAGGACACCTCCTGTTCCTCCTTGGTCAGGCCCTCGATGAGCTGCTTGAGATCCTGGTCGGACAGGCTTGCCAGATCGGGAAGCGGTTCCACAGTGCCCTTTCGCTCGGAGACAGCGTTCACGTCCCACCCATTCGGCCGAGGTCGGCCAGGGTCAACCTTAACTTTAGCCTTTTGCCGTCAGGTCAGCTTCGCGCTGCGGCCTCGGTGCCCTGCTCGATCTCCTCGACGATCGTCTGCAGCTCGGCTGCAAGCTCCTTGGAGGCCGCCTCGGTCTCGCCCTCCGCGTAGAGGTGGAGCACTGGCTCGTCGGGATCGGGCAGCACCTGGCCCCAGCCGCGGTGGTCGAAGACCTTGATCCCGTCGGTGACGTCGACCTCGCGGTCGGCGAAGCGCTCGTTCAGCACCCGCATCACGAGGCCCTTCATCGACCACGGACAGTGGAGCTCGCGGTGGACGAGGGTCGGCTCCGGCAGTTCCGCGACGAGCTCGGAGAGGGGCCGCCTCACCGGGGCGAGCAGCTCGAGCAGCTTGGCGAGGCTCGCGACTGCATCGTAGGCGGGCAGGAATTCGGGGAAGACGTAACCGCCCCCGAGGGCGCCGCCGAAGACGACGCCGTCCTCGGCGGACGCCTTTGTCAGCTCCGCGAGCGAGGCGGCCGTGCGGACGACCTCGAGGCCGGTATCCGCGGCGAGCCGGTCGACCTGGCTCGTGACGATGATCGGGAACGCGACCCGGCCGCGCCGTCCGTTGGAGCCGATCAGGCGCAGGTAGAGAAGGAGCGTCAACTCCGGCGGGATCTCGCGCCCCTGCTCGTCCACCAGATACAGGCGCTCGCCCGCCCGGTCGAGGACCGCGCCGAGATCCGCTCCGATCGCCTTGACGAGGCGACGGGCCTGGCCGAGTGAGTCTCCGAGGCCGAGGCCCGCGCCATCGGCATCGGTCGGAAACGCGTGGGCGGAGACGGCCTCGACTCCGAGTGGCCCGAGGACGATCGGCAGCACGTACGAGGAGGCGGAGTAGCCGTAGTCGGCGACGATCCGGAAACCGCGTGCGCGGATTGCCTCACAGTCGAGACCGGCCAGCAGATCCTGCGCGTACGACTCGCGCACGCGGGCGGGATAGCTCGTCGCGCCGACGTCCGCCGCGGCCATCCGCCGCAGCTCCTGCCGCGTGAAATGCTTCTCCACCTCCTTCTGCGTGGCGGCTGTCATGGCGATGCCGGGCGGCTCGAAGAACTGGATCCGGATCACCTCGGGGTCGGTCGGGCTGACTCCGACGTGGAAGCCCGCGTCGTAGCTCTGGGACTTGAGCAGATGCCGGGCGACGGCGACAGGGATCGTGCGCAGATCGGCGACGTTGACGCCCGTCGAGTTGAGCCCGACGATCATCGCGCGCTTGACGATCCGGCACGCCGCGGTTCCCTCGCGGCTGGCGACGACGCGGGTGCCGCGCTTCAGCGCCGTGCCGAGCGCGGTCGCGAGCCGGACCGCGACGTCCGGCGTCAAGTCGACATTGATCAAGCCACTGACTCCGTCCTGGCCAAAAAGACGGGTCGAGGCGCGCGACTCCCAGATCATGCTCTCGAAGATCTGCGAACCGCTCTCTACCTCCTTGTAGGGGTAGATCCGGACGCCCGGCATGATCACGCTCTCGGCCCCGATCGTCACCTCGTCGCCGATCGCGACGCCCTCGTGTACGCGAACATGGGCACGCAGGTCGCACGAGCGTCCGATGATCGCTCCTTCGACGAGGGCCGTGCGGCCGAGATAGCTCGACGCGTCGATGATCGAGCGCGCGACCCGGGCGGAGTCTCTGAGCGTGACGCTGTTCGACAGCACCGAATACGCCCCGACCGAGGCTTCCGGCCCGATGCGGCAGTAATTGCCGATGAAGGCTGGGCCCTCGATCGCATCGAGTTCGGTGTCCACCCCCTCGCCGAGCCAAATGTTGCCGCGCAGCCGGATGCCGGGAATCGACAGGCGCACCCGCTCTTCGAGCGCGTCGAAGTTGGCCTGGCGGTACTGGTCGAGGTTGCCGATGTCCTGCCAGTACCCGTCCATCACGTAGCCGTACAGGGGACGGCCCATCTCGAGCAGGAGCGGGAAGAGCTCCTTCGAGAAGTCGTAGGGCCGGTCGGTCGGAATGTGCCGTAGCACCTCGGGCTCGATCACGTAGATGCCGGTGTTGATCGTGTCGGAGAAGACCTGGCCCCAGGAGGGCTTCTCCAGGAAGCGCTCGATCCTGCCGTCGTCGTCTGTGACGACGATCCCGAATTCCAGCGGATTGTCGACCGACTTGAGTCCGATCGTCACCGACGAGCCCTGTTCCCGGTGGAACGCAACGAGCTGCCCGAGGTCGACGTCGCAGAGCGCATCGCCGGAGATGACGAGGAAGGTGTCCTCCAGCTTGTCGGACGCGAGCCGAACCGAGCCGGCGGTGCCGAGCGGCGACTCCTCGACCGAGTACTCGATGTTGACTCCTTGCGACTCGCCGGTGCCGAAGTAGCCGCGGATCGACTGCGGCAGGAACGCGACCGTGACGATCACGTCCTCGAAGCCGTGCTCCCTGAGCAGCTCGATGATGTGCTCCATGCAGGGCTTGCCGACGATCGGCACCATCGGCTTCGGCTGATTGGACGTGAGCGGCCGAAGTCGCGTCCCCTCACCGCCGGCCATGACGACCGCCTTCACGAGTGGATTTGCCTCCAGGCGGTGATGACGTAGATCACGGCGGCGAGCGCCGCCAGGCCGAGCCCGACCCAGAAGAGGACGAGCGGCCACGTCGTGCTCCTGTGCGTGACCATCAGGCAGCCGATCCCCAGGTAGAGGACCCAGGTAGCCGCCTTGCCGAGCAGGCTGACCGAGAACTCGTAGCCCCGGCTCGCCACGACCTTGTAGCCGCCGATCAGCACTCCGTCGCGGAGGAGGATCAGCAGGAGCGCCTCCCAGGGCAGGCGGGAGTGGAGCCAGAGGAGGATGATCGCCGCGTCGATCATCAGCCGGTCGGCGAGCGGGTCGGCGAACTTGCCGAACTCCGACTCGACCCGCCAGCGGCGCGCGAGCCAGCCGTCGAGCTGGTCGGTGATGCCGGCCGCGAGGAACAGGCCGCCAGCCGTCCAGCTGCGGCCGCTGTCCGCGCGCGCGAGCGCCACGACGAAGACCGGGACGAGAACGAGCCGTCCGATCGTCAGGGCGTTCGGGAGCCGCGAGAGCGGCTCAGGCACGGCGGCGCGGGTCGCCATGCCGCAAGAATACGCGGCGGGCTACCTCAGGTCGTGGAACCGGGCGGCCCAGTAGGCCGTCCGGGCGAGGTACGCCGAGGAGGCGGCTGGGCCGCGGAGGCCCCAGGCACCGTCGTAGTTGCGGTACCCGCGGGCGGTGCGCGCAGGCTCGATCTGCGTTCCCTCCCCCCACTCGTTGTAGCTCGTGATCGTGACGAGGTCGGGCTGGGCGTCGAGAGCGGCGGTCCACATGGCGTCGTAGGTCGCGCCCGCGCGGCGGCTCTTGAGCGCGGCGACCTCACCGGCCCGGGTCGCGTCGTAGCCGGGACCGACCGACGGCGCGCAGAGCAGCCGCAGCCGCCGGGCCTGGTCGCAGAGGCGGACGAACTTGTCCCCGTCGTAGGTGAGGATGTCGTAGGTGTAGATGCCGTCGAAGGCGGCTGCGGCTGCAAAACCCGCGTGGGCCGTCTGGGCAAACAGGCGCACCGGCGGCATCGAGCCGCGGACCGCCGCCCACGCCGCCGCCGGGTCGTCCTCGGCCCGGTAGACGTAGACGTCCCCGATCCCTAGCCCGCTCAGGTAGGCGACGTCGGCTGCGACGGTCTCGGGCGTCCGACCGCCGTACGGCTCGATGTGCGCCGCGACCGCGAGGCCGCGGCGCCTTGCGGCGCGCAGGACCGCGGTCAGCCGGAGATCCGTCTCCGAGCCCCGGCCCCACCAGGAAGCGATCACCTCGTCCACGCCGGCCGTGGCGATCTCGGCCATCTGCCGACCGAGCACCCGCTGGTTCGTGCTCGAGTATGCGCCGAGGGCCGGGTAGAAGGCCGAGTAGAGATCGCCTGGCGGAGTGTGGCCGTTCTGGGACCAGTGCTCGTACGAGCCGTCCTGCGCCGGCGTGCCGTACCAGGGGTAGTAGAAGATCGCGACGCTGTGCGCAGGCGCCGCCGGGGCGCCCGCCTGCACGAAAACGAGAGCGGCGACTGCCGCTGCCGCAAGCCCCAGGAGCGTTCTCATGGTCGCGTCGAACCGTAGACCGATCGTCGGACAGGCACAAGGTGGGACGATGCACCTCGTGTCCGAGCGGTTCAGCCTTCCGGGGTTCGTCAACGCGCACAGCCACGCCTTCCAGCGCGCTCTCCGGGGGCGCGCCGAGGGCGCGGAGTTCTGGTCGTGGCGCGAGTCGATGCTCGACCTGGCCCGGGGTCAAACTCGAGCGCGGGTCCGAACCGAGTATGCCGAGGTCTACCGCGAGATGAGGGACGCCGGCTATACCGCCGTCGGCGAGTTCCACTACATCGGCGTCGACGAGGCGCTCGCGGCCGCCGAGGCCGCCGAGGAGGCCGGCGTCGAGCTCGTGCTCCTCGCCGTGGCCTACGCCCGCGGCGGGATCGACCGCTTCCGCCAGGCCTCGGTCGCGGAATACCTGCGCGGTCTCGAGCGGCTGCGCGAGGCCGGGCTGCGCGTCGGCGTCGCCCCCCACTCCGTCCGCGCCTGCCCCGCCGACTGGCTGAAGGAGCTCGGGCGCTATGCCACCGCCGAAAAGCTGCCGCTGCACGTCCACGCCGACGAGCAGCCCCGCGAGATCGAGGAATGCGTGGCGGAGCATGGCGTCCGCCCGATCGAACTGCTCGACCGGTGCGGCTGCCTCTCGGAGCGGACGACGATCGTCCACGCGACCCACGCGGACGACGCCGAGCTCGACCTGCTCGCGCGTGCAGGCGGCCGCGTCTGCGCGTGCCCGACGACGGAGGCAAATCTCGGCGACGGCTTCCTTCCCGTCGAGCGGCTGCTCCACCGTCGGATTGGGATCTGCATCGGCTCCGACTCCAACGTCCTCATCGACCCGTTGGGGGAACTGCGGGAGCTGGACGGGATCGCCCGGCGGCAGGCCGGACGCCGCGACGTGCTCACGACCGAGACGTTGCTCTGCTTCGGCGCCGACGAGGGCGCGGGCTCACTCGGCCTGGAGGCGTGGCCCGACGTTGGGGTCGATCTCGGTCACCCGTCGCTGCGGGGTGTGGACGACGTCTTCGGCGGACTCGTCTGGGGCTGCTCCGCCGACGTCTTCACCCGGGATTCCTGATCCCGATCAGCCCGATCGCCCCGCCCACCGCGAGCAGCCCGGCAGTGATGCCCATGGCCAGGCGGAAGCCGTGCAGGTCGAGGCCGTTGCCGCGGCCCCCGACCGCGACGCCGATTGCGGCAATTCCGATCAGCCCGGCGATCCGAGAGACCGCGTTGTTGATGCCCGAGGCGATCCCGGCGTCGTCGGCGTCGGCATCCGCGAGCACCGTCGTCGTCAGCGGCGCGACGATCAGAGCGAGCCCGATGCCGAAGACGACGAGGGGCGGCAGGATCCCGAGCCAGTAGCCAGAGCCCGGGCCGAGGCGCATCAGCGCGAGCGCGCCGACGGCGCAGAGCAGCGGCCCGGCGCCCATGAAGATCCGCGGCCCGACCGTGGCGGACGTACGCCCGACCAGGCCCGAGAGCGTGAACATCAGCACGGTGACCGGCAGGAGCGCCAGGCCGCTTCGGAACGCCGAGTAGCCGTCGAGCTGCTGGAGGAAGAGGACGAGGAAGAACGTCAGCGTCGAGAGCCCCGCGTAGACCGAGAACGTCTCGAGGTTGGCGAAGCCGAAGTTCGGCCGAGCGAAGAGGGAGAGCGGCATCATCGGTTGGCGGGTGCGCTGTTCCCAGGCGAGGAAGGCCGCACAGGCGAGCGCGCCGCCCGCGAGCGTGGCGACGATCGCCGGCGAGGTCCAGCCGTGCCGCGGCTCCTCGATCAGCCCGAAGACGATCCCGCCGAGCCCCCCCACGCAGAGGAGTGCGCCGATGACATCGACCGATGCCCGCGCGGCTCCCTGCGGCCGGGCCGGGATCGCCACTGCGATCAGCCCGAGGGTGACGAGAACGACCGGCACATTGATCAGGAAGATCGCGCGCCACGAGGCGACCTCGACGAGCCAGCCGCCGAGCAGCGGGCCGGCCACCGTGCTGACCCCCGTCCATGCCGTCCACGTCCCGATCGCCGCCCCACGTTCCTCCCCCGAGAACGTCGCGGTGATCGTCGCGAGCGCCGCCGGGGTGAGCAGCGCGCCGGCCGTGCCCTGGAACCCCCGCATCACGATCAGCGTCGTCCCGTTGGGCGCGAGCGCGCACGCCACCGAGGTGACGCCGAAGCAGCCAGCTCCGAGCGCGAAGATCCGCCGTTCGCCGAAGAGGTCGCCGAGCGAGCCGCCGACGAGGATCAGCGATCCGAGCGTCAGGAGGTACGAGTCCACGACCCACTGCTGGAGCGTCAGGCCTCCCCCGAGGTCGCGCTGGATCGCGGGCAGCGCGACGTTGACGACCGTCCCGTCGACGAAGACGATGGCGGAGCCGAGGATCGAGGCCACGAGCGCCGCACGCCTGCGCCCTCCCTTCCCGAGGGCCGGGGCGATCGACCCGGAGCTCATGCCGGCAACAGTACGTTGCCGGAAGCCGGCAGGGCCGGAGCACCGTCCTCCGTCTCCGGCACCCGGCCGTGAGTGGGAGAGGCGGAGCTGGTGGAGGCAGACGTGTGGCTGACCTGCACCCGGGGGCGACCCGAACGACGGATCGACGGGACCACGAAGGCGGCTCCGCCGGTCAAAGAAATGGCGCAGCGCCCCGAACGACGCGTGCAGCGGCCGAGCCGAGTCGCGCCTCGGGGAACTCCGCCTCGCCTCTCGACGCTGGCGGCCCACCGCAGGGCCGAGCGTCAGGTCTTTGATCACCGGCCCCGCCGCATCGGGCTCGCCAGATACCGGACACCGCTCGCCGGACTCGCTTCGATCGTCCCCGTGGAGCGGCTCAGCCGGCATCTTCACATCCCCCGGATGGGGCAGGCGCCGAGCAGGGGCGCGACTATGTTGGGTCTGCAAGACGCGTGAGGCGACGGCATCACGCAGCAACATGTCGAAGAGCCGGTGAGCGCGGGTGCCGCAGCCTCGTTCGCCGGCTCTTTGCCCATTCCCGGACGAGCGCCAGGCCGGGGCTCGACGAGACGCCTCTCCCTGCCAGAAAACCGGGACGGCACCGGGCCGTTTCTCCCGCTGACCCTGCGGGGAGGATCCAGCGCAGGCCCGGACAGCGGCTCGTCCACCTCGACACGTCCAGGGGGTTTAAGACGACGTCCGGCAGCATGCTTTGTGCTTCGGGATTCAGACGGCGACGAGATCGCCTGGAAGACCGCGGTGGACGCCGCACCCCGTGGCTGCTGGCGCCAGAGCACGCCGTGGCGCCCAGGAGTTATCCGAACGCTGCAGCCGTTCGGGGAGCTGGGGGCGATGACATCCGCAACGGCGAGGGCGGCCCCGAGCCGAAGAACCCCATCGAGGTGAAGCCTGATGCAAACCCCGCGGCGAAGAGGGGCTGAGGCCGCTCGCACCGTCGCCTACACTGTTCACTCTCGGGACGTGGCGCAGCCTGGTTAGCGCGTCGGTCTGGGGGACCGAAGGTCGCGAGTTCAAATCTCGCCGTCCCGATCGCGCGACGGGGGCTTTCAGGCCCCCGTCGTCGCGTGCGGGAGCGTTCCGGTTGTGCCCGCCCGCGGCCGAGCCGCCGCCGACCGCCCGCGGGCGGGAACACGCGAGGTGGCGGTGCGGGCCGACCGCCCCGCCTCAAGGGACGGTCGTCCTGACCATGCTCACGCGGATGCCCTCGTCCGCGCCACGCAGGGGCTGCTGACCCTCCGACGCCGCGCGGCGTAGGCTGCAGAGCGTGCGAATCGCCCTCGCCCAGCTCGACTCGCGGCTCGGTGACCTTGGCGCGAATGCGCGGCGGGCGCGCGAGACGGTCGCGGAGGCGCGCGCCGCCCGCGCTGACCTCATCGTCTTTCCGGAGCTGCACCTGAGCGGCTACGCGGTCGGCGCGGTCCGGCACGACACGACTGGCTCCGCCTCCGAGGTCGCCCCGCTCGCCGACGGGCTGGCTGCGCTCGTCGGTTTCCACGAGCGCGGCGGCAGGCGGGGCTATAACAGCGCCGTCTACCTCGAGGGCGCTGCGCCCATCCATGTGCAGCGGAAGATCTATCTCGTCGACTACGCGCCGTTCGACGAGGCCGCGCGCTTCTCACCCGGCCGGACGATGCGCGCCTTCGACACGGCGCTGGGGCGAGCCGCCGTGCTGATCTGCAACGACGCGTGGCAACCGTTCCTGCCCTGGCTCGCGGTGCAGGACGGCGCCGAAATCCTGCTTCTGCCCGCCGCGAGCTCGACCGTCGTGCCAGAGGCGGAGGCGTACTGGCGCGAGCTGACCCGCTTCTACGCCCGCATGCTCGAGTGCTACGTCGTGTTCGTGAACCGCGTCGGTCTCGAGGCCGGGTTCGAGTTCTGGGGCGGCTCGCACGTCGTCGACCCGCTCGGAGAGGTCGTGGCGGAGGCGCCGCGGCTCGAGGAGGCGCTGATCTGCGTCGACGTCGACCTCGGGCGCGTCGCCGTCCGGCGGCGCGAGCTGCCGCTCGTCGGGGCGCTCCGCCCCGAGCTCCTGCGGGCCGAGCTCGAACGTCTCGCCCCGCGTGGTCCGCAGGAGAATCCATGACCGCCCCGACCAACGAGCCGGGCGCGTCGAAGAACGCTCCACGTCGCTCGTTCGCACGCGTCCGAGACTCCGACGGGAAGGCCCGTGGAATCGCCGATCGTGCCGCGCGTGCTGTTCGCGGGCGAGCTCGCCTCACGGGGTCGCGAGGAACAGCGGCGGCCTCGACCGTGTCAGGAAATCTCTAACCCTCGGCCGCCCACGCGCCTCGTGATCGTCGGCGCCGCACCGTCAGCTACGCAAGGTGGTCGAGCGCGGTCCGGAGTGCTGCCACCGCCAGCTCGACGTGCTCGTCTTCAACGATCAGCGGCGGCGCGACGGCAACGCCGTCCCGGAGCCCGCGGGTCAGGAGGCCAGCGTCGCGCGCGAGCAACCCGAAACGGCCCGCCGCATCCGCATCGCGCGCACGGAGCTCCGGTTCGAGCGCGACCGCCGCCATCAACCCGACCGATCCGCGCACCTCGCCGACGAGCGGGTGACTCTCGAGGTCGGCGAGCCAGGCGTAGAAGCCGGCCTCGAGCTCGCGCGCCCTGTGCACGAGGCCGTCGCGGGCGAGCAGGTCGAGGTTCGCGAGCGCGGCGGCGCAGCAGGTCGCGTGCCCGCTGTAGGTGGCGCCGTGGGCAAAGCGATTTCCGGACCCGTCCCAGAACGGCTCGGCGACGGCAGGCGCGACGATCACCCCGCCGAGCGGGAGGTAGCCGCTCGTCACCCCCTTGGCGAACACGATCAAGTCGGGCCTAAGACCGAAACGCTCGACGCCGAGCCAGTCGCCGAGGCGTCCGAAGCCGCCGATCACGACGTCCGCGATCGTCAGGATCCCGTGGCGCCGGCAGATCGCTTCGGCGCTCTCAAGGTAGCCGGGCGGGGGTGGGAGCACGCCGCCGGAGCCGATCACCGGTTCGTACACGAACGCCGCCACGGCCTCCCCGCCGACCCGCTCGATTTCGGTCTCGAGCGCAGTGAGCGAATCCCAGGCCACTCGGGACGTCTGCTCGACGAGCGGCCCGAACTCCTCCCGGTAGGGCAGGCCCAGGATGCTCGTACCGATGCCGTGCGTCCCGTGGTACGCGTTCGAGCGGCTGATCACATGCCCTCGGTGGGGCTCTCCTCGAACCCGGTGATACAGGCGGGCGAGCTTGACGGCGGTCTCGATCGAGTCGCCGCCGCCGCTCGTGAGGAAGACCTTCGATCCCGCCTGCGGTGCGAGCGCCGCGAGCCGGTCGGCGAGCTCGAGCGCGGGCCGGTTGGCGAGGTCGCCAAAGACGTGGAAGGTTTCCAGCTCCCGGAGCTGCCTCGCCACGGCGTCGGCAATCTCGGGGCGCCCGTGGCCGGCGTTCGCGTACCAGAGGCTCGAGGAGCCGTCAAGGTAGCGCCGACCCCGCGTATCCCAGACGAAGACGCCGTCGCCGCGAACGAGAACGAGCTCGCTGCCGCCGACGGCCCCCATGTCCGCGAACGGGTGCCAGAGGGACGTCACGCCGCGACTGCGCCGGAGCGCCCGCCGATCGACGCGGAGAGGGTGTCGGCCGCGGCGACGACCCGCGGAGCGCAGGCCTCGAGGCGATCGTCGAAGCGGAAGCGCGGGGCCGAGACGTTCAGCGCGGCGACGATGCGGCCGGCCGCGTCCCGGATCGGCGCGGCCGCCGCGACGAGGCCTGGCTCGAACTCCTCCCGCACGAGCGCGTACCCGAGCGAGCGCGCCACGGCAATCGCCCCGGCGTAGGAACCGAGGCCCACCGTCTCGAGCTCGGCCGCATCCAGGTCGAGCGTGAGCGCGCGGCCCGCGGAGGTTCGTGCGAGCGGGGTCAAACCGCCCAGCCGCCCCGGAGCGTGCAGCGTGGCGGCGGGCGACTCCGAAAGCACGGTCAGCACCTGGTCTCCCTGCCGAACTGAGAGGTGCACGCTCTCCCCAAGTTCGCGCACGAGCGCCCGCAGGACAGGCGGTGCCGCCGCGAGGAGCCGGGACTCAGCGACGCGCGCAGCCATCGCGAAAAGCCGGCAGCCGAGCCGGTAGGCGAGCGTCTCGCGATCGCGCTCGACGAACCCACGCTCCTCGAGCGTCCGCAGCGTACGCGAGAGCTGGCTCTTGTCGCCGCCGAGGAGATCCGTCAAGGCGACGACTCCGAGCCCGTCTCGAAGCGCAGGTTCGTCCGCGAGCGCACAGAGAACGTCGAGCCCGCGGGCAAGAGCGGCTGTCCCGGGGTTCACGCTTGCATTGTTGCCGCGCCCCTCGTCAAGATGCAACTCGGTTTGAAAGTCGAACGACTCTCCGGCGCGGAGCAAGTCGTCTGCGACGCGATCGCGCGCCGGCAGGACGAGCTCGTCGAGCTGCTGCGTGCGCTGATCCGCTTCGACACGACCACCCACGTCCGCGGCGCGCCCGCACGCGAGGAGGAGCCATTGCAGGCCTACCTCGCCGATCGGCTCCGAGCCGCAGGCGCCTCAGTCGAGATCGCCGAGCCCGACTCCGCGCTCGTCGCCGGCCACCCGATGATCCCGGACGGCTTCACGTTCACCGGGCGCCCCCAGCTCGTCGCCCGGTTCGCCGGGTCAGGCGGCGGGAGGTCGCTGCTGCTGAACGGTCACGTCGACGTTGTGGACGTCCAGCCCCTCGAGGCCTGGGCGCACGACCCGTTCGGCGCCGTCGTGGCGGATGGTGCGGTGCACGGTCGAGGCGCCTGCGACATGAAGGGCGGGGTCGCGTGCATGGTCTTCGCCGCCGAGGTTCTGGCCGGACTGGGCACAGGGTTGGCCGGCGACCTGGTCGTGAACGCGGTCACGGAGGAGGAGTCGACCGGCGCCGGAGGCCTCGTTTCGGCTCGCACGCTGCAGGCCGACGCAGCGATTGTGGCGGAGCCGACCGGGCTCGACGTCTGGGTGGCCTGCCGCGGCAGCCTTCTTCCGACGATCATGGTCGAGGGGCGCGCCGGCCACGCCGGACTCGCGCCCCGCAGCGCCGAGGAGGGCGGCGCCGTCAACGCGATCGAGAAGACCGCGATCCTGCTTGAGGCGATCCGCCGCCTGCGCGAGCACTGGGGCCTGCGCCCGCGTCACCCATACCTCTCGCCGGCAGACTGCGTGCCGACGATTGTGCAGGGAGGCGAGTGGATCGTCTCCCACCCCGCGCGCTGCCGCCTCGACTGCCACATCGAGTACCTCCCCCAGCAGGCCGACGAGAACGGGTGGGGCTCGAACGTCGAGCGGGAGTTCGCCGACTGGATCCAGCGGGCCGCCGCGGCAGATCCGTGGCTCGCCGAGCACCCGCCGCGGATCGAGTGGACGGTCGGCGGCGTGCCGCCGGCGGAGGTCGCGGCGGACGAGCCGATCGTCGAGGCGGCGCTGTCGGCGGCCCTGGCAATCGGCCGCCCCAGCCGCCTCGGTGGGCTCGACAACTGGCACGACGGGGCGACGCTCACGGTCGAGGCCGGGATCCCGGCGATCTGCCTCGGCCCGGGGGACGTCTACCTCGCGCACACCGCGTCGGAGTCGGTGCCGATCGCCGACCTCGTCGCCTGCGCGCAGGCGCTTGCCGTCTCGGCGATGCGTTTTTGCGGCGCGGCTGCCGCCGGGGCACCTCGCGACCGGGCCCGTTGACGGCGTCTCCTCCGGGCCGCACGCCGGAGGGCCGTCGCGTTAGCGCACGCTGATCCGGTCGCCGAGCTCGACTGCCCGCCGCTCGACGTACTCGACGAGCTCCTCCTCGATCGCGTCGTCGAGCGGCGGCGGCGCGTAGGTCTCCAGCAACTCCTGCCACCGGACGCTGGCACGCGCAGCGTGGTCGAGAGAGCCGTTGCGCGTCCAGCGGTCGATGTTCTCCGTCGAGGCGACGGTCGGCCGCCAGAAGCACTCGCGGAACCGCTCGAGCGTGTGCTCGGCGCCGAAGAAGTGACCACCCGGTCCGACCTCGACGTGCGCACCGAACGCCAGGCTCTCCTCGTCCACGTCGACGGGCGTGAACTGGTGCAACAGGAGGTCGAGCAGCTCGCAATCGGCCGCGAACTTCTCAAACGACGTCACAAGGCCGCCCTCGAGCCAGCCCGCCGACTGCCAGCAGACGTTTGCGCCGGCGAGGAACGCCGCCTGGAGCGTGTTCATCGCCTCGTAGCCGGCCTGGTAGTCGACGGCAGGGCTCGACGTCAGCGTGCCGCCGCCGGAACGCCACGGCAGCCCGAGCCGGCGCGCGATCTGGCCGGACGCATACAGGCCGAGCGCCGACTCCGGCCCGCCGAACGCGGGCGAACCGCTCTTCATGTCCGTCGCCGACAGGAACGAGCCGAGCACGCACGGGGTCCCCGGCCTGGCGAGCTGCGCCAGCGCGATCCCGGCAAGCGCCTCGACGTTCTGCTGCACCAGCGCCGCAGGAACGGAGACCGGCGCCATCGCACCCATCAGCAGGAACGGTGTCACGATCACCGCCTGGCCCGCCGCTGCGTAGCCGAGGATTCCCTCGAGCATCCGGCTGTCGAACCGAAGCGGCGAGTTGACGTTGCAGTTCGCAAACAGCACCGGCGTCTCCCCGGGTCCGCCGAAGACGATCTCCGCCATGCGCAGGCAGTCGGCCGTGGCGACGTCGGAGGACGGCTCGCCGGCCCAGACCTTGTCGGTCAGGCGGATCGACGTGAGCGCCCGCACGAGATGCCGCACGTCGAGCGGGACGTCGTTCGGTTCGAGGATGTTCCGGCCGGGCGTATCGAGGGCGTCCGTGAGCTGCGTCAGCTTCACCAGCGCCTCGAGGTCGGCCAGCGTGCCGTCGCGCCGGACGCCGTCGACGCGGACAAACGGCGGACCCTGCGCCGGCCCAAAGACCATGTGGTCGCCGCCGATCGTCAGATCGCGCGCCGGGTTGCGGGCGCGCAGCTGGAACTCGCTCGGTGCGAGGGCGGCCTGCGCCCGCAGGAAGCCGGGATCGAACCGGACCTGCGTGCCATCGATGGTCTGGCCCGCCTCGCGGAAAAGCTCGAGCGCCTGCGGGTGGTCGAACTGGACGCCGATCTCGGCCGCAAGTCGCTCCACGCCGGCGTCGATTGTCTGGAGCGCCTCCTCCGAGAGCGGCTCGTAGCGTGGCATCCGGTTCGTGAACACTGGTACGCAAGATACAACTCGAGTTGAAGATTGGCCAGCGGAAGCCCGGACGGGGCGCCGGGACCCGTGGCGTTCGCACAATGGCCCCGTCTCGCCGCCCGGGCGGACCCTAGAAACCCGCTGGGAGCGATTGGCAAAACCGGGTGCTCACCCCCGTTCTGTCGCCACTGTTTCGCTGGAACCACAATTGGGCCTCGCACGGGCGAGGGAGGGCCTCGAGCCCTACATCCGGCGCCGGACAGCTCCGCGCCTGGGCGGCCCGGTGAACTATGACGAGTGAGACGCTCGAATTCGTACTGATTGCACGGTTGCGGGAGGTGCTGTTGGGCGCACCCGCCACCGAGCTCGAGCTGCGGCGGCTC
>JBHEMK010000055.1:0-11621 GCA_046262635.1 Gaiellaceae bacterium
GCGCAAGATCGAGCTCGACAAGGGCGCGATCGAGGGCAAGGCGACCCAGGCTTAGCGGTGGATGCGGGTGCCGGCCTCGCCGGCGAGCGCCTGCTCCAGCAGTTCGAAGCTCGTCACGAGCGCATCGGAGCCGCCGCCGCGCACGAAGCGGGCGGCGGCTTCCACCTTTGGGCGCATCGACCCCTCCGGTAGCTGCGGCAGCAGCGCCTCGGCCTGGTCCGTCGTGAGCTCGCGCACCTCGTGCTCGCCCGGGCTGCGGTAGGCGCGGTAGACCGCCCGCACGTCCGTCAGCATGATCAGCCGCTCGGCCTCGAGCGCGGAAGCGAGCACCTGCGACGCCCGGTCCTTGTCGATCACGGCGTCGATCCCCTTGAGCCGGTCGCCGCGGCGTACGACCGGGATGCCGCCCCCGCCGCAGGCGATCACGATCGTCCGGGCCTCGACGAGCGTCCGCACCGTCGCCACCTCGATTACCTCGAGCGGCTCGGGCGAGGGGACGACCCGGCGCCAGCCGCGTCCTGGCTCGTGGACGATCGTCCAGCCGCGCTCCCGCTCGAGCGAGCGCGCCTTCCCCTCCTCGTAGAAGGGCCCGATCGGCTTCGTCGGCCGGTCGAACGCTGGATCCGCGGCGGCCACGCGCACGTGCGTGAGCAGGCACGCGACCGGCCGGTCGACGACCGGCCGCAGTTCGGCTGCGATCAGCGCGCCGATCTCGGCCTGCGTCTGGGCGACCGCCAGCCAGAGGGGAAGCGGCGGGGCCTCCTCTGCGGCCCGCTCCTGACGCAGCAGCTCGTTCCCGACCTGGGGCCCGTTGCCGTGGGTCAGCACCAGCGGCTCGGCGAGGAGCGGCGACAGGTGCGCGCAGACGACCCGGAGGTTCGCGAGCTGCTCGGCCGCGGTGCCGCGCTCGTCCTTGCGTATCAGGGCATTGCCGCCCAGGGCGACCACGGTGGTCACGCGAGCGCCGCTGCCCCGATCAGTCCGCTCTCAGCGAGGAACCGGGCGAGGGTCGGCTCGCCCTGCTCCCGCAGCCTGTAGGTGACGCGCAGCGCGGGCTTGTCCAGGTCGATCAGCCGGCGCAGGTCGATCGGGGTGCCGATCAGGACCAGCTCGGCGTCGGAGCGGGCGATCGTCTCGCGAAGATCCTCCGTCTGCTGACGGCCGTAGCCCATTGCCGGTAAGACTGTTCCGATCCCCGGATATCGCTCGAAGGTCTCGGCGATCGAGCCGACGGCGAACGGGCGCGGATCGACGAGACCGGCCGCCCCGTGGGCCTGCGCCGCCAGCACCGCCGCGCCGAAGGTCATCTCGCCGTGGGTCAGCGTCGGGCCGTCCTCGATCGCCAGGACGCGCTTGCCCTCGATCTGCGCGGTGTCACCTTCGACGTCGATCTGCGAGGCGGCAAGGACGACCGCCGCGCGGGGATTGTGCTCGCGGATCGAGCCCAGCACGGCCTCCACGCCCGAGCGCGGCGCACTGTCGATCTTGTTCACGAGACAGACGTCGGCCATCCGCAGGTTCGTCTCGCCCGGGTGGTAGCGCAGCTCGTGACCGGGCCGGTGCGGATCGACGACGACGATGTGCAGGTTGGGCGCGAAGAACGGCGTGTCGTTGTTGCCGCCGTCCCAAAGGACGACGTCGGCCTCCAGCTCGGCGGCGCGCAGAATACGCTCGTAGTCGACGCCCGCGAAGACGAGGTGCCCCTCGGCCAGGTGCGGCTCATACTCCTCGCGCTCTTCGATCGTGCAGTCGTTTGCGTCGAGATCCTCGTAGCTCGCGAAGCGCTGGACCGCCTGCTTGGCCAGGTCGCCGTAAGGCATCGGGTGACGGACGACGGCGACCCGCTTACCGGCCTCACGCAGGAGCCCCGCGACGTGGCGGGTCGTCTGGCTCTTGCCCGAGCCGGTCCGGACGGCGCACACGGCGACCACCGGCTTCGACGAGTCGAGCATCGTCAGCCGCGGAGCGAGCAGCCGGAACGAGGCGCCGGCCGCGAGCGCGCGCGAAGCGAGGTTCAGGACATGCTCGTGGGTGACGTCGGAGTACGAGAAGACGACCTCGTCCACGCGCTCGGCCCTGACCAGCTGCTCGAGGTCGTCTTCGGGCCGGATCGGGATTCCTTCCGGATAGCGGTCGCCCGCCAACTCCGGTGGGTACAGGCGCCCGTCGATATTCGGGATCTGGGTGGCCGTGAAGGCCACGAGCTCCGTCTCCCCGCAGTCGCGGTAGACGAGGTTGAAGTTGTGGAAATCGCGCCCCGCGGCGCCTGCAATCACGACTCGGGTGGGTGCCATGCGTAGAGAGTATGCGGCTATGCAGGACTGTGCGGCCCGGCAACTAGGCTCCGGCAAGCGCTTCGCGGATCCGTTCCGCGACGGCGTCGAGCTCGATTGTCTGGCCCGCGACCTCCTTGAGCAGTTCGTCCGCGCGGTGCCGCTGGCCTTCCGACCAGAGCTCCCGCAGGAGGGAGCCGGCGTCCCGGCGCGTGAACCACACGTTCCCGAACAGCTCGCGGAGATGACCGCGGAGCTGTGCCTCGAAGGCCCAGGCGCGCAGGTACTCCGAGGCATAGAAGCCGGAGTCGATGTCGGCCAGGTAATCCGTATCCGTGGAGGGCACCTTGAGCGCCTCCGAGAGAAGCTCGGCGTAGCGCGGGCGCATCGTCGTCGGATCGGGCGCCTGGTGGAACTCGATCTCGTAGAGCAACTTCGCGCTGTATCGGCGCACGAGCCAGAGCAACTGGGTGGCGCCCTCCGCGTAGAACTCGTTCGGTCGTGGGAAATCGAGCCGCCGCGACAACCAGGCCGGGTCGATCGTCAAGTGCTCGAGCAGCATCGCCCAGCCCTCCGTCACGGCGTTGTCCCCGAGCCGCCGCTCCTCGACCGAGAGCGAGGCGGAGGTGTGGGCGAAATGCTCCGTGTGCCCGGCCTCGTGGAAGAGTGCGCGCCAGTCGTCCGGGCCGCCCTGCGGCTTGATCACGAGCACGACCCGCTCGGGCACCTCGATCGGCACGCAGAAGGCGCGCGGGCTCTTGTTCGGACGATCCTCGAGGTCGAGTTCGACGTTCTGCTGCGCGCGTAGGTCGACGCCGAGATCCGCTAGGGTCGCCTCGAGCGCGGGAACCATCCGGCTGGCGGGGAACGCCTTGTCCCAGGTGACGCCGCGGAACACGCGCGCCACGTCCCAGCGCTCGGCTTCGCCGAGCCCGACACCGACGCGGGCGCGAAAGAGCCGGTCACCCGACTCCTCCCACATCCTCTCGGTCGAGTCGAGGAAGGCGCGGCACTGGTCGGCGAGGGGGTCGAGGCGGTAGCCGAACGTGCGGTAGAGCTCCGTGTAGCTCGGCGCGCCGAGCGTCTCCGCCTCGCCGTGGATCACGCGGGTCGCGTCGAGGTGGAGCGGATTCAGGTGCTCGTCGGTGAGCCGGTTTCGTGCCTCCTCGAGCCGCCGGCGCTTGTCACGGTCGTCGGTGTTTGCCATCACCGGACGGATCATCCGGTAGGGGATCTCTTCCCCGTCCACGTCGGCCTTGAGCTCGGCCTCGAGCTCGGCTAGGCGTTCTGTCGCCTCCCGCGTCAGGTTGCCGAGGTAACCCTCGCAGGCGAAGCGCCAGAGCTCTCGGACGCGCGCGCCGCCGTTGACAGCGAGGCCGATCCGCTGCGCCTGCTCGAGCTTCGTCAGCTCGGCGTACCGTTCGTAGATCGGCGCGAGCTCGTAGGTGTCCTTCAGGCCGGCGAAGTGGCGGTACGTCTCCTCGTCGAGCTCGGCGATGAAGCGATCCGCCTGCTCCCGGTAGACGTCCAGCTCGCGCTCACTGGGCGGGGCGCTCGGCACGGTCACTTAGGATACCCGCCGATGCGCGAGATCACGATCAGGACCGAGCGGCGGACACAGCTCGTCAACATCACACGGCAGGTTCGGGAGGCGATCGGCTCCGCCAACGGCGCCGCCGCGGCCCTGGTCTTCGTCCCTCACACGACAGCGGGCGTGACGATCAACGAGCATGCCGACCCGCTGGTCGCCGAGGATCTCGAGAACGCGCTCGAGAAGGTGGTCGACGACCGGTGGGCGTGGAAGCACACCGAGGATCCGGACGGGCCGAACGCTCCCTCACACGTGCGCGCCTCGCTGATCAACCCGCAGATCCTCGTACCCATGCGCGGCGGCGAGCTTGCTTTGGGCACCTGGCAGGGGATCTTCTTCTGCGAGTTCGACGGGCCGCGGGACCGCAAGGTCTACGTCACCATGCTGAACTGAGCGGCTTCCGGTTCGTCCACCGAGAGCGCGTCCGTTTCCGGGACTGCGACTCGATGGGTCACGTGAACAACGCGGTCTTCTCGACCTACCTCGAGGAGGCACGGATCAGGGTGCTCGGCGGCCTCGAGCCCTTCATCCTGGCCCGCGTCGAGATCGACTTCCGCTCGCAGCTGTGGGCCCACGAGGAGGTCGAGGTCGGCACGCGCTGCTCCCGCATCGGGACGAAGAGCTTCGACCTCGAGCACGAGCTTCGGGCCGGGGAGCGTGTGGTCGCCGAGGCGAAGAGCGTTCTCGTCGCCTACGACTACGTGCGGGGAGAGAGCGTGCCCCTGTCGGACGAGCTCAGGCGGAAGCTCGGGCGCTAGGGTGGCCGGGTGGCCGCCCCCGTCACCCAGCACCAGGAGCTCGAGCTCCAGATCGAGTCACTCGCCTTCGGCGGGAACGGCGTCGCGCGGACCGACGGCTTCGTCGTCTTCGTCCGCCGCGGCCTGCCGGGCGACATCGTGCGCGCGCGTGTCACGAAGGTGAAACGAAACCACGCCGAGGCTCTTGCCACGGAGGTTCTCGTCGCCGGGCCGCAGCGGGTTGAGGCGCCGTGCGCGCATTACCCCGCCTGCGGCGGCTGTCGGTTCCAGGATCTCGCCTACGAGGCCCAGCTCGAGCAGAAGCAGGCGCAGGTCGCCGATGCGTTGCGCCGCCTCGGCGGGATCGCCGAGCCGCCGCTCGAGCCGATCCTCGCCTGCGAGCCGGAGATCTTCCACTACCGCAACAAGCAGGAGTACTCGTTCACGCGCACAGCCGGCGGCCCCGGGCTGGGCTTCCACCGAGCTGGACGCTGGGACGAGGTGCTCGAGCTCGAGCGATGCTGGCTGACGACCGCGGTCGGCAACGGGATCCGCAACGCGGTCCGCGATTGGGCGCGCGAGGAGGGGCTCGAGGCCTACGACCAGGCTGACGGCAGCGGGTACCTGCGCCACTTGATTGTCCGCGAAGGACGCAACACCGGCCAGGCGCTCGTCCAGCTCGTGACGGCACCCGGCGAGCGGTTCGAGTCCGGCTACCTCGTCGACGTGCTGCGCCGCTTCCCCGAGGTGCGCTCGATCCACTGGGCCGTGAACGACACGCCCGCCGAGGTGACGAACCTGCCGACACGGCTGCTCTGGGGCGACGCGGCGATCGAGGAGGAGCTCAACGGCCTCCGCTTCCGCGTCCGGCCGAACGCGTTTCTCCAGACGAACACGGCGATGGCCGAGCGACTCTACGGACTCGCCGCCGACGCCGCGGGGCTGACGGGCGACCAGACGCTCTACGACCTCTACTGCGGCATCGGCACGATCGGCCTCTCGCTGGCGGCGCGGGCGCTGACGGTCTGGGGGATCGAGGTCTCGGAGGAGTCGGTCGCGTGTGCGCTTGAGAATGCCGAGCTGAACGGGATCACGAATGCCGCCTTCTTCGCCGGGAACGTCGGGCAGGTGCTCGACGAGCTGCGCGGCCGCGCGGGCGACCCGGACGTCGTCGTCGTCGACCCGCCGCGGGCCGGCCTGGCGGGCAAGGCGCTCAGGCGCGTCGGAGAGCTGGCTGCGCCCCGGCTCGTCTACGTCTCCTGCAATCCGACCACGCTCGCCTCCGACGTGAAGGTGCTACAGGCCGAGTACGGCTACCTGCTCGAGCTCGTGCGGCCGGTCGACATGTTCCCGCACACGCCGCACGTGGAGAGCATCTCACTCCTGACGCGCGGCTGAGTTCGCACCTCGGCGGCGCCGCCAGAGCAGATCGCAGTTGGCCCCGAGAAAGCCGACCGAGAGCAGAGGGAGTGCCGGCAATCCCTGCAGCGCGAAGGCGTCCGCGAGCACCACGGTCGCACCGAACGAGAGCGCCGTCAGGGCGAATGTCTGCCAGACGCGGAGCTGGAAGCGGTCGGCCGCTGCCAGGAAGAGCGCGAAGAAGAGCAGGTCGGGCAGCCCGAGGCGCGCCGTGCCCTGGTGCGGAACCGGGAACGCGAACGAGAAGGCCGTAAAGATGTGCTCCTTCTTCGTCACGATCTGATGCGTTGGCCCGCGCCAGACCGAATACGCGTCCACGATCGGCACGAGGCAGGCGACCAGCACGACCCAGCTCAGGCTCTCGAAGTAGCGCAGGAACCACCAGCCGACGAGCGCGGGCGCGAAGAGCTTCGCGAAGTTCGCGGCGATCCGGTAGTCCGCTTGCTGGCAGAGCAGCGCTGTCAGCGCGAGCAGCGCCGCGGCGCCGAGCAGCGCCCAGCCGTTCGTGCGCCAGAGCGGCATCAGGAGCAGCGGAAGTGCGAGCACGCCCGGGATGATCGGGAAGACGAGCAGCGCCACGTCCCACCAGAACGGCAGGTTCGGCAGGCTGACGCGCCAGATGTAGTACGACCAGATGACGACGCCCAGCGCGGCGAAGGCCGCGAGGCGGCGCCCTCCTAGTAGGGAGGTAGCTCGGCCCACCACTGGCCGAGCGGCTTGAAGGCGTTCCAAAAGCTCGTCTTCGCCGGCTGCTCGTCGAGGGATTCGTCGATGTCGGGAACGTAGAGGGCATCCACCGTCGGTGTGAAGCGCTGCAGCTCCCCTGACTGCAGCTCGACGGGTCGGCCGAGCGGGAACTCGACGCTGTTCAGGAACGCACGCGCCGCCTCGCCCATCACGACGACGAGCTTGGGCTGGACGATGTGGAGCTCGCGGACGAGCCACGGCCGCGATTCTCCGTCGCCTCCCTCCGCAAATTTGAGGCAGTTCGTCCCGTAGACCGAGAGCGGGTCAACGTGAAGCCGCTGCAGCGACTTGAGGATCGCCTGGCCGGCGCGCCCGTAGAAAGCGACCCCTTCCTGGACCTCGGCGGGGCGGGGTCGGTACTTCAGCAGGAAGACGTCCGCGAGCGGATGTCCCGACCCGATCACGGGCACGCGGGCGCCTCCCCCCGCATGCGCCACCTCGTCGCCGAGCGAATTGATCTCGGTGATGGCCTTTTGCAGGTACTTCTCGTAGATCTCGTCGGTCGGCACGGCAGTCACGGCGGCTCTGAGAAGTTCTCCCCTAGCGGACTCTTTCCTTGGCCTGGGCGACCCACTTCAGTCCCTGGAGGTACATGAGCGACTTCGGGCGGCGCAGAACCTGGGCGCTGCGGAGGCTGATCAGGAAGTCCTCGGGGCCCTCGAAGTGGCGCATGCGCAGGGCTCCGGTCCCGACGCCTTGCAGGACGTGAGCGTCCGAGCCGGCTCCCATCGTCAGGTTGTATTTGCGCGCGAAGCGAAGCGCCTCATCGTTGTAGACCTCAAAGAGCAGCCGCGCGTTGTAGACCTCGAAGACGTCGATGTCGGCCAGGTGGCGCTGGATCGTCGACGGCTCCGGGATCGAATGGAGCCGGTCGAAGGGGTGGGGAAGGTAGACGAGCCCGCCCTGCTCCTTGATCGCGGCGACCGTCTGGTCGAACGGCAGGCCCCGCGGGATCTCCTCCTCGAGGAAGAGACCGATCACCTCGCCCTGGCCGCCCGTCTTGACCTCCTCTCCCGGGACGACGATCAGGTCACGGCCGCGCACGCGCTCGACGGCCTCCAGCGCGCCGCCGAGGACGTTGTGGTCGGTGACGGCGATCGCACCGAGGCCCTCGCTCTCCGCGTGGTCCAGCAGCTCGTCGACCTCGACCGCGCAGTCGTGCGACCAGTTCGTGTGCATGTGCAGATCGCAGACGATCCAGTCCCGGCCGGCGAGTGGGTCGGCGCTGCGCGCCCTGCCCGCGTGGCGGCGGCGCGACGCCAGCGAGAGGTAGAGCTCATCAAGCTCGGCGGCGACGAGCGCGAAGTCCTGCCCCTCGGCGAATGTGCGGGCCTCGGCCGCGCGGCGGGCGCGGAAGTCGTCGTCGTCCGCGAGGCGCGCCGCCTCGGCGGCGGCGAGCTCCGGCTGCTCCCGCGTCCCGGCCGGTGCGGCGATCGCACATCGGGCGGCGGCTGCCTCGAGCTCGACCCGCCGCAGCCCGTCGACAGCGGGCACGAAGATCGACGCCCCGCGCAGCAGCCCGGCCCGCGCCGGGCCGTCGCGCGCGGTCCGGACGTGGAAACGACCGCGGAGCGACCGAGCGACCGACGGCCGCCCGCTCAGCGGCTTCGTCCGCAGCATGACGAGCTCCCAGTCCTCGAGCCCGCGTAGCTCGCCGAACACCGCTCTCAGCAGCGGCCGCTCGGATGGGCGCCATTCAAGCACGACCTGCTTCCGCTTCTCGCCGGGCGCAAAGAGCTCGATGTCGACCCCGGCGGAGATCTCCCGGTAGCGGCCCGGAAACCGGAGCGCCGCCGCCTCGGCCGTCTCCGAACTCGTGGCGACGAGCGCGTCAAGCCGGGCGAGCAGCCGCTCCCGCTGCGCCTTGCCCGGCGGGTAGCCGAGCCGCTCCGGCGACAGGAAGGTCGCGACCGCGAGCGCCTGCGCGTCTCGGAGCGCCAGGTACGACAGGCTCGGTAGGCCCGGCTCGAACCCGTGGACGACGTCGAAGCGGCCGGCGGCGAGCGCCACTGCGAGGTTCGCCCGCACGCCGACCGGGACGCCAATGCGGCTGCGTCGCGAGATCGGCAGCGCCGGGCCGAGGGCGACTACCTCGGCGTGCGCCGGCCGCTCGAGCGCACGCCGTCCGGCGGCGAGATCGGCCGCCCGGTTCGACGGTGCGAGCACGGTCACCGAGTGGCCGAGCTGCCGCAGGCCCGTCGCGACGCCGGCGACGTGCTCGTTGACGTCGTGAGGCTGCGACCAGGCAAACGGCGTGACGAGGCAGACGCGCAGGGCCATCCTCCGGCGAGTCTAGCCGCGCTTGAATGCGTCGAGCGCGCGCGCTACGGTCGCAGCAGGCCTGCGGCAGCCGTCGAACAGGAGGGTCGATGTCCACCGTACAACCGAAGCCCGCCGCACGGGCCGTCAGTCCGGCGACGACGCGCACGCTCCACCTGACGAATCCGTTGATGACGGGCCCAGACGTCGAGGAGCTGCAGCAGCTCCTGACGAAGAGCGCCTACGGAAACTTCCACCCCGGGACGATCGACTGCGAGTACGGGCCCGCAACCGCCGCCGCGGTCAAGCAGGCGAAGTGGGCCCTCGGCTACCCCGACACCAAGTGCGACCAGGCCGCCGGAGCTCTGCTCGTGGACTACCTGCAGGGAGCGCCGCTGCCGGCCGATCACGTCGCCCGGATCGCCGCCCGCAAGCACGACCAGGCGAAATCGTTGACCGTACGCAAGCAGATCGTCGAGAACGCGACCTGGGGGATCGCGAACGAGTCGCAGATCCACTACCAGCAGCTGCGCCCGATCGACGCGCTGCACGAAGCGCGGAGGCTTGCGCTGCGGACCGACTGCTCGGGATTCTCCACTCTCTGCTACGCCTGGGCCGGCGCGCCGGATCCGAACGGACTCGCGTACTGTGGCGCCGGCTACACCGGCAACCTGCTGCACAACATGCAGCGGATCCCCCAGGGTGCGGTCCAGCCGGGTGACCTCGTCGTCTGGGGAGCGTATCCGGGCCACCACGTCGCGCTCGTGCTCGAGGCAGGCCCGGATCCGCTGCTCTGCTCGCACGGGCAGGAGAGGGGGCCGCTCGCGATCCGCTTCTCGGAGGAGTCAAAGTACCAGCCCGCGCCGGCGACCTGGCTGAGCTGCCTGTCAAGCGGCTAGCGCAGGGCGGTCAGCGGATCGACGCAGGCGCCGCGGGCCCGCACCTCGAAGTGAAGGTGCGGGCCCGTCGCGTCCCCGGTTGCGCCGACGGCCCCGAGCGTCGTGTCCGTCCACACGCGGGAGCCGAGCTGCACGTCGACCGCGGAGAGGTGGGCATAGAACGTCCGCACGCCGTCGGCGTGGGCGACGACGACGAGGAGCCCCCAGCCGTCGCGCGGGGCCGCCCAGGTCACGCGCCCGGGCGCGGCGGCGACGACCGGCGCGCCGTACGGTGCGATCAGGTCGATGCCCGCATGGAAGCGGTCGCCGCGCGGGCCGAAGCGGTCACCGAGGATCCCCGCCACCGGCCAGGCGAGCGCGAGCGGCGCGCGCGGCGGCGGATCGGCGAGCGAGGCGAGCGTCGCCGGGCCGGCGCGGCCGTCGGCCACGAGTCGCGCCCAGCGCTGGAAGCGGCGGAGCGCGCCGCGCGTCCGGCGGCCGAAGACACCGTCGATCGGCCCCGAGGGGAAGCCGTGCCAGGCAAGCTCGAACTGCAGTGCCGCGACGTCCCACCCGTGCATGCCGCCGGCGAGCAGGCGCGTGCCGAGCGGATGGCGCCCGTAGCGCCCGAGGGCGCGGCGCGTGCGGGGGCCGGGGACGCCGTCGACGCCGATACGGGCCCGACGCTGCAACGAGCGGACGCCCGCGGTGGTCGAGGGGCCGTCGAGCCCGTCCACCGGACCGGCGTAGAGCCCGTGCGCGCGCAGGCCGACCTGGAGCGCGGCGATGCGGGCATCACCGGCCGCGCGGGCGGGCCCGGCCACCCCCAGGAGGAGAGGCAAAGCGAGGAGGAGGGCTCGCTCGCGCACGGGATGGGCGGTTTCGCCGTGCTCGGGCGATGCCCTCCCGGGCCGGTCGGCAAATCGCGGCCGATCCGGGAGGCGAGGCGTGTCCGGCTGAGTCAGCGCGATCTGGCTTGGGCTAGGCTTCCGGCGTGCGTGGCTCCCGTCGGTGCAAAGCCAGCGGTTTGAACGTCTTCAAGCGGCTTATCAGCCTTCTTCGCGGCGATCGAGAGGGCGGATGCGGTGACTGGCCCGAGGCGCCGCCGGACAGCGGCGTCCGGGAGCCGCGGCGCCCGAGGCCCCTGGGCTCCGGGGGCGCTGCGCTCCTCGATCTGCCGACCGACCTCCCCTGAGAGTGCTGGGAGCGTGCGCTCCCGGCCGCGCCACGAGACGCGGCTCAGTGTGAGGGTTCTGTCGCCGACCGTCTCCGCGGCCGCTTCTCGCCGTCGAGGAGCACGGCCGTCCAGTAGCGTGTCTGCATGAGCAAGAGACGAGACAGGACGTTCGCTCAACAGTTCGACGAACGGCTCGGGACGATGGAGACGAAGCTGAAGAACCTGGCCTCGATCATCGACGAGGGCCACGTTCCCGGCGACCGCGAGCAGGCTCTCCGGGTCGCCTCGTTGATGAAGGACGTCAGCGCCGAGCTCCACAGGCTCGGCTCGGCCTTCTAGCTTAGCTAGCGCGACGGCTCGAGGGGCGGCCGGGGCCGCGGACGGATCCGTGGCCCGGGAACCCCGGAACGAGACCGGTCGGGCCGTTCAGCCGGCGCTCGGTGCGGGGGTCTTCGCGGCCCTGCGGGCGTTCAGCTTGATGAACGCCTCGGTCGCCTCGTAGGCCTCGTCGTCGACGATCTGCCTCGGCGGCGACTTCAT
>JBHEMK010000056.1:0-3026 GCA_046262635.1 Gaiellaceae bacterium
TCCGGGCGGCGGACGGCGCGCGCTGCCCGCACCTCGTGCTCGGCCTCCTCGTCCTCCGGGGCTGCAGGGCATTCGCGAGGAGCTGACGCAGCCGTCGCTTGTCGAGGGCGATCCTCCGGCCTCGGTGATTGCGAGCGCGAGCGCTTGGGGGCGCGGCCGGCTGCCGGGCTCGCTCGCCGAGGCGCTCGAGGGCGACGAGATCGTCGGCGGGTTTCTCTCCCCGATCTGCGCGCGGCGTCCTTATTCGATGAAGCGCAAAGAGATCGAGCTGATGGAAGACGTCGGCGACGCCGCAGTGCTGATCCTTCTCCGGCGGCTCCTCCGCATTGAGGGAGGCCAGCCGCGGGGGACAGAACGGAACGCCGCTTGTCGGCTCAGAGCCACTTCTCGGCCGGCTCCTGCTCGGCGAACCGGTTCGCGATGTCGATGCGGCGTGCGAACCAGACATCTCCGAGCGACTGCCCGTACTCGACGAAGCGGGCCAGCGCATCCGAGCGGCCGGGGTTGCCCGTGATCCGCGGGTGCAGCCCCACCGACATCATCCGCGGAACGTCGTCGCCGTCGTTTCGCAGCCGCTCAAGATGGGCCTTGGCCATCTCGAGGAAATGCTCGGGACTGCCGAATCCCTGCTGGACGACGTAGCGCGCGTCGTTGACGACGAGGCCGTAGGGAACGATGAGGTGCGGCCGGTCGAGGATCCGCGTCCAGTACGGAAGATCGTCGTTGTAGCAGTCCGAGTCGTAGACGAATCCGCCCTCCTCGACCACGAGCTCGCGGGTGTTGACGCTCATCTCGCGGCAGTACCAGCCAAGCGGTCGGGAGCCGGTCGTCCGCTCGATCGACTCGATCGCGCGCTTGATCGCTTCACGCTCCTCGTCGCGCGTCATCTCGAAATGGTTGCTCCACCGGTAGCCGTGGCCGGCGGCTTCGTCGCCGCGGCGGGCAAGCTTGTCGGCGACGGCCGGGTTCCGCTCGAGCGCCACGGCGGCGGCGAAGAACGTCACTGGGATGCCTGCCGCGTCGAAGAGCCGGAACATGCGCCAGATCCCCGCGCGCGTACCGTACTCGTACATCGACTCGACGGCCAGGTCGCGCTGGTCGTCGAGCTTGAACGGCAGCTCGTAGAGGATGTCGTTCTCGCCGTCGCCCATCGCGAAGGTCTTCTCGGAGCCCTCCTCGTAGTTGACGACGATCTGCACGGCCACCTTCGCGTCGTTCTCCCAGCGCACCCGCGGCGGGTGCTCCCCGTAGCCGACGAGCTCGCGCGGCGGGCCGTCGACCCGGAGGTCCGTCGTCATGAAGAACTGTGGATCGAGCGTCATCGCGGCCCCTCTCTCACTGCTGTCGTTTGCAACGCCTCGCGCACAAGGCCCCCGAGGCGGTGCGCGCCCTCCCGGATCTCGTCGACCGACGGAAAGCTGAAGGAGAGGCGTGCCGTGCTCCGGCCGCGGTCGCCGAGGAAGAAGGCCGACCCCGGAACGAACGCGACCCCTGCGGCGCGGGCCCGCTCGTTCAACTCGGTCGCGTCGATCGCCTCCGGCAGCTCGAGCCAGAGGAAATAGCCGCCTTCGGGCCGCGTCCAGGCGGCCTCACCGGGCAGCTCCTCCTCGAGCACCTCGAGCAGCGCATCGCGGCGCAGCCGCAGGAACGATCGGAGGAACTCGAGCTGCGGTTCGAGGCCTCCGGCGGCGAGGAAGTCGTGCAGCTGCGCCTGGGCGAGCAGCGGCGGCGAGACGTACGTGCGCGTCGCGAGCGCCTCCACCGGGGAGACCAGCGCCTCCGGCAGGATCAGGTAGCCGACCCGCAGCCCAGGCGCGACCGTCTTCGAGAACGAGGAGGAGAAGACGGCGAGGTGGTCGCCGCCCCCGGCGCGCAGGAGCTCGTGCACGGACGGCAGGGGCTCCCCTTCAACACGCAACAAGCCGTAGGGATCGTCCTCGAAAACGAGCAGCTCGTGCTCGACCGCGAGCTCCGCGAGGCGACGCCGCTGCTCGAGGGTCAGCGTCCGCCCGGTCGGGTTGTGGAACGTCGGCAGGACGTAGAGCACACCGGGCCGCGGCGTCCCGGCGGCGAGCTCGCGCAACCGGTCGAGGTCGAGCCCGTCGTGATCGCGGTCGACTGTGAGCACGTCGGCGCCGGCCGCGCCGAGCGCGTGCAGCATCCTGTCGTAGGTCGGCGCCTCGACGACCGCGCGGCCGCCGGCGCGGAAGACGTGCGAGACGAGAAAGTTGAGGCCGATCAG
This sequence comes from Gaiellaceae bacterium, assembly GCA_046262635.1. GTDB lineage: Bacteria > Actinomycetota > Thermoleophilia > Gaiellales > Gaiellaceae > JBHEMK01. The sequence continues at coordinate 2,243 of JBHEMK010000056.1, forward strand.
CGAGCCCGGCGTGACGATTACCCGCTCCGGCGGGACGCCGTGGCGATCGCCCAGCCACCGACGCAGCGGGCCGAACCCGCAGGGCGGCCCATAGTTGAGGGCGACGCGGCCGTCGCGCTCAACCGCCCGCCGCGCGCTCTCAGCCAGCTTCGCGAGCGGGAACATGTCGGGCGAGGGGATCCCGCGCGCGAACGAGATCACGTTCGACTCGGGCAGGACGCTCACGGCACGCCTCTCAGCTGAGCCCGGCCAGGGAACGGGCGCCGTCGGTACGATCAGCTGGCCCCTCACGTAGCCCGCCTGCTCGCTGGCCAGATAGAGGCAGAGATAGGCGATGTCCTCCGGGACTCCGACCCGGCGCACCGGGGGCGACGCGGGCGCGGAGCCTGCGACGCAGAAGCGAGCATTGGCCTCTCCGACGGGCGGACCTGCTCACCGGCCGGACGTTAGCCGAGGCGGGGGGCGGAGTCACCCGTCCCGGGTCTCTGACTTGACCCGAGATCTGCCGGACCAGAATGACCCGGTGACACAGGGGCGGGCAGCCCGCGCCAGCCTGTGACGCGTCGGCGGCTCGCCGCTCGGAGGTCTGCTGCCGAACCCTGCGGTCGGCACTCCTGCCACGGTCCGCCGACGAGAGAACGGCCTCCCGAGCACGGGTCGAGTCTCACGTGATCCGCCTTGGGCGAGATTCGTGTGACGTCGACCGGGAGCAGCGAGAAGCCGCTAGTGTCGGGGCGTGGAGCGGCCGTCCGCGGGTGCGGGCCCGTCGAGGGATTTCGTGGGG
>JBHEMK010000057.1:0-10787 GCA_046262635.1 Gaiellaceae bacterium
ATCTCGTACGGGCTCGACTACAACGGGATCGTCGCCGCGCTCAAGGGCTCCGCCCACAGACAGATAGGCGTGGTGCCACCAGGGCTCTGGGGCCACTTCGAACGCCTGCCGTCGCCGAACTTCAATCCGGCGAAGGCGAAGGCGCTGCTCAGCCAGGCGGGGTACGGCCCCGGCAAGAAGCAGCTGAACCTGGTCCTCACCCACGTCCAGGGCGACTCCGACGAGGAACTCGTCTCGACGCTGATCAAGTCCGAGCTCGCGCCGCTGAACATCAATCTCGACGTGCGGGCGATGCAGTGGCCGGTGCAGTGGGCGAAAGGAAAGTCATCGAACCTCGCCCAGCGCCAGGACATCTTCCTCTTCTACTGGTGGCCCGACTACGCCGACCCGTACAGCTGGTTCGTCAACATCTTCCACTCGGAGAAGCAACCGTACTTCAACCTCTCGTACTACTCGAACCCGAAGCTCGATGCCACCATGAGCGCGGCCGAGCGGGATGCAGCGGCCAACCGCCCCCAGGCGGTCCGCCTCTACCGCCAGATCCAGACGAAGCTGCTCAGCGACGCCCCCGCGATCCCGCTGTACGTGCAGCAGTACCAGCGAACGATGTTGAAGTCGGTCACGGGCTTCGTCGACAACCCCGCCTATCCGAACGTGACCTTCGTGTACAACCTCAGACCGACCGGGTGACGCGGTTCGTCGCCCACAGGGCGGCCCTCGGGCTGCTCGTCGTGGTGGGCGTCGTCGTCTTGACCTTCGTGATCGCCCGGGTGATCCCGGGCGATCCGGCCTCGAGCTGGGTGGGGCCGCACTCCTCTGCGCAGCAGATCGCCCAGGCGCGCCACCTGCTCGGTCTCGACCGGCCGCTGCCGCTGCAGATCGTGAAGTACTTCCGCGGGATCGCGTCGGGGGACTGGGGCGTTTCGATTCATACGAAACAGCCGGTGCTCTCAGATCTCGGAACCCGCGCCCCCGCCTCGCTCGAGCTCGTCGGGGCAGGCATCGTCCTCGCGCTCGTGGTCGGCGTCCCGCTCGGGCTCCTCTCGGCGCACTGGGCGGGGCGCCTGCCCGACCTGCTCGTTCGCCTGCTCTCGGTTGTTGGCGTCTCGATGCCGGTCTTCTGGTTGGCGCTCGTCCTGCAGCTCTTCTTCTTCCAGAAGCTCCACCTGCTGCCGGTGTCGGGCCAGTACGACCCCGGGCTCGAGACAACCCGGCCGCTGCGAGCGCACACGCACATGGCTGCCGTCGACGCGCTCGTCGAGGGCAACTGGACCATGCTCAGGAGCGCGCTCTCGCACCTCGTGCTCCCCGCCGTCGTCGTCGCGGCGTACCCGCTCGGGGTGATTGCACGGATGGTGCGCGCATCGGTGCTGGAGACGCTCGGCGAGGATCACATCCGGATGGTTCGAGCGCTCGGCTTCCCCGAGCGCTCGATCTTCGTCCGCTTCGCCCTGCGCCCCGCGCTCAACCCGGTGATCTCCGTGACGGCGCTCGTCTTCGCCTACTCGCTCGTCAACACCTTCCTCGTCGAGGCGATCTTCGACTGGAACGGGCTCGGCAGCTACGCCGCCGACTCGATCCAGGCGCTCGACACGCCGGCCGTGATCGGCGTGACGCTCTTCATCGCGCTCGTCTACGTCGGCGCCAACCTCGTCGTCGATCTGCTTCAGGCGCTCGCCGACCCGAGGATCCGGCTGCGGTGAGCGCGGCGCTGCCGATCGCTGCGCGGCGCGGAGACGCGCTGCGGCTGGCCGTGCGCGGCAACCCTCTGCTTGTCGCCGGGCTGCTGATCGCGGCCGTGCTCGTCACGATCGCGGCCTTCGCGCCGCTGATCGCGCCCTACCCGGGAGACGCCGGCAGCGCCACGCATCCGCTCGACTCCTTCCTGGCGCCGTCGTCCCGCCACTGGTTCGGCACCGACGACGTCGGCCGGGACGTGTTCAGCCGCGTGCTCTACGGCGCCCGCATCTCGCTCTCAATCGCCGCGGTCGTGATCCTCTGCTCGAGCATCGTCGGGATCCCGCTCGGGATCACGGCCGGCTACTTCGGCGGCATCGTCGACAACCTCCTGATGCGGGTGACCGACATCTTCCTGGCCTTCCCCGCGCTCCTGCTCGCCCTCGCGCTCGCCTCGGTGCTCACGCCCAGCGTCGGCAACGCGACGCTGGCGATCGCCGTCACCTGGTGGCCGTGGTACGCGCGGCTCGCCCGCGGCCAGGCCGCCTCGATCGCCGGCCGGCCGTACATCGAGAGCTGTCGCGCACTCGGGATCTCGCCGCTCCGCACCCTCTTCCGGCACGTGCTTCCGAACTCGGTCACGCCGGTGATCGTGCAGGCTTCGCTCGACGTCGGTGGCGTGATCCTGACGGCAGCCGCCTTGTCGTTTCTCGGCCTCGGCGCCCAGGATCCGACGCCCGAGTGGGGGCTGCTCGTGAGCGAAGGCGAGTCGTACTTCACAACCCAGTGGTGGCTCGTGACCTTCCCCGGAGCTGCGATCCTGATCACGGCACTCGCCTTCAACCTCGTCGGCGACGGCCTGCGCGACCGGCTCGACCCGCGGCGGGTGATCCGCAGGTGAGGCTCGCCCTGCGCGACCTCGAGATCCGCTTCGGCGATCGCCGCGTCGTCACAATCGAGGAGCTCGACCTCGCCGGTGAGGAGATCCTCGGGCTGGTCGGCGAGAGCGGCTCGGGCAAGTCGATGACGGCGCTGGCCGTGCTCGGTCTGGCCGAAGCCGCCGGCGCGAGCGTCGGTGGCAGCATCCGCTTCGACGGGCTGGAGCTGGTAGGCCTGTCCGGCCCTGCGCTCCGGCGGGTGCGGGGGGCGCGGATCGCGATGATCTTCCAGAACCCGGTTTCGGCCTTCAACCCGGTCTTCCGGGTCGGTGAGATCTTCCTGCGCACGCTGCGGCTGCACGGCCTCGGGCGCGGCGACGCGCTCGAGCGGGCGCGGGCCGGGCTGCGCGAGGTGCTGCTCACACCCGACCTGCTCGAGCGCTACCCGCACCAGCTCTCGGGCGGCCAGGCCCAGCGCGTCGCGATCGCGCTCGCGGTGGCGCTGCGCTCCGAGCTGCTGCTCGCCGACGAGCCGACGAGTGCGCTCGACGTGACCGTGCAGGCGGAGATTCTCGAACTCCTGCGCGGCCTCCGTGACCGCGACGGGATCACGATCCTGATGATCAGCCACGATCTCGCCGTGATCGGACAGCTCTCCGACCGCGTCGCGGTGATGCGCGACGGCCGGATTGTCGAATCGGGGCGGACCGCGTCAGTCCTGCGCAGCCCGCGCGAGCCCTATACCCGGGAGCTCGTTGCTGCCGTGCCCCGGATCGGGGCTGCGGCCTGATGCTCGAGGTGCGTGACCTGGAGGTTCGCTTCGGACCGGTACGTGCCGTCGCCGGCGTCTCGTTCGAGCTCCCGGAGGGGCCCTTTGGGCTCGGCCTCGTCGGGGAGAGCGGTTCAGGCAAGACGACGATCGGCCGCGCAGTGCTGAGGCTCGTGCCTCTCGCCGCCGGGTCGGTCCTGCTCGACGGTCACGACGTCGCGCGTCTGCCGCGCCGCCGGCTCCGCGGGTACCGGCGTGCCGCGCAGATTGTCTTCCAGGACCCGGACGGGACGCTCGACCCGCGCATGCGCGTCGGGTCGGCGATCGGAGAGGTGCTGACCACCCACCGCATCGTCGAGCGGCGCCTCGTTCGCCGCCGGGTGGAGCAGCTGCTCGAGGAGGTGGGCCTCGAGCCGGGCCACGCGGGCCGCTTCCCGCACGAGTTCTCGGGCGGCCAGCGCCAGCGGATCGCGATCGCGCGGGCGCTGGCCGTCGAGCCGCGCCTGCTCGTCCTCGACGAGCCGACAAGCGCGCTCGACGTGACCGTCCAGGCCCGGATCCTGCGGCTGATCGCACGCCTGCGAGACGAGCGGCGCCTCGCGTACCTCCTGATCTCGCACAACCTCGCCGTGGTCGAGCAGCTCTGCGAGCGGGTGGCGGTGCTCTACCTCGGTCGGATCGTCGAGCTCGGAGCGACGCACGAGCTCCTCCGGCGGCCGGCTCACCCGTACACGCAGGCGCTGCGGACGGCCGTACCCGAGCTGGACCTGGGCGCGGCGACTGCGCGGATCGTCGTGCCCGGGATTCCGGCCGATCCCGTCCACCCGCCCCCGGGCTGCTCGTTTCACCCCCGCTGCCCGCTGGCCGTCGCCGTCTGCCGCGTCGAGCAACCGCCGCTGCGCACGCTCGTCCCCGGACACGCGGTGGCCTGCCATCGCGCCGAGGACGCGCTCGCACGGTTCGAGCAGGCGCGCGTGCCGAGGGCGGCTGAGTCCTGATGGCGAGCCGGATCGGCGTCGACGTCGGCGGCACCTTCACCGACCTGATCACCTACGACGATGCGACGGGGGAGGCGCGCGTCGTCAAGGAGCCGACGACGCCATGGGCCCCCGAGGAGGGCGTGGACGAAGCGATCAGGCGTGGCGTACCCGAACAGCTCCTGCGGGCGGCGGCCTTCTTCCTGCACGGGACGACGGTGGGGCTCAACGCGCTGCTCGAGCGGCGCGGAGGCGCCGTCGGCCTGCTTGCGACCGACGGCTTCCGCGACGTCCTCGAGATCGGCCGCGGCGATCGGGCCGACCCTTACGACCTCTTCTGGCACCGGCCGGAACCGCTCGTTCCGCGCGAGCTTCGCCTGCCGGTCACCGAGCGCATGCTCGCCGACGGGTCGGTGCTCACGCCGCTCGAGCCGGACGACGTGCGGCGCGGGCTCCAGGTCTTCGGCGCAGCCGGTGTCGCCTCGATCGCGGTCGCCTTTCTGAACGCGTACGCGAACCCGGCGCACGAGAACGAGGCGGCTCGGATCCTGCGTGAGCTCGGCTTCGACGGCGAACTCGCGCTCTCGCACGAGATCTCCGGCGAGTACCGCGAGTACGAGCGCACCTCGACGACGGTCCTCGACGCATTCGTGCGGCCGAGCGTCCGCGCCTATCTCGAGCGGTTGGAGACTCGCCTGCGGGAGCTCGGCTTCGGCGGTGATGCACTCGTCACCCGCTCGGGCGGAGGTGCGATCAGCTTCGGCGAGGCACGGGCACGGCCGTTCGAGACGATCCTCTCCGGGCCGGTGGCAGGCGCTCAGGGCGCGGCCGCGCTCGCGCGCGAGTTGGGGGTCGGCGAGGCGATCTCGGCGGACGTCGGCGGCACGAGCTTCGACACCTGCCTGATCGTCGACGGTCGCCCCCAGCTGCTCTACGAAGGCACGGTCGTCGGGCTGCCCGTGCAGACCTCGTGGGTCGACGTCCGCTCGATCGGCGCCGGCGGAGGCTCGATCGCCTCCGTCGACCTGGGCGGCCTCCTGCGGGTCGGCCCTCGCAGCGCCGGCGCGCGGCCCGGGCCGGCCTGCTACGGGCGCGGCGGCGTCGAGCCCACCGTGACCGATGCAGCGCTGACGCTCGGGATGCTCGGCCCGGGCGAGCTCGCCGGCGGCATCGCCCTCGACCGCGGCCCCGCGCTGGACGCGCTCACGCAGCTTCGGCTCGGTTCCGCCGAGGAGGCTGCCCGCGGCGTGATCACGATCGCCGCCGCGAGCATGGCCGACGCGATCCGCGAGATCACCGTCGAACAGGGGCGCGACCCTCGCGACGCGGTCCTGGTCGCCTTCGGCGGGGCCGGGCCGCTGTTTGCGACGTTGCTCGCGACCGAGCTCGACGTGGCGCGGGTCGTCGTGCCGCGCCACGCCGGAAACTTCTCCGCCTGGGGGCTGCTCGGGGCCGACCTCACACGCGAGCAGGCCGCCACCCGGATCATCCGGCTCTCCGAGGATGGGCTCGCCGGCGCCCGCGAGCAGCTGGACGGGCTCTTCGCTCGGCTGGAGGCGCGCAGCGGAAACGGCGCTGCCCGCGAGGCGCGGCTCGATCTCCGCTACGTCGGCCAGGAGCACACGCTGACCGTGTCGCTGCCGGCGGCCGCCGGCGCCGGCGAGCTGCGCGAGCTCTTCGACCAGGAGTACGACCGCACGTTCGGACACGCCATGGACGAGGAGGTCGAGATCGTCTCGCTGCGCGCGACGCTGACGACTCCGCTGCCGGCACGGAACGAACGAGTCACGGCGGCGCAGGCCGGCGGCCGCCGGGCGGCGATCGAGGCGTGGTCGTTCACGCGGAGCGAGACGCTGCGCTTCGCGGTTTCCCACCGCGACGAGCTCGCGCCGGGCGCGGAGCTCGCCGGTCCCGCGATCCTGCTCGAGGACACGGCGACGACCTATCTCGACGCCGGCTTCGTCGCACGCGCGCACGAGTCCGGCCCGCTGTTCCTGGAGGAGTACCGGTGAGCGAGCTCGTCGTCACACGGGCGGGCGCGGGCTCCGCGAGCGGCGTGCACGACGCCGACCCCGTCACCACCGAGGTCATCCGCCACGGCCTCAACTCGGCGGCGAACCAGATGAAGCGGGCGCTGATCCGAACCGCCTTCTCGCCGGTGATCTACGAGGTGCTCGACTTCGCCGTCGCGATCTACGACCGCCGTGTGCGGCTGCTCGCACAGGCTCCGAGCCTGCCGACGTTCATGGGCACGATGAGCTTCTGCGTCGAGGCCGCGGTCGAGGCGGTCGGCGGCGAGGAGGCGCTCGAGCCGGGCGACATCGTCCTTTACAACGTCCCCTACGGCACCGGCTCGCACGCACAGGACGCGGCGGTCGTGATGCCGGTCTTCCTCGGCGACGGGCTGATCGGCTACACGACGATCAAGGGCCACTGGCTCGACATCGGCGCAAAGGACCCGTATTCGACGGACACGGTCGACGTCTTCCAGGAGGGAACGATCTTCCCCGGCGTGAAGCTGGTCTCGCGCGGCGAGCTCGTCTCGGACATCTTCCGCATGGCGACCGCGAACTCGCGCGTGCCGAAAATGGTCGCCGGGGACATCAACGCGGAGATCGTCGGCGTGCGCACCGGCGCCGCCGGCCTCCTGCGCGTCGTCCGGCGCTACGGGCCCGACGTCTTCGCCGAGGCGACCGAGCGGATGTTCGACCACGGCGAGGCGGTCGTCCGCAGCTATTTCGAGCGCATCCCGGACGGGCGCTACGTCGGCCACGGCGAGATGGACGACAACGGCGTGACCCGCACGCCGATCCCGTTCGACGTCACCGTCGAGGTCGCCGGCTCACAGGTGCGCGTCGACTTCTCGCAGGCGCCGGGCGAACAGGAGGGGCCCGTCAACTGCCCGCTTCCTTCGACCGTCTCCGCCAGCCGTGTTGCGATCTCGATGCTCGCCGGGGCGGGCGAGCCGCCGAACGAAGGCCACTTCCGCCCGCTGGAGGTCGTCACCCGTCCCGGCACGCTCTTTCACGCGCTGCCGCCCGCACCGTGCTACCTCTACGGCTGGGCAAGTGACCAGGCGATGGAAGTGATCTACGGCGCGATCGCCCAGGCGATGCCGGCGGCCGTGCCCGCCTGCAGCGGCGGCGACATCTGCGCCCTCGTCTGGTGGGGACGCCGGGCCGGCAGTGGCGAGTCGTGGACCGACGGCTCCCCGTACCCGACCGGCCAGGGTGGGCACGCGCGCGGAGACGGCACCCACAGCCTCATCCACATCTCGGAGAGCGCCACTCGCTTCCCCCCGACGGAGGTCTGGGAGGCGAAGAACCCCTCGCTGCTCGAGCGCCTGGAGCTCGCGCCCGACTCCTGCGGCCCCGGCCGCCACCGCGGCGGACTGGGCGTCGACATCTTCTTCCGTGCGCTCGAAGACTGCTGGCTGACCTCGACGGTCGAGCGTCAGCACAACGCCCCCTGGGGCCTCGCCGGGGGCGGGGAGGCGCGGCCGAACTCCGTGCGGCTCGCCCTCCCGGACGGCAGCGCGCGGGCACTCGGCAAGGAGACGCGCGTCCGCGTGCCGGCAGGTGCGCGCGTCGAGCTCCGCACCGGCGGCGGCGGCGGCCACGGCCCGCCGGCCGAGCGCGCCCCCGAGGGCGTCCGCCGCGACCTGCGTGACGGTTACATCACCGAGAGCTACGCACACCGGCACTATCCGCATGCCCTCTAGGCTCCCCTCCCAGGCGCGTGGTCCCTTCCGATCCGCCTCGGCGCCGGGGCGTTGCGGGCCCGCCGCGACTCCAAGCAGGTCGGACGGTGACAGTCCCCAGAGACGCCCGGCTGGGCGGCGCTCGAGGCGGCTGCCCGTCGCCCGGCTGCCGGTGGAGATGGTTTTGTGGCGGCGGCCGACGGCGTCGGCGAGCAGGCCGTGGAAGTGGGCCGACCGATCCCGGCGCGAGTCCGGGCGGCCCGGAGGACCGCCCCTCGGCGGGGTTGGCAGCGAACTCGCGATCGAGGCGAGAAAATCCTCGCCGGCGTCGAACGCGAGCGGCGCCCGGTTCGCTACCGGCGGCCGCCCGCCGCCTCGCGGTCTGCCAGGCGGCGCCCGGCACCACGCCCCGCGTCGTCTCGATGCTCTGCGAGGGCAGATCGGGATCTCCCTCGGGCAATCGGCTCCACCCCGGCCGGCCCCGGGGGCACCGCGACCGCGGCCGCCCGGTCGGTAGCGTCCAGCCGGTGAATGTCACCGTGAAGCTCTTCGCCGGCCTGCGAGAGCGCGCCGGCTGGTCGGAACGGGAGGTTGGCGGCGTGGCGCAGGTCGCGGATGTCTGGCCGGCGCTCGGGCTCGGCGAGGAGCCGCCGGGGCTGATGGTCGCGGTCAACCGCACGTACGCGGGCCGGGAGGATCATCTCAGCGACGGCGACGAGGTCGCCTTCATCCCCCCCGTCTCCGGCGGCGACCTGCGGCTCAGCGAGGAGCCGCTCGACCTGCTCGCGGCCGTGCGGGAGGTCGAGTCCGACGAGGCCGGGGCGATCGCAACGTTCGTCGGCACGACCCGCGTGTCCTCGCGCGGACGAACGGTGCTCCACCTCGACTACGAGGCCTACCCGGAGATGGCCGAGCAGCTGATGTCCGGCTTGGCCGGGCTGCTGAAGGCGAGGCACGAGCTGACCGAGATCGCCATCCACCACCGCGTCGGCCGGGTCTCGATCGGCGAGCCGAGCGTCGTGATCGCCGTCTCCGCCCCCCACCGTGCGGCCGCGCTCGAGGCCTGTCGCGAGGCGATCGACACGCTCAAGGAGACGATTCCGCTCTGGAAGAAAGAGGTGTACGAGGGCGGCGAAGAATGGATAGGAAGGGGATCATGAGCGAAGATTTCCGCGACTACCAGCCGGTCCAGCCGCGCGGCGGCGTCGACTGGCGCGGGATCTTCCGCCGGATCTGGGCGCCGATCGCCTTCCTTGGCGGCCTCGCGGTCAAGTTCGGCTTCGTCTTCGTCAAGTTCTTCGGGCTCTTCCTCTCGATCGGGGCCTACGCGCTGCTCGGCGGCTGGCAGTGGGGAATCGGCCTGGTGGTGCTGATCCTGATCCACGAGCTCGGCCACGCCGCGGAGGCCCGGCGACAGGGACTCGAGGTCTCGGCGCCGACCTTCATCCCCTTCATCGGCGCCTACGTGACGATCAAGCATGCCGGCCTGCCGCCGCTGCGCAGCGCGCTGATCGCCCTCGCCGGCCCGTTCGCCGGCGGCCTCTCGGCGCTCGCCTGCTGGGGGATCGCCGCGGCGCACGACTCGCGCCTCTTCTACACGCTTGCCTACACCGGCTTCTTCCTCAACCTCTTCAACCTGATCCCCGTGGGCTTCCTCGACGGCGGCGCGGTGGCGCGTGCGGCGACTGAAGCGTGGCGGATGCCGGTCGTCCAGTTCGAGGGCGGCGTGCCGATGCGAGCGCTGCAGCCCGACCGGTCGCGCGCGCTCGTGATCGCCGTCCTTTACCTGGCGATCGTGATCGCGCTCGTCTACGGGATGGTGCAGACCCACGTGCCGCAACACCGGCTGTGACCGACGACCGGCAGATACTCGCCTCGCCGAGCGTCGACCTCCGCGCCCACACCGCGTCGATCGCCGCGGAGTTCCACGAGGGCTTCCTGGCCGTGGAGAGGATCGACCGCCCGGCAGTCACGATCTTCGGCTCGGCTCGGATCGGCGAGGAGCATCCGGCCTACCGGCAGGCCCGCGAGACCGGCCGGCGCTTCGCCGAGGCGGGCTGGGCCGTCGTCACCGGCGGCGGCGGCGGCGTGATGGAGGCGGCAAACCGCGGCGCGAAGGACGGAGGCGGCCTCTCGGTCGGCTTCAACATCGAGCTGCCGCACGAGCAGAAGGCGAACGACTACCTGGACATCGCGATGACCTTCCGCCACTTCTACGCGCGCAAGACGATGTTCGTGAAGGCGGCCGAGGGCTTCGTCATCTTCCCCGGTGGCTTCGGCACGCTCGACGAGCTCTTCGAGTCGCTGACCCTGATGCAGACCGGCAAGGTCCTCCACTTCCCCTGCGTGCTCTTCGACGAGGAGTACTGGAGCGAGCTCCTAGCCTGGTTCCACCGAGGGCCCCTGGCCGCCGGGATGATCTCGCGGGACGACGAGCGCCTCCTCCTCGTCACAGACGACCCGCAGAAGGCGGTCGAGCTCGTCGTCGAAGCTTCCGCACGCCCCCGCCCCGGCCCGGTCCCCGCGCCGGCCAAGGAGGACGCGCAGTAAAGCGGCTCAGGCGGCGGCACCCGTCGGGGTGGCGGTGTCGCATCGCGGCCGTGATCGGCCGACCGGGACCTCCTGGCTCGGGATCGGGTCGCGCCCGTGCTCCCAGACCGTGCGGGAGCAGTCACGTCCGAAGGACCGTGCTCGCCCGACCGGGACGGCTCCCACCGGGCCGGCGGGCGGCGTCCGAGTCGAGCGCCGGGCTGATCCGAGGCGCGGCCAGTGCTGCCGCGTGCTCC
>JBHEMK010000058.1:0-2985 GCA_046262635.1 Gaiellaceae bacterium
GCGGAAGGGTCGCGAACCCGGCGCCCGCCGAGGCCGCAGCGAGTAGTCCGCCGACAGGAGCGCCGGTGGCTGCGCTGACCACACCGCCGGCGATTCCAAGTCCGATCGCGGCCACGCTGCCAAGCGTCTTGATCGGCCCGCCTCTCAACGCTTCGCCGGCCTCGCGTATCTCCTCGCGCCGGTCGCCGAGGACGCGGGCCTGCTCGTCCGTCGGTACCAGCGCGAGGTCGCAGACGACCTGACGCAGCCGCCGCGCGTAGGCGCGGAACTCGTCGCCGTGAGCAGCGCGGAAGTCGAGCACCTCGTCGAGCGGAACCGCGGAGAGGTCCGGGCCGATGAGCTCGACGTCCAGATTCACGACCTGGCCTGCGGTCGGAGTTGGCGACTGGAGATTCAGCAGTTGCACGAGGGCGTCGTGGATCTCCGGCCGATCGGTCGTCGGCGAGAGCTCCAAACCGACCCGGGGGCCCGCCTCGCGCAGAATCTGGGAGAGGAGTACGAGGAACAAGCTGCGCACCAGCGGGTGTAGCGGGATGGAGACGCCGTCCTCGGATTGGCGGGCGAGGCCGCGCTCCTGCAGCTCTTCGAGGAGCATTCGTGCGAGGCCCTCATCTCCATATCCGCCCATCCGCGACCAGGACAGGGCCTGAAACGGTCCGGCGGCGGGCAACTGATCAAGTGCTCCGCCGGCGAGAACGTCTGCGATCCCGGATGCCAGCGCTTCGCTTGCTGCTCGGTCGATGAGATCCTCGGGCGAGAGGATCCGCAAGAGCCCGGCCTGCTGGAGTCCCTCGGCGATGGCCGGGTCGAGCAGGTGAGGTCGCTCGCGCATGTAGTCGGGGACCAGGAGCGCGATCTCGTCGAAGAACAGCGTGAGGCTCTTGATCCAGTCGGGGTCATGCCAGATCACGCCGGGGTAGTAGAAGGCTGCTTCGCGCAGGTCGGCCACGACCGGATGATGGCAGGCGATCGAGTGCGCCCGACCTGGTGTCCTGAAGATGGTCCCTGGCGCCAATCGCCCTTGGTCGGTCCTTCTGCCCGCTCGGGATCGGCAGCACGACGGAGCCGGTCGCTCCACCGATCATCGGTCGACGGTCGGTCGCTACGCGACCCAGCGGGCGTCGGCCAGCTCGTCCTTGTAGGTGCCGGTCGCCAGGAAGGTCCGCAGGCGGCGGCCCTCGACGAGCGGCCGGATCTTGGCGGCGGCCTCGCCGGGTGTCTTGGCCTCGGTGGCGAACACCTCCTGGTATCCGGGCTCGTCGGGCGCCCGCTCGGGATCCGTCGCGAAGACGAGGTAGCCGCGGCGGGCGGCCCGGCGTTCGTTGGCCTGGGCGAGGTGCCGGCGCTCTTCCTCGAGCTCGCCGGCCCAGGCGACGAGGTCGATCTGGGTCCCCTGGTCTGAGCTGATCGCGCGTGCCATCGGTCTCCTTGAGGATACGACGGGGCGGCGACGGAATCCGTCGGCCCGATCTACACCGGTCCGGTTGCGCTGGCGTGAAGGAAACGCCGTAGTCCGTCGACGCTGTCGCCGTCGAAGGTGTCGAAGAGCTTCTGTGGCACCTTCTCGTAGGCCCATTCGCGGCCCGACAGGCGCGCGGCGTCCTGGCACCAGCGACGCGCCCGGCGGTCCTTGAGCGCGACGTCGAGGTCCTCCTGCCCCTTCGTCTCGACGATCAGGCAGGAGTCGTCGCTCAGCCTCATGACGAAGTCGGGGTAGTAGTAGCGCAGTGCCCCGGCCTTGGAGATGTATTCGAGGGCGAAGCGGCTGTTCATCGTGAGCTTGGCCCAGGCGGCGACGTCATTGGTCCGGTCGAGGAAGGAGCCGAAGCGCGACTCGAGCGAGCTGTCGACCGGCGTCAGGTTGAATACGGTCCGCTTGCCGGGGATCGTCGCCCGCGACCACGGGAACGGCGGCGTCTGCGACACGCGCAGCGCGCTCTCCTCGATCGTCGGCTCGCGCTCGGTGATCGAGAGCGCGCGGATCGCGTCGCGAAACGCGCCGACGACGAGCGCCTGCGCGTCGTTCTCGGCGAGGCGCCGGAGGATGACCTTGTCCTTGAGCTCGACCGGCCGCTCGAACACCCGCTCCTCGAGGTATTGGCGGACCATGGGAGCGAGCGTGGCGAAGGCCCCCGAGAGCCGGTCGACGCCGGCGGCCTTGGCGACGCTGCGCGTGTAGTAGGTGATCACGCCCGACGGGTCCTCGGCGTAGGGGACGTGGAACTCGTACTCCTCGATGACGCCCTTGTCGATCAGGTGGATGCCGCGGTACTTGACGTACTCGTCGGGCTGGACGTCGGGGATGGCGAGCCGGGTCCTCGGGTCGGCGACGTCGGCCGGGTGCAGCTCGCTTAGCGCGGTGTCGGAGCGGGCCAGGGCGCGCGTCAGCTGCGGGATGACGATGTCGTAGCGGCGCTTGGCCTCGTCGGGGAAGATCGTCACCGCGCCCGGCTCGATCTTGTCGGCCTCCTCGCGCTCGACCACCAGTCCGCCGTCGAGCTCGGCGTTCCAGAGGTTGCGGAACGCCTCGTGCTCGATCACCACGACCCGTTCGTCGAATCCCGAGCCCGGCGGGGTCATGCGTCGCAGGCCGCGGCCGAGGGCCTGTTCGGGAAGGATCTTGTTGGCCGCGCTCAGCGGGCGCAGGGTGACGATCACGCAGACGTTGCGCACATCCCAGCCCTCGCGCAGCATGAGGACGCTGACGATGCAGCGGATCGGGCTGTGCGGCTCGTCGACCTCGCGGGCGGCCCGGCGGGCGAGGTCGAGGTCGTCCTTGGTGACCTCCCCCGATCGGTTGGTGTGGATCACGAGCAGCTTGTCGCCGGCGAAGTCGGGGAGCTGGCGCAGGTAGTCGCCGGCCGTGTCGGCGGCGAGGGTGTTCTCGCACATCACGAACAGGACCGGCCGTTTGCCCGAGGGCGAGAGCTTCTCGTCGAAGATCCGCCAGCGACCGACGGCGACCTCGAGCCACGGCCGCATGCG
>JBHEMK010000059.1:0-47221 GCA_046262635.1 Gaiellaceae bacterium
GCGACTACTATCCCACGTCGTGATCGAGCACTGGGCCTCCAACGTCGGCTCGTGAGCTAGGTGCCATTCGTGAGCGCCTGCCGTGGCGTCTGCGCCGGCCGGTTCGCCGCGCGCGGAACGCGGCCGTGCTCGGCGCGGCGGTCGCTTCCCAGCTCCCTCGCTGGCGGGCGATTGCACGCTCGCCGCTGAGGCAAGGGAGCCTTGCGGTCAGCTACGGGGTCGAGCGGATGCCCGCCGCGGACGAGGTCGTCTACGGTGGGCATGTGAAGTTCGCGCTCCTGCATGAGGAGCTTCCGAATGCGCCGCGCGACTTCAATGTTCTCTACCTGGGCTCGACGGCGCTGCCGCTTGAGGCGCAGCTGCTCGCACAACTCGCCCGGCGCCGGCGGGCGGCCTTCGTCTGGAACCAGAACGGCGTCGCCTACCCAGGCTGGTACGGAGAGGGTTGGGAGCTGGTAAACAGGCCGCGCGCGAAGCTGCTCCAGTCCGCCGACCACGTCTTCTACCAGAGCGAGTTCTCCCGGCTCTCCGCCGATCGGTTCTACGGCAAGCGAGAGGGGCCCTGGGAGGTGCTGCACAACCCGGTGGACACGCGGCTGTTCACTCCAGTGGAGGGTCGTGCGCTGCGTCCGCTGACGCTGCTGCTCGGCGGAAACCAGTACCAGCGCTACCGGCTCGAGGCGGCGCTCGAGGCCTTTGCTTTCGTCAGGCGCGAGCGCTCGGACGCCCGGCTCGTCGTCGCCGGTGCGCTGTCGTTCGCTCCGGACGGACGGGCGCAGTCAGAGGCAATCTCGCATCGCCTCGGAATCGAGGACGCCGTGGAGTTCCTCGGCCCGTACACGCAGACTGAGGCGCCGGAGCTGATGCGGCGGGCCGATCTGCTCCTCCACACAAAGTACAACGATCCGTGCCCGACGGTCGTGCTCGAGGCCATGGCGACCGGGTTGCCCGTCGTCTACTCGGCGAGCGGCGGCGTGCCCGAGCTCGTCGGAGACGACGCCGGGATCGGCATTTCCGCACCGCTCGACTGGAACCGCGACCATCCGCCTGGAGGGGCCGAGCTGGCGGACGCGGCGCTTCAGGTGGCCGAGCGGCTCAGCGAGCTCGCGGCCGCTGCGCGCGAGCGTGCGCTGCGATTCGATTCACGGGCGTGGATCGACCGCCATCACACGGTCTTTACAGCAGTGCTCCGTCGACGTGCCGGGCTATCCTGACGGAGGTGAACGCCCTGCAAGAAGCCCCCTTCGAAGGCGAGCGCGTCACTGTCCTGAAGTCGCGTCGCGGCTGGGCGCCGCTCGACCTTCGCGAGCTCTGGGACTACCGCGATCTGCTCTTCTTCCTCGTCTGGCGAGATGTAAAAATCCGCTACAAGCAAACGACGATCGGCGCGGCCTGGGTGATCTTGCAGCCGCTCCTGACCGCGGCCATCGTCACGATCGTGTTCGGGAAGTTCGCGCACCTTGAGGCCGGTGGCGTGCCGTACTCGCTGCTCACCTACACGGCGCTCCTGCCGTGGCTCCTGTTCGCGAACGCCCTGTCGAGCTCGACCAAGAGCATCGTCGAGAACCAGGCGCTCGTGACGAAGGTCTACATTCCGCGGATCTTTCTGCCGATTGCACCCGTGCTGGCCGGTCTGGTGGATCTCACGATCGGCTCCGTCGTCCTCGTCGCGCTGCTCGCGTGGTATGGGGTCGTGCCGCCGCTCCATGTGCTCGCGCTGCCGTTCTTCGTGCTCTTCCTCGTGGTGACGGCCGTCGCTGTCACGCTCTGGCTCTCGGCACTGAACGTCAGGTACCGCGACGTCCAGTACACCGTGCCCTTTCTCACGCAGGCCTGGTTTTTCGCGACTCCTGTCGCGTACTCGGCCCTCGTCTTTCCGGCTCAGTACCGGATGTGGCTAGGGATCAACCCGATGGCCGGGGTGGTGCAGGGATTCCGTTGGACGGTTATCGGCGGGCAGGCCGGCCAGGTCGGTCATCTGATGCTGCTCTCGTTCGGCGTCGTCGTTCTGCTGCTTCTCGGCGGAATCGAGTACTACCGCCGCGTCGAGAGGAGCTTCGCGGATGTCGTCTGATGCGCTGGTGTTGCGGGTCGAACACCTGCGCAAGCTCTACCGAATCGGCGAGCGGGAACCATACAAGGCGCTGCGCGACGTGCTGGCCGACGTGCTCGCTTCGCCGCGCCGTCTGATCCGCCAGCGGGATCGTGAAAAACCTCCGACGACTGACCGAATCTGGGCGCTCGACGACGTCACATTCGACGTGCGCAGCGGCGAGGTGCTCGGCCTGATCGGACCGAACGGTGCGGGAAAGAGCACGCTCCTGAAGGTGCTTGCGCGGATCACCGACCCGACGGAGGGTCAGGTGACGCTTCGCGGCCGCGTCGGTTCGCTGCTCGAGGTCGGCACCGGCTTCCATCCGGAGCTGACCGGGCGCGAGAACATCTTCCTGAACGGGACGATCCTCGGCATGCGCCGCTCCGAGATTCTCCGCCGCTACGACGAAATCGTGGAGTTCTCGGGGGTAAAACGCTTCCTGGACACGCCAGTGAAGCGCTACTCGAGCGGGATGCAGGTACGGCTCGCGTTCGCCGTCGCAGCCCATCTCGAGCCGGAGATCCTGCTCGTAGACGAGGTGCTCGCAGTCGGCGACGCCGAGTTTCAGGAGAAGTGTCTTGGCAAGATGAAGGACGTCACGCGCGAGGGCCGGACCGTGATCTTCGTCAGTCACAACCTCGCTGCCGTGCGCGGACTCTGCCCCCGTGCGCTGCTCCTCGACCACGGCAAGCTCGTCTTCGACGGTGAGACCGACGGCGCGATCGAGCGCTATCTCGGACGTGCCGCCCACCGCCACGCCGCCCTCGTCGAGGGCGGCGCGCTCGAGGCGCGGCTCGTCAAGTCGCGGGTCTACGGCGACGATCCGTTTTTCCGCTGTACATGCATCTCCGTTCTCGACGACGCCGGCGTGCCTGCTGCGTCGTTTCGCTCCGACGACGAGATCGCGATCGCGATCGACTACAAGGTGCTGCGTCCGGTTCCGGGCCTCCGCCTACTCGTCACGCTGACGGACGCGAACCAGTCGGTGATCCTGCGCACGGAGAACATCGACGATCAAGTGCTGGAACGTCCACTTCGACTGGAGGCCGGCGACTATCGGTCGGTCGTCGTGATCCCGGGCGGCCTCCTCGGCGACGCGCGACTCGAGCTCAATGTCAGCCTGATCGCCGAGGTGAACCAAGTGCTCGACTACGCGAGCGTGGTGGAGCTCGACGTGCGCTTCGCCGGTCACGGAGCGAACGCGCGCGGAAAGGCGTATCTTCGGCCGCTGCTGCAGTGGCGGACGGACGTCCCGTCGCGCATCGAATGAGGCTCGACGACGTCGTTGTCGTCACGGTCCGCAAGAGTTTCTGGGCCTCCGCGGACGCAGAGATGTTCTCGAATCGTGTCTACGCACGGTTGCTCTATGGGCACAGCACCAATCTGGTCAACTCGCTCTTCGTATTCCTCCACGGGATCATGGCGATCGCCGTCCGTCGGCCACGCCTGGTCGTGCTCGGATCGGTTGAGCGAACAGTCCCCTGGTTCATTCGCGCCCGGCGTGCGGGGCTGCTCGGTCGTGCGAAGCTCGTCGTGACGAATCAGCTGCACCTCAGCAGCGAGCAGCTTCGGCAAGTCGAGCGCAACATCGTCTACTCCCGCACGTGGATCGAGTCGCAGCCGCCCGAGGTTCGAGAGCGTGCCGTCTTCGTGCCGCTGCCGGCGGACGGGGACTTCGAAGCTGCACAACGCCGGGCCGTGCCGAGTCGCAGCGTCTTCACCGGAGGCGGGGCAGGGCGGGACTTCGCGGCGGTGATCGAGGCGCTCGACGAAACCAGCATCCCGCTCGAGATCGTCACCTTCTCGCGCGCAACGCTGGGCTGGGACGGGCATCTACCGGCGAACGTCCGCGTGCAATGGCGGATGCCGGTGCAATCGTTCCTCGAGCACATCGCGTCCTCGCTGCTTGTGGTCGTTCCTCTCCTCGACCCGGCGTCGGCTTTCGGGCAGACGACCGTCGTTCAGGCGCTTTCGCTCGGAAAGGCGGTCGTCGCCACCCGCACGCCGGGCGTCGTGGACTACGTCCAGCATGGGCGGCAGGGCTTCCTCGTCGAGGCTAACGACGTGACGGGGTACCGTGAGGCGATCCTCCGGCTCGCAACCGATCACCAGCTCCGCGGCTCCTTCGAGCGGAATGCGCGAGAGTCAGCGCGGCGTTTGACCTATCCCGCTTTCGGCGGCCGCCTGCGCGAGATCTGCGCGACGGCAGATGTGCGGCAGTAGCGCTTTGCGAGCGGGAGGCTTGTTTCGGACCGCGAGCGCACCGAACACGATGCCACGGCGAGGTCGCTGCGGAGCAGACGGCCGTCCCATCAGCTGCGGGACGATCGCACCTAGCGCGTCGGGTATCCCGCTGATCGGAGGTACCACCGGCTAACCGTCGGGCGGGCCGGATGCGACCAGCCGACCGCGGAGCTCCGGAAGGCGTTCGGCGGCCCACTCCTCCGCCTCGGGGTAGGACCTCACCGGGCGCGTCGGCTGGGGAGCGTCGATTCCCAGCGCGCCCTTGATGCGCGTCCGGAGCTTGACTCGGCTGCGGACACGGTGCAGTCGCCGCTTCTCCGGCCGGATCTCCTGCGTCACCTGTTCGCACCAGACGGGCTCACCCTGGAGCGCAACGGTCTCGACGATGAACCTGTAGTCGCCGAGCCGGCCCGGCGCCGCGCCGGGAACGCGGCCGAACCGGCCGACGCGCCCCGGAAGGTTCGGAATCACGTACATCGCCGTCGCCGTGCCCATCAGCGTCCGGTCGGCATCGCGCCACGCCGGACCCCAGAGGCCGAAGTTGACGCGGAAGATGCCGATCCGACCCGGGTTCGCACGTGCGAAGCGGCGGATCGTCTCCAGGGCACCCGGAACGTATTCGTCGTCGTCGTCGAGGAACACGATGTGTGTTCCGGTCGCGGAGTCGAGCACGCGGTTGCGTGGCGTATCGCCCGCGTCGTTCGAGTCGTCGAAAACGAGGATCAGCTCGTCGCCAGCGAGCATCTGAGACGAGGCGCTCGCGAGAGCGTTCGCCAACGAGGGACGGCCCGTCGACGCCACGATGATCGAGAGGCGCACGTCGGCCGTCACGCGTTGGATGATAGCCGCACTGCGCCTCAGGGAGGCCTCCGCAGCCCCGATCTCTCCCTCGTCAGCGGCTCGCTGCGAGCGGCGCTCGCGACGCGGCGAAGACGAGGATCAGGTCTGCCCGAGCTGGCGCCCGCGTGCAAGGATGCACAGAAGCATGACCGCCGCGCGCATCGACCGGGGTGGCGATCGATCCGGCCATCCGCGAGGTCGGCGGCAAGCCCCTTCGCGCCTGCGAGCGCCGACCGGTTCGACCGAGTGCGTCGGTGCGCGGACGGTCGCTCGTCAGTGGTGCCGCATCTCGGCGCTGAGGATCCTGCGGATTCGCGCGCGGAGCACCGGCGGGACGAGACGCCCGAGCGCCCGGAACCGGCTCGCCTCCAGCCGGCGTCCGAGCGGTGGACGCTCCGGCACGCTCGCGGCGTCCTCGGCAGGTTGGGGTGAGAGCAAGCGGCCTACCGGCGGGCCTTTGATGGCCAACAGCGTCGTCCGGTCGATCTCCTTTGCCGGCTCGGCAGGTACATGGCACTCGTAGACGCTGGTGAAGCCGCAGCGCGCGAGCAGGCTCTCGAGCGATGCCCGCGTCAATGCGACGGCAGAGACGTTGTCGAGCGAGCTCCACAGCGCGGCAAGCCGCTCGTCCTCGGTTGAGTCCGGGGTGTGCTCGGTGAGCCGGCGGCCGCGGTACCGGTGGCCGTCGTGCCGGTGTTCCTCGCCCCCGGTGCCGACCGCCGTGTCGACAACGAGCGCGCGCCGGCACACCTCGCTCACACGCTCGACGAGCTCGAAAAGGTCGGGCACGTCCAGGTGATAGAGGATCCCGAGGCAGAGAACGACGTCGAACTCGCCGTGCTCCGCCCGGCTGAGCGCGCGAACGTCGCCGTGAAGGAAGCGAATGCTGTCGAGACCGAGCGTCCGGGCCGCGAACCGCGCCTTCTCGATGTTCGCCTCGCGGCCTTCGATCGCCACGACGTCGGCCCCTCGCCGCGCAAGCTCAAAGGCATACATGCCTTCGAGGCTTGCGAGATCCAGAACGCGCAGCCCTTCGAGCTCTCCGCCGGCGAGATCAGACACGATCTGTGTCACACGGCGCAGCTTGACCTCGTCGCCAGCGGGCTCGCTGGAGATCGTGTAGACGCCCTCCGCCAGCCGCACGTTGTGCGCGGTCCACGCACCGAACCGCCGCTCGATCTCGCCCTGCTCGCGCCGGACCGTCTCGGCGTCCGTCATCAGTTGCCGCCGACCAGCTTGCCGTACAAGAGACGGGCAGCACGTGACCGCTTCGCGGCCGCCCGCAGCGCCTGAACGCGGGGCATCCCTTCGGTCGCATCCGAGAGAGCACGAAGCGCAGAGCGACCGGCGCAGCGCGGCGGCGCGAGCGCGAGCGACGCGGCGTGCGCGCCGATCGCTGCACCTCGTCGTTCTCGAGAGGTGCGCTGCAGCCCCCAGGCGGCGAGCGCAGGCGATTCGCGACGCCATGGGCGTGTTCGCGCGACCCGGAGGAGCTGCCCGGCGACGAGCTGCTCGAGTCGCAGTCGTTCGCGCTCGTCGAGCTGCAAGCGCCCGCAGGCCGCTGCGAGCAGTCTCTCGAGCGCGGCGAGCACGCCGGCCTGCTCTCGCCGTTCGCCCCAGAACGCAGCGTCGTTTGCGAGCAGGACGCGCAGGGTGTGCGCAGGAGCCTCGGGATCGAGCTCGGTCAGGAACCGCTCCTGACTGCGGCCGTCGACCTCTCGCTGATACGCCGCACGCGTCTGTGACAGCTGCGCGTCGTGCAGGCGATACGCGACGAGCGGCGACGTCACGATGCGCGCGTCCCATCGCTCGAGCAGCAGCTTGCGCCAGAGGTCCTTGTCCTCCGCCGGCGCGGTTGACTCGTCGTAGCCGCCGAGCCGGAGGACAGGGTCGCGCCTGTACATGGCGGAGGGATGGCTGATGTAGACGCGCATGATCAGCGTGTGGAAGACGAAGTCGGCGAAGCCGTCGAGTGTCTCTCGAAGCCATCCGAGCCGGCGGCCGCGCTTGTCGATCGCCTCCATCCAGGTGCCGACGAGGCCCACCCGGGGCTCGGCGTCCAGCACAGCGACCTGGCGCTCCAACCGCTGCGGCCGGCACCAATCGTCATGGTCGATCCGCGCGACGTACTCACCGCGGGCCTCTCTCAGACCGCGGTTGAGCGACGGCACCTGGCCGAGGTTCGATCCGTTCCCGAGCAGCCGCACGCGCGGGTCGGCATACGCTGCGATCGCCGCAGGCGTTCCGTCCGTGCTCGCGTCGTCCACGATCAGAAGCTCGAAGTCCGTGAACGACTGTCCGAGCACGCTCTCGACGCATTGCCGCACGTGCGGTTCGCCGTCGTGCACCGCCAGGAGAACGGTCACCTTTGGGCTCATCCGACCTCGACTGCCGCGTCCGCTCGGCGCGCCCGCCGCAACCGGCGGAGCGACACGATCTGGTACGGCCGGTTAACGAGGAGATAGAGGCGGTGACGCGCAGACGGCTGAAGGAATGGCAGGCGCTCGATCACGGGAAAAACGAGCCTCACGCGTGCTGGTGCGGTCGAGTTAGGTCGGTTCTGCGAGCGTGCCTGGAACAGCGCGGCGTGGCGGGAGCGCAGCCGGTCGACGAGCTCGCCGTGGCGCGGCAGGCAATCCTCCAGCATCCTGCCGCCGCGGCGGCGGTAGCGGAACGTCGACAGGGGGACGTGCACGCCCTCGTAGCCGTGCTCGGCGAGCGAGAGCCAAAGATCCCAGTCTTCGTAACCGGAGCCCATGCTCCACCCTCCAACCTGCTCGAGTGCGGACCGACGGATCAGCGAGGCGACCGGCACGTCGTTCACGTAGGTGAGGAGCCACGGGTCGAGCGAACGCGCGACTGCGAGGCGCGCCTCGAACGCGCCCCAGATCTCGACGTCTCCCCACGCCAGCGCCGCCTGCGGTCGGGCGTCGAGTGCGTCCGCGAGAGCCGCCAGCGCGCCCGGGGCGAGCGCGTCGTCCGCATCGAGCGGGAAGACGTAGGGCGCCGACGTTGCCTCGACGCCCGTCATGCGCGCGGCCGAGAGACCGCCGTTCTCGCGGCGTGCGACGTGGATACCGTTTCGCCGGAGGTCGCCCAGCACGCGGAGCGTCTCCGGGTCGGTCGAGCCGTCGTCGACGACGACCACCTCGTGCGGCTCCTCCCGGCCCAGCGATTCGAGTGCCTCCGGGAGCGTTGCTCCATCGTCATAGCAGGGGATGACGACGGCGACACGGGTCATCCGGCGGAGGTTAGCGGCCTTGAGCGCTCAGAAGGTGGCGTAGAAGAACGGAGTCAGCCGCACAACCGCGTCATCCCAGACTCGGTCGTCGATATGGAGAAGCAGGTCGGCCTCCGCACGTTTTACGAAGCCGAGCAGTCGACAGGTCCGCGTCAGCGCCCCGTCGCCCCCCCTCCCGCGCCAGGGTTGAAAGCGGAGTGTCGGCGCCGACACGCTCCGGGCCAGGCGGGCGGACGCTCCGAGCAGCAAGAGTGCCGGCAGCCTTCCTGGGCGGCGAGGCTGCCAAGCCACGATCTGCAGGGCCGTCCCAGTCGCCCGGTCGTGGCGGACAATCGCACGTGAACCGAACCGTCCCGAGATCTCGAG
The DNA here is from genome assembly GCA_046262635.1 of Gaiellaceae bacterium. Classification (GTDB taxonomy): domain Bacteria; phylum Actinomycetota; class Thermoleophilia; order Gaiellales; family Gaiellaceae; genus JBHEMK01. The sequence continues at coordinate 8,787 of JBHEMK010000059.1, forward strand.
CGTTTTGAGGATGCCGCTGCCCGCATACCAGTCCCAGGCGTCGGCGCCCGAGATCGTCCACTCGCCGTCACCCGCCTCGACGGCGGCGAGCACCGCGTCGTCCGCCGAAGGGACGCCCAGCGTCGCGGAGCCACCCAGAGCGAGTCGCGCGGGAGCGTAGACGGCGGTGAGCACCGCCCGCTGCAGAGGCGCGAGCGCGCGCGCCGCCAGCTGACGCCGGCGCGAACTGTCCTGCGCGAGGCTCCGATCCCTCGTCACGAGGACGTACGCGGGCGCTTCGGACGGGATCGTCCTACAGCCGGCACGCACGAGGACTGCCGCGACCGCCGGCGCGGCGAGGCCGAAGAGCAACGGCATTCCCTGTTCGTGCGCAAACACGTAGAGCCTGCTCAGGAGATCGCTCGCAACGCTGCCGCCGTCGGCCCGGCGACCGCGAAACTCCGGCTCGACCGCGAGGCCCTCGAGCTTTCCGACCACCGCCGCCGCGCCATTCCGTCGGGCGCGAAACGGGACGACACCGCAGTGTCCCACGGCTCGCTCGTGCTCGAGCGCGAAGACATTCGCCGACCAGCCGAATGGATTCTCGACGAACTGGTGCCGCAGGTAGTCGATCGATGCGTACTTCGCGTCGGCCGGTCCGTAGAGCCGTGCGATCCAGCCGAGCTGCTCGTCGTCCAACGGACCCCGGACGCACAGGAGTTCGGTCACCCGATCTCCAGCCGCGCCTCGCGCTCGCGCCACCAGCGGTCGACGTCGCGGAGGGACGCGAACCAGCCGCCGCGCTCAAGCCCGTACTCGATCGACCTCGTGAATAGCTCGAGATAGTCCTCGCGCTCGATGTTATTCGGATGGAAGATCATCGTCGCGAGGCCGCCGAGCTCCGCCGCCCGGTCGACGAACGTCCGGATCACGTCCGTCGCAAGCTCGACATCCAGCTCGAGGGCGTCTGGGCGCAGGAGCGCGCCGTCGTGGACGAGGAGCGGAACCTGCAACAGGTTCAGCCGGGCGCCGCGCTCAATGTCGAAGTGTCGGTGGGGAAGCGACGTCCCTGCGCGGAAGCCGATGCTTCGGTTGAAGCCGAGCGTCGAGTCCGCCGTCAGTCCGGCGTCCGCCTGGAGGTGCGGCGTGATGCGGACGTCCCAGTGGATGAAATGCTGGCGCGTCGTCGAGATTGCGAGCCCGGTTGCGGACTCGAGCGAGGCCTTTTCGCGGGCGAGCATCCCGGGAACGAGCGCCGAGTTGTAGCTTCCGTGCAGGCCGACATCGAAGCCCTCATCGTCGAGGGTGCGGAGAACATCGGCGACGCGCATCCGCTTCCCGCGGAAGCGGCACGGGTCTTCGAGCCCGTACGTGCAGTCGTACCGGCTCGAGGCTGCCCCTGGGTACGCCGTGAAGAAGTAGGAGGCTGTCACGCCCCGGTCGCGCTCGATCTGCACCGAGCGCTCGAGCATCTCGGCCGCAGGGGTGGTGGAGATGCCGTTGTATGCGGCGCGCGCGGCACGAACTCCCGGCCGCACGAGTCGTATGATCTGCTGGCGCGGCGTGGCGGCGCTGTCCGTGATCGAGGTGCGCAGGGACCGAAGCGCCTGGCGCGGCGTCGAAGTGCGGCTCAGGAGGTCGACGTCGTGGGTCATGCAGATCGCGAACCTCCGGCCGGTCGGCCAGAGCGGCTCGAGCTCGGCCGTGCCGGCCAGCTCCGCGCGGCGCTCGGCAACCCAGCGATCGATGTCCGGTTCCAAGAGGCGTCCTTCGCGGAAGCTCTCGCAGAAGCCGAACTCCCAGCACCCCCACTGGTCGCGGTGCGCCTGCTCGTACTCCTCCGCCCGCAGGAGCCGACGCGCCAGCGCCTCGGGCAGCACGGGCGTCTCGATCGCGGAAGCTCGAGGAACCCCGAGCCACGAGCGGACGGTGTCGTCGAGATGCGACCGTGCGGCCGCGTTCACGCGCGGGCTCCGACGACCTCGTCGTAGATCTCGGCGAGACGGCGACCGACGCGGTCCGCGCCGTACCGCTCGCGGGCGGCGCGCGCAATCGCAGGCCGGTCCCAGCGGGCGGAGTCGGCGAACGCCGACGCGATCCGGGCCGCGATGCTCTCAGCGTCCTCCGGCTCTGCGAGGAGCCCCATCCCATCCTGCACCATCTCGGGGATCCCGCCGACGGCGGTCGCAACCACCGGCAGTCCACTGGCGAGCGCCTCGATCACCGCGCACGGATTGCTGTCGTACCGGCTCGCCAGCACGAAGAGGTCGGAGCGGCGGAGCATCGCCGGCACGTCCTCCTTCGGCACCCAGCCGCGAAAGGTGACCAGATCCTCGATGCCGCGGCTTCGCACCAGTTCCTCGTACGGCCGCCGAAGCTCGCCGTCGCCGACGATCTCGAGGTGGAAGTCGCGCCGGGTTCGTGCGAGCAGTGCGACGGCTTCGATCAGGAAATTCCAGCCCTTGGCCTCGTACAGGCCGCCGACGCCGATCAATCTCCGCAAGCCTCCATTCCGCTCGGAGTCGCCGCCGGGATGGAAGCGCTCCAGGTCGACCACGTTCGGAACAACCTCGAAGCGTGCGTCCACACCCAGCGCGCGGATGCCGTCCCTCAGCGCGACGCTGACCGGGAGCACGATGTCCGCACTCGTGAAGGCGAACCTCGCAGCGCGACGCATCAGGGGGCTCAGCGTGGCCGGATCCGTCGGAAGGAAGACGCTCCACTGCTCGGTGACGACCACCGGCTTGTGCAGAGCCCAGCCGAGCATCACCGCGGGGATCCCGGCCAGGAAGAAGTGCGCATGCAAGACGTCAGGATCGAAGCCGCGCCGTCGAAGCCGATACAGGCCCGCGACGGCCGCAGCGAGGTTGCCGGCGTAACTGAGCAGGGCTGGCCCATGTGGATAGCGGACGCGCACCGTCGGGAACTCCGGGTCGTTGACCTCGTCGATCTGGATCAGGCGGCGGACATCGTCCTGCCGGTCCAGATGGACGACCGCAACGTCGTAGTGTGCCGCGACTGCTCGCGCATGCTCCTTCACGAAGATGCCCACGAGCTGATGATCCGGGATCGGGTAGGCCGCGGTCAGAAAGAGGACCCTGCGGCGACTCATGCGTCGAGGAAGCGTCGAGCCCACAGCTCGAGATTGAGCACGCGCCACAGCTCCATCCCCGCCTGACGATCGCCGCTTCGGTGCTGCTCGAGCCGGCGCCGCGCGGCGGCCGGATCCGCGAACCCGCGCTCTGCGAACGAGCGCGAGGCGAAGACGTCGGCGGCGAGCTCGCCGAGCCTCCCGCGCAGGAAACGTCCCTCCGGCGTGACGAAGCCAAGCTTGTCCCGGCGCTGCCGCACCTGCGGCGGCAGCAGGTCGGCGAACGCCCGGCGCAGCACAGACTTGGTCTCCCCGCGGCGGATCAACTCGCTCCCGTCGAGCGAGAAGGCCAACTCCACGAGACGGTGATCGAGCAGCGGCACCCGCGCCTCGATCGAGTGGGCCATTGAGTTCCGGTCCTCGTACCGCAACAGCTCCGGCAGGCCGCGACGCGTCAAGAGGAGGTGGAGCTGACGGCGAAGCCGGTCGCCGAACACCGCGCCGTTCGGGGTCGGGAGCGTTTCGAGCGCGCGCAGCTCCGGCGCCGCAAGGGTCGACGTGCCGCGCAAGCGTGCCCGGGCCGCGAGCCGCAGCCGTTCGGGGACATGCGGGTTGACGAGGGCGACGGCAGCCCAGCGGGGTCCGTTGACCGAGCTGAACGAGGCCAGCTCCGCTGTTGCCTCGCGCAGGCGGCCATGCCGAAGCAGATCCGAGAGGCGGTAGCCGAACGAGGCGCGGTAGCCGGCGAGGATCTCGTCGCCGCCCTGGCCGTCGAGCATCACGGTCAATCCGGCGCGGCTGGCCTCGCGCATCACGTACCAGCCGGCGCAGATCGACGTGGAGCCGAACGGCTCGCCCTGCGCCTGCACGATTGCCGGCAGGTTGGCGACGAGCTCGTCCGCGCTGAACGAGATCCAGTGCGCGTCGGCGCCCGTGCGATCGACCACCGCCTGCGCGTACGGCCGCTCGTCGAACCCGGCGTCCTCGAAGTAGGCCGTGACCGTCTTCTGGTGGGCGTGTCCGTGGTGGGCGACGGCGACCGCGATTGACGACGAGTCGATCCCGCCGGAGAGGCACGTGCCGACCGGGACGTCGCTGCGCAGCTGGAGACGGACCGCGTCGAGGAACGTCTCGCGGACGGCTTCGACCGGATCGACCGGGGCGTCGCGGGGCTCGAGGCTCCAGTAGCTGAAGAGCCGGAGTCCGGCGGGCCCGAACGTGAGCGAGTGTGCCGGGGGCAGCTTGTGCACGCCCGCGAAGAAGGTCCCGTCGCCGTGGTCCATGTAGCCCTGCTCGAGATAGTCCCTGACGGCCTGGAGGGCCGCTCCGCCTCGTCGGAGCGGCCCCGGCTCGCTCGCGAACGCGAAGCGGCCGCCGTCCAGCCGGTAGTAGAAGGGCTTGATCCCAAACCGGTCGCGCGAGCAGAAGACCGTACGGCGCGCGGCGTCCCAGATCGCGAATGCCCACATCCCGTTGAAGCGATCGACGCACGTCTCCCCCCACTCCCGATAGCTGGCGAGCAGGACTTCGGTGTCGGTTTGCGTCAGGAAGCGGTGCCCTTTTGCCTCGAGCTCGTCGCGCAGCTCGAGGTAGTTGTAGATCTCGCCGTTGAAGATCAGCTGCAGCCGGCCCTCGTCGCCCGCGAACGGCTCGAGACCGGCATCGGAGAGGTCGATGATCGCGAGCCGGAGGTGGCCCAGGCAGATCCCCTCGCCGGCGAAGACGCCTCGCCCGTCCGGGCCGCGATGCGCGAGCTCCCCGAGCATCCATTCGACCGCCTCCCGCTCCGGCGGCCGGCCAAATGCGGCGACGCCGCACAGTCCGCACATCAGGCCGCCCGTCCAGGACGCTTGCCCGCCAGTGCGTAGAGGCCCGACACGGCACGGGAGACGGCCCTCTGCGCCCCCGGCCGCCTGACGTAGCGGTTGATCAGCAGCGGCGAGACGAGGCGTCCGCCGTGCCGCCGGCTGACCGCGAGCCGCTCCGGCCAGAAGTCAGAATAGTTGCGCATCGTCTTGGCATCGTCGTGGATCCGTTGCACGCTCCAGACCGCGTCAACGTGCCGGACCCCGTAACGCCTGCCGATCTTCAGCCAGAGGTCGTAGTCCATCGTCAGGGACAGGCTCTCGTCGAGCCCGCCGACGGCCTTGAAGGCATGGCGGGTGAAGAAGACGGAGGGAGAGTAAATGCCGCAGCCGAGGTTCAGCTCGACCCAGAGGTTCCACTCGGCGCGGGAGGGGATCCGCCGCGGATTGACCCCGTCGTCGTTCACACGTGTCACGTCCGCGTACGCGAGCGCCACATCGGCCGACAGCGCGGCCACGCCTGCGGCGACTGCGTCGGGGAGGTAGGCGTCGTCCGCGTTCAACCAGCCGAAGATCTCGCCCCGCGCCAGCTCGAAGCCCTTGTTCAGCGCATGGGACTGGCCGCGGTCGGGCTCCGACACCCACCGGACACCCTCGGCGCTCTCGAGAATCGCGAGTGTCTCGTCGGTCGAGCCGCCGTCGACAACAATGTGCTCGACGTGCGCATAGCTCTGTGCGTGCACGCTCTCGATCGCCTCGCGGAGGAACCGGCCCTGGTTGAGCGACGGCGTCACGACGCTCACGAGCGGGCCGGTCATGCTGCGACGGTCTCGGCGGCCCTCCGCGCCGGGGTGGGCTCGCCGACCCCCAGTCCCAGCAGCTGGTCGTAGACGTGCTCGACGGCGCGCGCGTTGCCGGCAGGGTCGAACCTCTCGCGGGCATGCTCGGCCGCGGCCTCACCGAGGCGCCGCCTGAGCCCCGGGTCGTCGATCAGCAGCCGGAGCGCCGCTGCGAGCTCCTTGGGGTTCGCGTCCTCGAGCAGCAGGCCCGTCTTGCCGGGGAGCAGGACGCCGGCCCCGCCCGCGGAGCCGGAGGCGACCACGGGTTTGCCGTACGTGGCCGCCTCGAGCACCGGCCGCCCGAGCCCGATCCCCTGGTTCGGGAACGTGACGATGTCGAGAGCGTTGTAGATCTCCCCGGTCTCCGCCGTGAACGGGAGGAACGAGAAGTGCTCGTCGAGCCCCTTCGCGGCGACCAGGTCCTTGATTGCCGACTCCTCGTCGGTCAGCAGGTTCGTCAGCGCGAGTGCCCGGCCACGCAGCGTCCTGAAGTAGGCGGGAGGCCGGACGCCGCCGCCCATGATCACGAAGTGCGCGGGCGCGCCCTGGCCGACGAGGATCTCGGCCGCCGAGACGAGCTCCTGCCAGCCCTTCTGTCGGCGGACGAAGCCGGCGAAGCCGATCGCCACCCGGTTCTCGGGGAGGCCGAGCGAGGCCCTGCCGCCCTCGGCGGAGGCGAGCGGTTGGCGCACGCTGTTGTGGACGATCTCGAGCGGCAGGCGGATCGGGAAGCGCGCGGCGACGTCGCGGTCGATGGCGATCGCCGCGTCGCCGAAGGACTCCATGAAGGCCGCGATCAGGCGGCTGCGGCGATCGCGGCCCTCGCCTGCGAGCGCCGAGCGGAGGTGCCACACGATCTTGGCGCCGTGCCGGCGTGCGACCCACGCTGCCGCCAGGAGCGGCGAGTCGTTCAGATGCACGAGCGGAAATCTGTGCGTCCGCATCAGCCGGTCGAGCTGGCGCAGGTGGGGCGGCAGCGCGGCGATCTCCCGGCCGACGACGAGCCAGCGCAGGCCCTCGTAGGGGGAATCCCACGCGTGGGCGAAGATCGAGACGTCGCCCTTGTGGACGATCGCGCCGGCGGCCGAGAAGAGGTCGGCAGCGGGGCCCTCCGGACAGAAGACGTGCGGCTCGAAGCGGGGGTCGAGGTTGCGGATCAGCTGGGCGAGGCTCGAGGGCGCGCCGCCGAGCTGGGGCCGGTGGTGGACGTAGAGGATCGGGATCGGCTCCCGCGCAGGCAGCAGTGCGTCGTAGATCGCCTCGATACGGCGCGCGTTGCGGGAGGGGTCGAAGTTCTGCTCGGCATGGCGTCGTGCCCGGCGGCTCAGTTCGCGTCGGCGCTGCGGATCCTGCAGCAGCTCCGCAACCGCGTCGGCGATCGACTCGACGCCGTAGTCGGCGACGAGCAGGCCGGTTTCGCCGGGGACGACGACGCCGCCGCCCGTGCGCGATCCGGACGCGACGACGGGCACGCCACTCGCGGCGGCCTCGATCACCGGGCGCCCGAGCTCGGGTCCCTGCGACGGCGCGACGACCACGTCGGATGCCTGGTAGAGGTTCGCCGTGTCCTGCGTGAACGGGATGAAGCGGACGACGTCGTCCAGGTCGAGCTCGTGGACGAGCTGCTTCGCCTCCGACTCGTAGTCGCGCGTCAGGTCGGCGAGCTGGGCGCTTCGGCCGATGACGGTACGGAAGAACTCCTCCCCGCGGACGGCACCGCCGACGACGAGATAGCTCGCCTCGACGCCGCGCTCCCGCAGCCGCGCTGCGGCCTCGATGAACTCGCGGAAGCCCTTCGACGGGTAGATGAAGCCGAAGAACGAGACGACCGGAAGGCGTGCCGGCAGGTCGAGCGCTGCCGTCGCAGCGGCCCGCTCCCCCGGATGGAAGCGCTGGAGGTCGACCGAGTTCGGGACGATCATCGAGCTGACGCCGAAGACATCAGCAACGTCGTGGTTGATCGCGATCGACGTGGTGGCGAGACTCTGGATCGCGCTGCGGATCAGACCCGAGCGGCGGTCGTGGCCTCCCTCGGGCAGCGCCGAACGAAGATGCCAGACGACGGGCAGCCCCTCGCGTCGCGCGAGCCAGGCGGCGGGAATGAGCGGCGAGTCGTTGAAGTGGACGAGCTCGAAGCGCTGGCCGCGCAGCGTCCGCCGGAACTGGTGGACGTGGCTCGGTAGGCGCGCGAGCTCGCGCCCGAGCAGGAGCCAGCGTCGGCCGCGGTAGGTGGAGGCCCAGATGTGAGTGAAGCCGGCGACGGCGCCGGTGTGGACGATTGCGCCGGCCTCCCGGAAGAGATCGGCGGCGGGCCCGGGCGGGCAGTAGACGTGGGGCTCGAACCGTGTGCGATCGAGCTCCCGGATCAAATACGAAAGCGACTCCGGCGCACCGCCCAGCTCGCTGCGATGGTGGACGAAGAGGACGGGCAGGGGCCGAGGCACGGAGCAATGCTAGCGGCGCTCCTGGCGGGCTTACGATCTCCGAACGTGGCGCGAATCGGCTTCGACGGGCTCGCCATCTCCCCGCTCGGGAAGGGCCACGCGCGGACCGAGCTGCACGCGGTACAGGCCCTGGCCGAGCGAGGCGAGCACGAGCTCGTGGTTTTTGTTCGCGAGCCCGTCAAGCTGACCGGCGTCGAGGTCGTTTCCGTGCGGGAGCGGCTGACGATCGACTGGGAGTTGCGGGGCCTTCCTCGAGCCTCCGACCAGAACGGCCTCGACGCGTTCATCTCGCTCTCCGAGCGACTGCCGCTCGCAGGTGGGCCGGCGATCGTCGTCTGGCTCTTCGAGTCGCCCGTGCACCGGATCCGCCAGAACCGCGCGACGGGCGCGTCGCCGTGGCTCCGCGGAAGCGACCTGCTCACAGCGCTCCTGTGGCGACGCTCGCTTCGGCGCGCCGTCCACGTCTGCTTCGGCTCGCACGCGACGCGCGACGAGGTGCTCGCCAACGTGCCCGAGCTCGAAAGTCGCTCCAGCGTCGTCTACCCGGCGCTGGGGCCGGGCTTCGGCCCGGGGTCGTCGACCGACCGCGGACGGTATGCGTTCCACCTCGGCTCCAGGGATCCACGCGACAACACGGCCGCGGCGGTCGAAGCATGCCGCCGCGCGGGCATTCGCCTCCTCGTCGCCGGCGGCTGGCAGGGCACGGGAGCCGAATCGCTCGGTCGCGTGTCGGACGAGGAACTGATCGACCTCTACCGCGGGGCGGCCGTATTCCTCGACCCGAGCCTGTACGAGGGCTTCGGTTACGGCATCCTCGAGGGGATGGCCTGCGGTGTGCCTGTGATCGCGAGCGACGTGACGTCGATCCCCGAGGTGGCGGGCGACGCCGCGCTTCTCTGCGATCCGGAAGACGCTGATGCGTTCGCGGTGGCGATCCGTCGCGTTCTCGGCGACCCCGAACTCGCCGAGAGCCTCCGCCTGCGGGGCTTCGAGCGTGCCGCGTCCTTCACGTGGGCGCGCACGGCCGAGGGCCTCTCTGCGGCGCTTACCCGGGCGACCTCGACAGCGAGCGTGCGATCTTCCGAACCTTCCACAGATACGTCGACCCGATGAAAAAGCGTCGGTGCATTCGGAGCCACCAGCGCCCGCGAAAGGCGATCCCGAACGCGCGACCACGGAGCACGGCTCCACGCCGGTACGGGACGCGCGCCAGGTACGCCATGTTGCCCTGACGGCGGTGGCTCCAGATCACCTGCTGCGGATGGTCCCGGCGGCTCTGCCAGCCGGCGTACTCGTCGAGGTCCGCTATGACCGGATCGGCGGTCGCGAGGTAGAAGCGGAGGTTCAGGACGGTCTGATCCCAGCGGAAGTGCTTGCAGTCGCGGATCTTCGGCTCCGCATTCCGGTCGAGCCCGATGTTCAGGCGGCGCGACTCGTCCGGTGAGAACCCGATCGAGCGCCCCTCCAGGCAGTCCCGGTGCGTCGGCTCGATCACGCGAGCGAAGAAATCGCTTGACCGCCGGAAGCCGATGATGCCCGCGGCGATCGAGACCGAGTCGGCCTTCTCGCGCGGGAATCCATAGAGCTCGTAATAGTCGGAGGGAATGCTGTCGCCGATCGGGTGGCCCTGCGAAACGACGAAGTAGCCGCGTTCGGCGATCTGGGCCAGTGCCTTGTCGAGCGGGCGCAGGAGAGTCGCACCCGCGTCGAGCCAGAAGATGCTCTCGCCCTCGACGTGCGTCCAGATCCAGGTCTTCCAGGCGCGGCCCTCCCGCCAGCGCGGCGCGAACGCCGGCACCGTCCGAACGTCGGCGGTGCGTACCTGGTCGAGCAGCGTGCGCTGGTGCGGCGACAGCCCTAGGTCGAAGACGACGACACGGTCGAAGACATCGGAGTTGGCCTTGAGCGACCCGAGCAGGTTGATCAGGTGGTAGCCGTAGCGCTCGTCGGCGCCGGTGGCGAACACCGAGCTCACACGCGCCGCCGCTGCGCCGCAGACCGAGCGATCTCGAGGACGGCGTCGTTGACGCCACGATGCCGGTGGTACGGAAGCAGGCAGTTGTAATCCGAATACTTCGAAGCAGCGAGGGCGCGTCGACGGTGCCGCTCCAATCCGTTCTCGTGCTCGAGCTCCAGCCGGTCCAGCCGGTTGAAACCGCAGTAGTCGTCGTCGAGCGTCCACAGCCGCTCGGCCCGCGCCGGCCACGAGTGCAACCTTTCGTACAGGATCTCCTGGTCGGTGTACCAGCCGGCCCAGCCCCGGCGGCCGTCGTAGTCGGTCCGGCCGGCCCACTCCTGCAGGCGCCGCCGCGCTTGGTCGATGTCGCGGACGTCGAAGATCTCTGCCCACGTCGCGGGGGCGGCGGCGTTGAACGTGATGTTGACCTCATTGCGGTCGAGCCGCGTGTCGCGATACGTGACGAAGTAGCTCGCGTCGAGGAGCGCGATCGGATCCACGAAGTACGACCGTTTGAGCGGGTAGAGGTCGATGTCGGAGATGAGCACGGCGCCGTCGGTGTCGAGGAGGGCCGGATAGAGAAGGCGGATGCATTGGGCCTGCAGCGTCGGATGGACATCTGCGATCGGTGCGAAGGGGACAACCGCATCGTCGCGTTGCAGGTCGTCCGGAATCTGGTCGGGGGGCGCAACCAGCACGAGAATCGGCGCCACGCCGACGATCTCTTCCCACGCTCGCCGCGTCGAAGGCCAGAACTCGAGGTAGTCGGGATTGAGGTCGCACGAAAGCAGGATGCGGTCCAAGCGCATGGGCCGCCGTGGCCGCGGAAGTCGAGGCCGCGGCACGAGCGGCGAAGAGATCGGATACCCAACCCGCTTGGCGATCCGGATCCAGAGCCGACGAAGCCTGGATTTGAGCGAGTGAGGGAGCCGGTCGCGAACACCGGATGAGACATAGAGTCGCCGTAACGTGCGCGCGACGGTCACCGCGCGAACGGTGCTGCGGCGACCCGACTTGCCTTCCGCAGGTACGTCGCAGGCCGGAAGAGCCAGCTGTGGTTCTTGGCCCACCAGCGTGCGCGGAACCACGCCCCCCAGGCGTTCCCGAGCGGTCTCAGAGGCCGCGTGAACCGGATTCGGCTGAGGTAGGCAAAATCGCCGCGCCGCCGGTGATTCCAGAACAGCTGCTCGGGGTGCTGCTTCGGACTGATCCACCCGCCGTACTTGTAGACGTCGTTGATGTACGGGTCCTGGAACGCTTTGAAGAAATGGACGTTGACGACGCTCTGATCCCAGCGAAACAGCTCGCAGTCCCGGACGACGACGTCGTCGAGTCGGTCAAGGCCGAAGTTGAAGTGGGCGTCCGCAGGGGAGAAGCCGAGGCAACGGCCGTCGACGGCGTCCTCGAAGCTCGGGACGATCACGCGGTCGAAGATCTCGCCGCTCGTTCTGAATCCGAAGATGCCGGTGGAAATCCCGATCCGGTCTGCGAGGTCGGGTTTGATCCCGTAGAGGTCGTACCAGTCGGCCGGGATGCTCTCGCGGTTCGGATGCCCGTTCGCGACGGCGAAGTAGCCCCTCTCGTCGATCTGCGTCAGCGGCTCGGCGACGTTTCGGAGCACGCTTACCCCCGCATCGAGCCACAGGATCTTCTCGGCCTCGAGGTGACGCCAGATCCAGAGCTTCCAGGTCCGACCTTGACGCCAGTGCGGGACGAAATGCGGGACTTCCCGAATCTCGATGCCATCGATGCGATCCGCAAGCCGACGCTGGAATCGGCTCAGCCCGAGGTCGTAGACCACGGTCCCGTCGAAAACCCGGGAATTCGCGTCCACCGAGCCGAGCAGGTTCAGCAGCCAGTAACCGTAGCGCTCGTCTGCGGCTGACACGAGCATCGTGCTCATCGTCGCGCCAGTCTAGCCACGAGTCCTTCGATCGCCTCCGCCCACGCCGTGGGAGTGAAGCCGGCTGCGAGCTCGAGCGAGCGCGCGCCCATCGCCGCTCGCAACTCCGGGTCGCCGAGCAAGCGCTCGAGCGCCTTGCGCAACGCCGGAACGTCGTCGGCCGGCACGCTGAAACCGTTCGCGCCCTCCTCGACCAGGTCGGAGGTCGCCCCGGCCGCGTCGGTCGCGACAAGCGGCAGTCCGGCGTGGGCGGCCTCATTCAGGGCCATGCCCCAGGGGTCCGAGCGCGACGGCAAGACGAATACGTCAGCGGCCGCGTACAGCGCGGGCAGGTCGTCCCGCTCGACGTTGCCGAGGAAGCGAACGTGTTCGCCGGCCAGTCGGCGCAGCCGGTTCTCCTCGGGCCCGGTTCCGGCGAGCACGATGTCGCCGGCCAGGCCGTCGGCGGCCTGCAGCAGCACATCCAGGCCCTTCTCCGGCGAGAGGCGGCCGACCGCGAGCACGACCGGGCGCTGTCGTTCGACACGCTCGAGTTCCGCGCCGAAGAGGCCGGGGTCGACCGCGTTCGGTGCGACGGCGATCCGGTCGTCCGCGACGCCGAGGGCGAGCAGGTACTCCCGCGCTGCGCGCCCTGGTACGAGAAAGGCGTCGGCGGCGCGCAGCAGCGCACGTTTGGTGGGCTCGAGTCGGCCGGAGCGACGGTCGCGGCCGGTGCTCTCGACCCAGACGACGGCAGGAAGCCGCCGCGTGCGCGCCCACGCGAGCGCGACCCAGAATGCCGGCTGGTTCCAGCCTCCGAGCAGGACAACGTCGGGCCGGGCGCGCCGAAGTGCGCGCATGACACCGAGGTTCGCCACCAGCCAGCGACCGCCGATCGTGGCGTCGATCCCACGAAGGATCCTCCACTCGAAGCGGAACTCCGCCGCGTGCAGGCGGTACGGGCGCTCCGGGTTACGCGCGCGCAGGAAGAGGACGGTCAGGTCGACTCGGTCGGCGAGCGCGTTGAAGAGCGGAACCCGGTACGGAGCCGGGATCTCCGTCAGCAACGAGATGCGCGTCAAGTGCGACGCCGCGCGTCCGCGAACAGGAACCAGCCGAAGCGGCGCAGCAGGGCGCGGCGGAGGGCGAGTGGCACGAGCGGGGCGGCGGCGGCGCGGAGCCGAGCAGGAAGAGGCACGGCCTCCCCGATCTGCCCCATCACGTCCGTTCGGATCTGGTCGAAGTACGGAGCCAGCCCGCGAGCCAGGTCCTCGCGTGTGTAATGGCGGGCGATGACGCCGTCCGACCAGCGGTTCGCCAGCTGAGCCGGGGTCTCGCGCCGCAGGCCTCCCTGCAGGAGGCCGCGAACGACGACGTAGTTCACCCAGTAGGTGATCGAATTACGGTGGTAGACCATGAACGCCAGACGGCCTCCAGGCCGGAGGACGCGGGCAACCTCGGCGATTACGCGGTCGGTGTCGGCCGAGTGATGGATCACGCCCCACGACCAGACGAAGTCGAACGACTGGTCTGCGAAGGGGAGCGACTCGGCATCCGCCTCGATGACGACGCCCTCGAGGCCTTCGAGCTCGAGGCGACGGCGGGTCATCTCGACGGCGGTGGGCGTCAGGTCGACTGCCGTGAGACGCGCGCCCGCGGCGGCAAGCAACTGTGCGTGAACTCCGCTGCCGCAGCCGATCTCCAGCACGTCCTTCTCGCGGAGCTCGTCGAACGGAATCAGCCCCGAGTACGGCGGTGCACCCTCTGTCTGTGCGAACCAGGATTCGGAGAGAAAGCGCCGCTCGACTTCACGGAGGTAGGCGGCATCAGCGAGATCCGGCGCTCGGTCGTCCCAGTCGTAGACCATCGGGTGCTCGGTCCACCATCGGCGGATCTCGTTCTGGGTCGTCACGGCCGCATGGTACGCGCCACGTCCGCGTACACCTCCAGGACCCTCTGCGTCATCACCTCGACCGTGAAGCGCGCCTCGACCCGTCGACGTCCGGCCTGGCCCAGCCGCCGCGCGCGGCCAGGGTCGCGGACGAGCTCGTGGAGCGCGCGCGCGAGCGCCTCCGGCTTCCCGGCCGGCACGAGCACGCCCGTCTCGCCGTCGGCGACGAGCTCCGATGTCCCACCGACCGCCGTCGCGACGACGGGCCGGGCCTGCGCCATCGCCTCGAGAACGACGAGCGGCAGACCCTCGATCCAGGACGGAAGGGCAAGCACGTCGCACCCGGCCAGGATCCCCGGGACGTCGTCGCGCGCGCCGGCGAAGACCACGCGGTCTTCCACCTGGAGCTGCCGCGCGTGCTCCCGCAGCTCGCGCTCGTAGGCCCCGCCTCGCTCGAGATCACGCCCGACGAGGACGATCGTGACGCCGTCTAGCGCCGCCAGCGCGCCGATCAACTCCCGTTGCCCCTTGACCGGCGCGAGCCGCCCGACGTGAACGATCGTCGGTGGTTCGGCGAGCCGCACGGGGTGCGCCCGCTCCAGGTCGATGCCGTTGTAGACGACTTCCATGCGCCGCCGTGGATACCCCTGCCGCTCGAGAGTCGTCTGCGTCGCCTGCGAGACGACGAGGATGCGCGCGCAGAGCCGTGCGGTCACGTCGTCGAGCGCGATCTGAAGGACCCGTCCGGCGGCATCGCTCCGGAATGCGTTCTCGATGTGCATGTGTGAGATCACCGGCACGCGGGCGGCACGCCCTGCGAGCCGTCCGAGGACGTTGCCGGCGAGATGCGTGTGCGTGTGCAGCACGCTCGCGTGCTCGCGGCGGAGGACACGCGCATACCGCCAGGCGTCATCGACATTGAAGCTGCGCCCGAGACCGACGACCTGCGTCGCCACCCCGGCCGCCGAGGCGCGCTCGAGCAACGGCCCGTCGGTCGGCGACACGAGGAGCGTCCCGTGCCCGGCCTCGAGGGCCGCTCTGGCGAGCTGCAGCGCGACGAGCTGGCCGCCGGCGACCTCGCCGGAGAGAAGCTGGTGGACGACCTTCACGGGCGCCGCGGGCTCACGCAGACGGCCACGAGCTCGTCCGCCCGCTCGATGGCATCCCGGTCGATCACGATTCCGTCGAGCGTGACCTCGGCCGTCGGCGCAGTCCCGAGCAGCACCGATGCCCGCCGCAGGTGGCTGACGCGCCGCCGCAGGCCGACCACGTCCAGGCGCCGCAGGAGCCGGTGCCGCCGGGTCAGGAGGCGCCGCTGGCCGTACAGCTCGACCTGCTCGAACGCGCGCTTCAACAGGCGCTCGAAATCCGCCCTTGCGTACTCGACGTGGTGAAACGGATTGTCCGGGCGCGCGGTCGTCTGCCGGGCCTGCGGTGTCGAGACGAGAAAGGCTCCATCCGATCGCAGGACGCGCGCGACCTCCCGCAGGAAGGCTTCGCGGTCCCGGATGTGCTCGATCGTCTCGAACGAGCAGACGACGTCGAAGGAGTCGTCGTCGAACCTGAGCGAGGTCACGTCCATCACAGCGAACTCGAGGTTCGGCGCGCGGTATCGGCTTCGCGCGTAGCCGATCGCTCCGGGATCGACGTCAACACCAACGACGCGCGCGGCGGTGGCCGCGAGCTGCGCGCTTCCGTAGCCAGCGCCGCAGCCTGCGTCGAGCACCGCCTTGCCCGCGCTGAACGGGGTCGCGAACACGTATCGCTTCAGATGAAGCGCAAGGATTCCGGGCGGCGTCTCGTCCGGGATGATCCGTTCCGGATGGCTCACGGCGCGACGAACGCCGGGCGCAACACCGGGCCGGCGCAGGGACTTCCGCGCGCAGAACACCACGCCCAGACGACGAGCTGCTGGTGCGCGACGCGGCCGAGCGTCCGCGAGGTCACGTACGGCACATCGAGGCGCGCCAGCAAGCGGAGGTGCGGCCGAATGGCCTCGAGCGGTGTCGGGAGCGCGCCGCCCAGGAACGCGAGGTAGCGAATGTCATAGTGGCGCATGCGCTCCACGGCCTGCCGCGTCGACTGGCCGAAGCTGAAGAGCGGAACGTCGAACACCGCGTTCGGCCGGTCGAGCCAGTACAGGTCACGGATGCCGACCAGAACGCGTCCGTGCTGCGGCAATCGCCGGTCGAGCCACCGGAACGCCTCGTAGGTGCCGGTCAGCCGCTGAACGTAGGTGCCCCGGCTCTCGAGCCCCAGGGCGCCCGGAGCGATGCGCCACGCGAACAGACCGGTGATCACGACCAGCGGCACCGTGCTGATCGCGGCGACCGCAATCAGGTAGCTTCGGCCGAGCGGCCGCGCCTGCCACAGCTCGACGGCCGCCCAGCCCGCGAGGACGGCTGCGAAGGGGAGCACGGGGAGCAGGTAGCGAGTGATCTGGTGCATCGCCTCCCACCACAGGACGACGTAGACGAGGATTCCAAGCCCGAGCAACCGGAGCGTGCGCGCTCCGAGCACGACGGCCGCCGGGGGCAGCGCGAAGAGGGCGGGGCTGAAGCTGTACCCCCGCTCGTAGCGGCCGGTGTGAAGAAGAAACTCGAGCGGGAAGAACGGCAACCGCCAGATCCCGGGCAGCCCGTACACGGCCAGGCTCTGCTGGATGTCGGAGCGCGACGCGGCGTCGAGGTACTTGCCGCCGAACGTTCCGGCGGCGAGGGGATACACGGGGTTCCCCGCGACGATCCAGTTCCGGACGTACCACGGCAGCCCGACTGCGGCAAGCGCAAGAAAGGATGCGACCGCGAGCGCACGCCGGCGCGCCGGCCGATCGGCAAACAGGGCCGCTGCGAGCACGAACACCGGAGCGAAGATGAGGCCGTGGTATTTCGTCCCGATCGCCAGTCCGAGCGCGAGCCCCGCCCAGGCCGCCTCCCGGAGCCGGCGAGAACGTCGGAGCACGACGAGATGCCAGGCCGAGAGTGCGATGAACCCCGCGAGGGCCAGCTCGACGAAGCCGCCGGTGGCCTCCCAGAGAAACATTCCTTGCCCGACCCAGACGAGCGCGGCTACCGCGGCCACGGGCGGTCCGGCGAGCTCACGCGCGAGGCCGTAGACCGCGGCGGCGCTGAAGGCGCCGAGGAGGGCGGCGACGACCATCGCGGCGCTCCCGCCGTCGAGCGCCTGCCCCATCGCCATGTGCATCTCCACCGAGAACGGCTGGAAGGCGTTCCATTGCCACCAGATCGGGAAGATGTGCCCCGCTTGGAGCCAGACCTTCGGCGCGCTCAGGTGATAGGCGATCGCGTCGCCGGAGGTCGGCGGCGCGGAGGCGAGAACCGTGTCGAGCACGAGCAACGCAGCGACGGCCAGGAGCAGCCACGGCGTCGAGGAGGCGGCCCGCCAGGCGCGTCTGACCCGCCGGGCCTCGTCCGGCAGGAAGGGGAGCGCGAGCACCGCTCCGGCGAGCGCGACAGCGACTAGTGCCGCCCGGTCGAAAGCGCCCGCCAGCCCGAGGCCGAACACGAGCAGACCGAGGGCGCCGAAGCCAGCTGAGAAGATGGTGAGGGATCGCCGCAGACCGGGCTCGATCCCGACCCGGCCACCGACCGTCAGGGTGATCCCGCTGCCGTATGACGCCGCGATCACA
This sequence comes from Gaiellaceae bacterium, assembly GCA_046262635.1. GTDB lineage: Bacteria > Actinomycetota > Thermoleophilia > Gaiellales > Gaiellaceae > JBHEMK01. The sequence goes on from JBHEMK010000059.1 coordinate 26,324, forward strand.
GCCATTGCAGCGAGGAACGGCACGTCGGCGGCGAGTATAGCCTCGAGCTTTCATCGGCCCTCCGACGCGTTCGCCTCAGTATCCTGCTCCTGCGGTGCCGCACCTCGAACGTCGACTTTCGCTCGATGTCGTCGTACCCGTTGCGGTCGGCGTCACGATCGTCGCCTTCGCGGCCGGCTCGAGTTCGGTGGCCGAGGTCGTCCAGGTGGGGCGAACCGTTCGGTGGCTCGCCCTGCTCGTTCTGAGTGTTCTCGCCGCGATCTGGGCGATTGACCGACGTCACGCCTCAACACTGAGGCCTTTCGTCGCGGTTCCCGCCAGCTGCCTCCTCGGCGTCGCCTTGCTCTCGTCGACCTGGTCGGTCGACCCTCGCCTGACGGCCGAGCGGGCCGCGACGCTCGTTCTCCTCCTCGTCACGTCCGGAGCGCTCGCGCTCGCCTGCTCCGGGAGGACCGGGGCGATCGACCGCGTGCTCGCCGGCTTGATCGGAGGTGCTGCCGTCGTCGCCGCGTTGGGCTTGCCCCTGCTTGCGATCGACCACCGCGCTGCAGTCGAGCAGGCGACGCTCGACCTGCCGGCGCGCTACCGGGGTTTCGGCGAGAACCCGAACACGGTTTCGCTCCTCCTCGCACTCTGCCTGCCGGTGGCGGCCTGGTTCGTGCTGGGGAGCTCCTCGCGTCGCCGGCGCGTGCTCGCGCTCGCGCTCGGGCTCTTCTTCGACGCCTCGATCGTCGCCTCCGGCTCGCGGGGAGCGCTGATTGCCGGGTTTGCGGGGGTGGCCGCCGTGGCCGTCCTCGCGCCGGGGCGACGTCTCGTCCGGGCCGCCCGCGCGCTCGCCGTCGCGGCTCTCCTCGTGGCCAGCACAGCGATCGCCCTCGCACCGACATCGAAGGGTGAGCGGGCCGCCCAGCCCAAGGTGCCGGCGCAGAGGTCGGCCAGACCGAGATCGAACCCACGCTACCTGGACGTCCAGTCCGCGTTTCCCCTGGAGTTCGACATCGGGTCACCGGTTCCGGGCGAGGCCTCGCCGACCCACCGGTTGCTCTTCGGCCTCAGCGGGCGCGGCGAAGCGTGGCGTGGGGCGATCGATCAGGCCGACCAACGACCGGCTCTCGGTCACGGGTTCGGCACGGAGGATCGGGTTTTCGTCGACCGCTACGCGAACTTCGCCGGCGGGCTTCCGGAGAACTCGTTCATCGGCCTCTACCTGCAGCTCGGCGCGACGGGCCTGGTCGTGTTCCTGGTCCTCGTGGCCGCGCTCGTCGTCGCCGCGGTACGAGCGCTGCCGCGGAGCGAGGCCGCCGTCTCGCTCGGCGTGCTGCTCGCGGCGCTCGTCCTCGCCTGCGTTCAGTCATACATCTACTCCGTCGGCAACGTCGGCACGGCCGCGGTCTGGATCTGCGCGTTCCTCGGCGGCGGCCTCTTCGCACGACGAGCAGCCACATGAGCGTCGAGGGATGCCGGCCGCGGCTCCTCGTCTTCAACCAGTACTACTGGCCCGGCCTCGAGGCCACGGCTCACCTGCTGGCGGAGTTGTGCGGCGCACTCGCCGATGAGTTCGACATCACCGTCGTCACGGGCCGCATTCTGATCCACGCGCCCGAGGCCGGCCGGTCCGTGCACGAAGGGGTGGAAGTGATCCGGGTCAAGTCGACGGCATTCGACCGGCGTCGCCTGTACCTCCGTGCTCTGAACTACCTCACGTACATGGTGGAGTCGATGCGAGCGGGCTTTCGGGCCCGCAGGCCCGACGTGGTGCTCTGCATGACGGATCCTCCGATCATCGGGAACATCGCACTCCTCGTCGCCCGCCGGTTCGGCGCGCCGCTCGTCGTCATCAGCCAGGACGTCTTCCCGGAGATCGCCGTCGAGGTCAAGCGACTGGAGAACAAGCCGCTGATCGCGCTTCTGCGGGTGCTGATCGCCATCTACCTCCGCGGTGCCGACCAGGTCGTCGCGATCGGGGACACGATGCGGAAACGGCTCGAGGCGAAAGGGGCCTGTCCCGCTCGGATCACCGTCATTCCGAACTGGGTGGACACGACCGCTGTCTACCCCACCGACCGAAAGAACGCCTGGTCGCAGGCTCAGGCGCTCGATGGTCGCTTCGTGGTCATGCACTCGGGAAACGTGGGCCACGCGCAGGACCTGGAAGCCCTGATCCGCGCGACGACCTTCGTGCGTGATCTGGACGATCTTGCGCTCGTGATCATCGGCGGCGGTGCACGGCTCCTCGAGCTGAAGGAGCTGGCCGAGGTGCTGGAAGCCGACCGCATCCAGTTCATGGGCTATCAGTCACGCGAGACGCTCTCGATGTCTCTCTCGACCGCAAGCATTCACTTCGTGGGACTGGGAAGCGGACTCTCGGGATACGTCGTGCCGAGCCGCCTCTACGGGATCCTCGCAGCGGGCCGCCCAGTCCTCGTGTCGGCCGATCCCGACAGCGAGACGGCGATGGTCGTCGAGCGCGTCGGTTGTGGGATCGTGATTTCCCCCGGGCGACCGGAACTCGTGGCGAAGGTGCTCCGCGATGCGCACGATGGCCGCTACGACCTCGACGAGATGGGGCGGCGCGGGCGCGAGTTTGTCGTGGCGGAGGCCGACCGCACCGTGGCGGTCCACCGGTACCGGGAGCTGCTCCGTGCCGTCGCGCGCAGCTGACGTTCGCTCGGGGCGCGCGACGCACGGGGTGTTCGCGGCAGGTCTGGTCCTCGTCGTCGCCGTCGCCATGACACTGGTCGGCCGCTGGGAGCGCGAGCGCTGGATCGACGCCCAGGTCGGCGGCATGCAACGGATCGAGCGGATCGTCGGCCCTCTCGACCAGCCGGCGCTGAGCGGCTACCGCGTGCTGCCCGCCTTCGACTGCCTCGTGTACCGGCGCGGCACGAACCCGTACGCCCTCGAGCTCTGCTTCGACCGTTCCGGCCGGCTGGTCGAGGCGATCGATCGGCTGGAGGCCACGCGCCGCATCTCCAGCCTGCGGAGCGACCCTGGTGCGTCAACCATCCACGGCGACAGGCGCGAGGTCGATCGGCTGCTCCGCCGAATGGGCGCCCACGGCTAGGAGGCGCGAGACGAGCAGCGGCGCGAACGCCGCCGAGAGCAGGACGAGCGAGCCAACCGCACGCGGGATCGGTTCCTGCGCGGACTCGTCGAGGGGGAACGAGAGGAACGACCAGAGAACCCACACGAAGCCCACCACTCCCAGCGCGCATGTCAGCAGATAGAGCACCGCCAGGCCGACGTCGCGGCGTGCCACAAGCAGAAGGAGCGCGGCTGTCAGAGCGAGCGGGACGGTCACGAGCCACATGTCAGTGCGAACCAGCAGGTGGAGCACGATCCGGAGTGCCGGGCCAACTCGATCGACATGTGACGGCAGCCGCGAGAACGGCACCTCGGGCGTGTCGGGCGTGACGTGCCTCGATGTCCACCAGAGCCTCCAGGGGATCTGAGGGAGATAGGCGAGTACGGTCAGACCGAGAAGCCTCGGCCACGCGGCGCGGGCTGTGCGGACGGTTGTCGCGAGCGCGGCTGCGAGCAGACAGGCAATCAGCAGCTGGCCCTCGCGCTTGGTCGCCATCGCGGCCGACGCGAGGAACGCAAAAACCCCGAGAAGCCAGGGTTCCCGCGTCAGCAGCCAGCGTGCGACGCAGAGCGCGGCTACGGCGAACAAGACGGCCAGGGGCCAGTCGCCCTCGGCCACGAGCAAGCGTTTGTCGAGCGTCGGCATGACTGACGCCAGCGCGAGGAAGGGCCAGATCACGGCCGGTTTCACGAGCGGGCGCAGCAGCGTCCAGACGCTGAGCAGAAACGCGGCGAAGAGGAACCAGTACTGGAGCGCGAGGGCGGTCGCGTCCGCGGAACCCATCAGGCGGAAGTCCATGGCTTGGAGCGCGGGAACGAAGAGGGGGTAGCTGGGGTTGGCGAGCGCAGTGAGGAGGTGCGCATCGAGCCCGAAGAAGTAGATGGTCTCGGCCTTCGGGACCCAGAACGTCCAGGCATCCCACGAGGTCACAGGCAAGTGCACGGCGGCTCTGGACATGGCGCCGAGGACGAGAAGCGTGATCACGGCGAACACCAGCACCGCGAGGTTCTGCGGCGTCGCCGCCGGCCTCGTGAGCCCGCTCGCGCGCGGCGGCCGGAACCCACGTCCCGCTGCGACTGCGCATCCCGCCACCAAGAGCCCGGTTGCGATCGCGATGATGACGATCGTTCCGAGTCCGAACCCTGCCAAAAGCATCAGCGTTGCCAGGACGCCGACGGAGGCGACGCCTGTGAGGTAGGCCAGGCCCAGCGCTTGCAGGAAGTCGACCCAGGTCTCCCAGCGGCGCAGGGTCGACAGGACGCCCACGCCCGCCCCGGCGTACAGGGCCTGGGCGATCAACAGGCCGCCGAGCGAGCGGCTCATCAGTGGCGCAGCAGCCCGATCACGAGGCCGCGATCAGACGACTCCCAGACCCGGGTCCACCGCTGATCGAAAGGGGAGGTGTCGCAGAAGTAGCAGAGGATGTACGACGCGGAGCTGGGAGGCATCTCCCGCCGAGGGAGGAGCAGGAACCGAACATAGCCGGGTAGGGCCAGGTACGTCAGCGCTGCCATCTTGTACGAGCGTTGCGCGACGTCGATGGAAGCGGGCTCAAGCAAGGCGTACGTCGAGTTCCTGGGCACGATGTCCAGCGCCTTCTCGAGGAAGATGTTGTCGATGTCGGCGCTGTCGGCGCCGGCGAGCTCTCGCTCGAGCGGCGTTCGGTGCGCCGCATACGCTGCGAGCCCGTCGAAATGGTGAACCAACGACGGCGCTCGTACGAGCGCCACCGCCGCGGCGGTCGCGACCAATCCCACCGCGATCGCGCGCGACAACCGCGCCCAGGAACCCACGGGCAGCGAAAGACTGGGCGACTGCATGGGCACGGGGAGGCCGCAATATTAACGTCCGCATCGGCCCGACCGAGGTGCCCGAAGCCGGCGGCTCGCGCCATGCGGGCCTCGTAGGTGTGTGCTGGGCGCCCTCGCCGTGCTTGCGTGGGCGCAGACCCCGCGCTCAAGGTGCGAGCGGCGGATCCGCGTTCGCGGATCTGGCCCGGGCATCGTCCGCAGTGACTGTGGGCGTCCCGATCCCGCGAGCGAGCAAGCGATCGATTGCAAACGCCGCGAGCACCAGCAGCGACAGACGCAGCAGGAGCGCTGCCTCCAGCGCGTGCCGATCCACCTCCACACCGCTGAAGTGCCACGCGATGAGGAAGTGGGGGTACGTCGTCGCAAGTATCCCGAGCGGCACCAACCACACCAGGTCGGCGCCGGCAAACCGAGCTACGGCGAGTGCGCTTGCAAGAACGACTCCGAGAACGACGAGGATGAGTGCGATGCCGCGCGGGAAGAGCACCTCCTCCGTCAATCGCGGGAGCGGCAGGAAGCGCAGGCTCGCGTTGTCGTTGTAGATCTTCAGCTCCGGGTCGATCAGGGATGCCGCGTTGGACGGCGTCGAATAGAGCGCCTCTTGGCGCCCAATGAACGGCGCCGCGAGCGTGTAGCCCGGATGCGAGACGAGATAGTGGAGATACACGCTGCGTCCGCGAACGTCGATCCACCCGCTCGCCACCCAGTTCGAATGGACATCGAGCCCAAGGTGCTCGAAGTAGGAGGTGATCGATGGGTGCGTGATCACTCGATGAACGACAACGTCGACGAGCGGCTGGCGCCAGCGCTTGCCGGCGTCCGCCGAGCCGTAGTCGGCTAGGAAGATCGCGCAGCAGCCAGCGACCAGCACGAGCTTCAGACGTCGATACTCGGACCGAACCAGCGTGACCGCGACGAAGAGCCCGACGACGAGCAGGACATACGCGTTCGTGTCACGCGCGAACGCCCAGAGGAGCGACAACACGATCACGGCCACTGCCAGGCGCGGTCTGGGATCCCCGATCAGGGCGATCCAGGCCGCGAGCAGGAGGGCGGTCAGCGCGAAGGTCACCGACTCGCTGAGAAGCAGCGTGTCCCAGAGGATCACTTCGGTGGTCAGGCTGAAGGCGAGGACCGCGGCGAAGGCGATTGGCCGGAGCCATCGAGAGTGGATGCGCCGGACGATCACGGCTGCGAGGACGAGCCAGGCCGCGGTCGAGAAGACGAGCTGACCGAGGATTCGTGCCTCCGACGTCGCCAGGAGCTTGTAGAAAAGCGGGATTGTGAAGCCGCGCTCCCCTGTGTAGAAGCGAATGCTCCAAAGCGGCAGCGAGGCGACGTGCTCGTAACCCGACGTGTCAGTGACGCGATCGGCGCGGTTTGTGAAGCTCCCTACCCGACAAAGGCCGTAGAGGCCTGTGAGTGCTGCGTAGAGTGGAAACGTGCGAGCACCGACGAGGGTGAGTACCCGCTGGAGGTTGCTCGTAACGACTCTCGTCACGCTCTTCAAACGACCCCCGGACGATAACTCATTGTGCGGCGCCGCTCGCTCGCGGCACGCTAGGCTCGCCGCGCCATGCTTGCCCTCAAAGTCGTATTCTGGACGTCGCTCGGCGCGCTCACCTGGACCCATGCCGGCTACCCGGTCGCAGCGGCGATTGCTTCCCGGCTCCGCGCGCGCCCGGTCCGGAAGGGTGAGGACCTGCCGCCAGTCAGCGTCGTCGTGGCCGCGCACGACGAGGAGGCCGTCGTGGCGCGCCGCCTCGAGAACCTGCTCCAGCAGGATTATCCGGCCGACCGGCTCGAGATCGTCGTCGCCTCGGACGCATCGGGCGACCGCACCGACGAGATCGTGGAGGAGTTCGTCGGTCGCGGCGTCCGCCTGCTCCGCTGCGAGCGCGGCGGGAAGGTCGCGGCGCAGAATCGTGCCGTCCGCGAGACGTCCGGGGCGGTCGTTGCATTCTCCGACGCGAACGCGACCTGGGCGCGCGACGGGCTGCGCAAGCTCGTCCGGAACTTCACCGACCCCTCGGTCGCATACGTCTGCGGCCGGCTCGAGCTCCAGGCCGCCGACGGTTCGAACAAGGAAGGCGCTTACTGGCGCTACGAGCTGCGCACCCGTGCGGCGGAGTCACTGCTCCATTCGGTCACGGGAGGCAACGGCTCGATCTATGCGGTGCGGCGCGAGGATTACGTCGATGTCGACCCGCGCTTCGGCCACGATCTCTCGCTCCCCTATCTGATGGTCCAGCGTGGCCGGCGCGCCGTCTACGAGCCGGAGGCCGTCGCGTTCGAGAAGCCGACGCCGTCGAACGAAAGTGAGTACCGGCGCAAGGTGCGGATGTTCGAGCACTGCTGGCTGATCACGCTGAAGGGGGGAATGCTGCGGCGGCTCGGGCCCGTCTACCTCGTCGAGCTCGTTTCCCACCGCCACCTGCGCTACGCGAGTGGGCTGCTCCACCTCGTCCTGCTCGGCGTGAACCTCGCCCTGCTCGGCGAGGGTTTTCTCTACCAGGTCGCCCTCGGTTGCCAACTCGGGCTGCTCGCGGCGGCCGCGGTTGGCGTAGGCATGGCCCGCTACTACGTCCTCGTCACCTGGGCCACCGTCGTCTCCCTCGCGAACTACATTCGCCGCGGCGTCCCCGCTACGTGGGAGGCCGCCGAGGGCGTGCGTTGAACCGCGTGCTCGACGTCACGATCGCTGGGCTTGGCCTCGCCGTGACGACCCCCCTGTTCGGCATCTCGGCGCTCGCGATCAAGCTCGAGGACGGCGGCCCCGTCCTCTACCGCCAGACACGCGTCGGCAAGGGCGGCGCCGACTTCGAGCTCCTGAAGCTGCGGACGATGGTCGTCGGCGCCGAGACCAAGGGCGCCGGCTACGCCGTCGATCGGGGAGATGCGCGAATCACCCGCGTCGGCCGCGCCCTCCGACGGCTTTCACTGGATGAGCTGCCGCAGCTCTGGAACGTCCTACGCGGCGATATGAGCCTGATCGGACCGCGGCCGACGCTCCGCTACCAGGTCGAGCGCTACGACGAGCGCCAGCGCCGGAGGCTGGACGTGAAGCCGGGAATCACCGGCTGGGCGCAGATCCACGGCCGCGCGGCGCTGCCCTGGGACGAGCGGATCGAGCTAGACCTCTGGTACGTCGACCACCGCTCGCCGACGACTGACCTCCTGATCCTGCTGCGGACGCCGCTCGCGCTCTTCGCCGGCACCTACAAGGGCGCACGCGGCGGCTGGAAGCCGCCCACGGCTACGACCTCCGGTACGTAGGGTTCGGAATCGAGTCGCGGGGGCGCCTGCGCTGAGCCGGGGCTGGATCTGGCCGCCCCGGCGACATCCGCCGTTTACTGTTCAGGAAACAGGGGCGCCTCGCTCCAGGAGGCGAACACGGCCCGATCGGTGTCGCTGATCAGGATGGAGGCGATGGCGGCTGGACCGCGCCGCTACGGCCAGGACGAGCGGTTGCGCGTTTCAAGACCACCCGCTCGCCGCCGCCGGAGGGCGAGCCGCACTGGACGGTGCCCAGCCTGGCCGGCTGCAGTCGGGATCGGCAAGAGCCACGCGCACGCGATCCTGAGCGAGGCCGGCCTGAAGCCGCACGGGTCAGAAGCTCGCCGAGCATCGATCCAGACTTCGACGAAGCAGGTTGAGGTTGCAGGCTCTACCTGAATCGGCCCGAGGGGGCGATCGTCGTCTTGATCGACGAGCAGACGAGCGGGCAGCCCAAGGAGCCGATCCGCGCCGAGACCCCGTCGGCGCCGGGTAAGCCCGCCCGACGCGAGTTCGTACCGCAGGCACGGCATGCTCCCCCTGCTCGTCCACAGCGGCCAGGTTAAAGGCGACCTCGACGAGCGCGACAGCCGGGTCGAGTTCCTCAACCTGCTCGAGTTGCTCGAGGCTGAGATCCCTGCGGCAAGCAGGTGCAGGCGATCCTCGACAATCTGCAGGTGCACAGAAACCCCCGAGGTCTTCGCCTGGCTGGAAGCCCGCCCTACCGTTCGCCTGGAGCTACGCGGCAAACGCCTCACACAATTGAACCCGATTCTCGGACGTGCACTAGCACGACCGCTCGATCGTGAGCTGGTAAAGCAGCTTGCCCCACTCGGAGAACCAGGCCAGCGCGGCCGTCCGCCACCCGTAGTCCGTCCCAATCACTGCCAGGCCGCGGTGGTAGCAGCGGCCGATGATGAGCCGCGCGCGAAAGACGTGGTAATCGGATGTGACCACGTCGACCTGCCGCCAATGGCGGCTGTGAGCAAGGCGTGCGATCTCCTCGGCCTCGCCGCGGGTGCTGTAGGGCTTTGGGTCGAAGCACAGGACGCGGAAGTCTCGTGTGCCATCCCGGCAGAGGCGCCGCGCCTTCTGCCATTTCCTGTCGAGCCCGGAGCCGGAGATCACGAGCAGCGGCGCCACCTTCCGCCGCATCAGCTCGAGTGCCGGGTCCAGGCGGCTGTTGCGGCCGCCGGAGAGGACGACCACTGCATCCGCGCTTTCGGGCCGGTCGGTCGAGGGCCAAACGAAGAGGACGCTTGTGGCGACGACGAACGCGCCGGCCAGGAGCGGGAGGCTGATCCAGACGAGGCGGCGCAGGCCGAAGACGCTACCCTCTCTCGGCGTGACCGCGGTCCTCTTCACTTGCGCCGGGCAGCGGGTGGACATCGTCACCGCGTTCGCCCGGGCCGGCGGACGGACGATCGCGACGGACGCCAATCCACTTGCCCCGGCGCTCTACCACGCGGACGAGCGCGAGCTCGTGCCGCGCGTTGACGATCCGGACTACGTGCCGGCTCTCGCGCAGCTCGTCCGCGAGCACGAGGTCGCACTGATCGTCCCGCTCACCGATCTCGACCACATCACGCTGGCCGGTGCCCGCGAGGCACTCGCGCCCGCGCTCGTGCTCCTGCCCGACGCGAACCTGTGCGCCTCGCTCGGTGACAAGTGGCTCGCCCACCTGCTGTTCGAGGAACAGGGGATCGAGACGCCGCCGACGTGGCTCTCCGAGGGCCTGCCGGAAGACGCCCCGTTTCCGCTGCTCGTCAAGGCGCGTGTCGGCTTCGGCTCGCGGCACATCTACCGCTGCCGCGACCGCCGCGAGCTCGACTTCTTCCTGGATTTTACGCCGGTACCCTCGATGGTGCAGTCGTGCTGCCGGGGCGAGGAATTCTCGGTCGACGTGTTCTGCGACCTCGGGGGGCAGTGCCTGAAGGCGATTCCGCGGACGATGATCGAGTCAAAGGGCGGTGAGTCGATCAAGGGGATGACGATCAAGGATCCGGTCCTGATCGAGGTCGGCTGCTCGGTCTCGGAGAAGCTGCGGCTGATCGGCCCGGCGAACATCCAGTGCTTCAGGGAGCCGGACGGGACTCATCGTGTGACGGACATCAACCCGCGCTTCGGCGGTGCCTTCCCGCTGCCGACCGCCGCCGGCTCGCGCTACCCGGAGCTCGCGATCGCGCTCGCAAACGGCGAGCGGCCCGAGCAGCGACTCGACGATTTCCAGGAGGGCGTCGTGATGACACGCTTCTTCTCGCACCTGATGCTGACGACCGGTTCCGGCGGTAGCTTGGAACCGTTGGCGGACGATCTTCCAGAGCCGCTCGCGGAAGCATGAGTCTTCGCCTTGGGGTGTTGGTCGCCCTCGCAGTGCTTGGCGCGGGCTGCGCCGGTAGCGCCCGGCAGGCGGCGCCCGCACCACAGCGGCCGCCGAAGAAGCACCTGACGGTGCACGCGCGCAAGCACGTGCCCCGGCGGCCCGCGAGACTCATCCTCACGGTCGTCGACGGTGACACGAGCCGCCGTATCCCGGACGCTCGCGTCTCGCTCTGGGGCAGGCATGACCGGACCGACGGGTCAGGCGTCGCCGAGATCCGCGTTCCCTGGCGCCGCGCTCTCAATGTGACGGTGCGGGCGCGGGGGTTCACCGGCCGGAGGGTCTACGAGTTATTCCACCGCTACCGGGAGGTGACGATCCGGATCTACCGGCCCGAGTTTCAGTGGCCGCTGTACGGCGCGACGCTCACGCGGGCCCAGGCACAGATCCACATTCCGCTCCGGCCGCCCTTCAGGACGGTCTGGAGCATCGGGGTCGGAGGGCTCGTCGAGTTCCCCGCCGTCGTCTGGAACGGAAACGCCTATGTCGGCAACGCGAAGGCGACGATCCGCGCGATCTCGATGCGCTTCGGCCGGGTCCTGTGGCGTCACGAGACCCAGGATGGGCAGATGGCGTCGTCGCCGGCGGTCGTCGGAAACGACCTCGTGTATCACGGGATGAACGGGGAGGTCTACGTGCTCAACCGGGCGACCGGAAGGCTGCGTTGGCGCTTCTCCGTCGGCTCGCCGATCGAGTCCTCGCCCATCGTTGCGAACGGGCTCGACTACTTTGGCGCCTGGAACGGGCGGGTCTATGCCCTCGATCTCTCGCGGCGGCGGCTGCGGTGGTCGCGCTGGTTGGGCGCGAAGATCACGTCGAGCGCATCGATCGCCTCGGGACGGCTCTTCATCGGCGACTATGCCGGCCGCATCTGGGCGCTCGACCCGCGCAACGGGCGCACGCAGTGGGTCGGCGGCGTCAACGGCCGCGTCTACGGGACGCCCGCGGTGCTCGACGGCCGGCTGTTCGTCCCCTCCTCGACGGGGAACTCGCTGACGGCGTTTACGACTACGGGCAGCTACCTCTGGCGGGTCAACACCGGCTCATACGTGTACTCGTCGCCCGCGGCCTGGGGCGGGCGGGTCTTCTTCGGCTCATATTCCGGCGTGTTCTACTGTGTCTCCGCAGCGAGCGGGAGTATCCTCTGGGAAGTCGGGACGGGCGGTCCGATCTCGGGCGCCGCCGTCGTCGTCGATGGCATCGCCTACGCGGGCAGCTTCTCGCACCGGATCTACGGGGTCGCCGCCAGCACCGGCCGCGTCGTGATCCGGTTCCCCCACGGCGAGTACGTGCCGGTCTCGGGGAACGGCCGGCGCCTGCTCTTCCACGGCTACGGGACGCTCTATGCGCTCGAGCCGCGGGAGGCGCACCACAGGCCCCACAGGGCCACGCACCGCGGCAACGCGGTCCGCGACGGGCGCCACCCGGCGGGGCACCGGAGCCCGCGCAACCAACGCAAGTAAAGCTTTCGTCAACAGATCGGAATGCGTGGCACCCTGTGAGCGGGGTGCAGCTTTCTCGCAGCCGACTCGGGCTCCTCGTCGGGATCGTCGTCTTCGCAGTGTCGGGTGTCGCCCAGGCGTCCGTCAAAGCGGATTCGTTGCGGATCCGCAAGGGGATCACGCAGGCCGCCAACGCGGGCTGGCTCAAGCCTGAGGACGTCCAGCGCTACCGCCGGGACGTCGGACTCGCGGTCACAGACAGCTCGCGGCTCCCGAGGGCGAGAGGTGCGGTCGTTGCATCCCTGCTGAATGAAATCGCCCGCCAGCGCGCCTCCTACCTCTCGCCGCGCGCGCTGGCGCTCTTCACGATGCTCGAGGCGAACCTCTCCTACCTCGAGACGCACATCCTCCCCTGGCGGCGGATCGACATCGCCGGCGCGGACTCGGTTGTCTACCGTTGGTTCGCCGGCAAGGGCTTCCAGTTTCACCCGCTCGCGAACTTCGGCGTGCTCAACGCAGACCTTGCCCGAAACGACCAGGTGGCGACCCGGCAGCTCGTCGACGCGCTCGTCGCCCGCGGCGTCCCCCGAGGCCCGGCGCTCCGCTGGGAGTACTACTTCCCCTTCAACAACGGCAGCCCGCCCTGGACCTCGGGGATGGCGCAGGCCGTCGCCGCGCAGGCGCTGAGCCGCGCGGCGACGGTACTCTCCGACCAGACGCTCCTGCAGGCGGCGGGCAGGGCGTACGCGGCCGTCCCCGCCGGGCTGATCCAGCAGCTCTCGGCCGGTCCATGGATCAGGCTCTACAGCTTCGACCGGCTCGTCGTCCTGAACGCCCAGCTGCAGGCGATCGTCTCGCTGAACGACTATGCGCAGGCGACGGGCGATGCGAACGCAGCGGGGCTTGCCGCCTCGATGACCGTGGCCGCCCAGGCTCTGCTGCCGCGCTTCGACACCGGCTACTGGTCGCTCTATTCGCTCGGCGGCGCGGAGGCGCCGCTCGAGTACCAGAAGTTCGTAACGCAGCTGCTCGTCAAGCTCGCCCAGCAGACGCAGGATCCGGTCTGGCAAGACGCGGCGACGCGGTTCTACGCATACGTGAAGGAGCCGCCGCAGATCGGACCGACCCCGCTCGGAGCGCCGGTGACGCTCTATCCGAAGCCGGCGGACAACTTCCTCGACGCGGCGAGGGTGACGTTTACCCTCTCGAAGCGCTCCCGGGTGACGCTCGCCGCGGGAGGCGTCGCGGTCAGTGCCACGCTGAACCGGGGCACACAGACGCTGACGTGGAAGCCCGGCACACTCGCGCCGGGGAGCTACACGGGCCAGCTGACGGCCGTTGACCTCGCGGGCAACAAGTCGACCGTGCAGCTCGACCAGCCGTTTGTCGTCGCGTGGGACACGGCGCCGCCGCAGATCCAGGCCCAACTCCAGGGGACGACGCTGAACTGGGCGGCAACCGATCCGGGCACGCCGTGGCTGAAGCTGCGGATCGTCCTTCGCGGCGGCGCGACGCCGACGGTCGTCGAACTCGGGCGGAGCCCACTACAGGGCTCCGCCGAGGTGACGCTGCCGCCGGGCACGTGGCAAGCGACACTCGGCGCACAGAACTCGGCCGGCTTGTGGGCGACGCAGGATCTCGGCGCCCTGATCGTCCCGGGCGCGTAACCTCGCCGCGTGAAGCGCGTCGCCCTGGCCCTCGCGGCGATCGTCCTCGTCGGCGCCGGCGTCGTCTCTGCCTTCGTCCTCTACCGCAGGCACCAGGGGCGGGACATCCGCGGCTCCTCGACGGTCGAGTTCGTCACCACGGTCGCACGCCCACCGCCGAACCCCGAGCTCTCGAAGGTGCCCTGGCCGACCTACGGCCGCGTGCCGGAGCGGACGCGCGACGCCGTAGGGCTCGGATTGAAGCCGCCGTTCCGGAAGATCTGGACGTACCACGCGGGCAGCCTCGTCGAGTTCCCGCCGGTGGTCGGCTACAGACGCCTCTACTTCGCCACGAACGCCGGCGACTTCACCTCGATCAACGCGCGGACGGGGAAGCGCGCCTGGCGCTTCCGCTCGCACCGCTGCGTCGCCGCGTCGCCGACCATCCATGACCACGTCGTCTTCGCGGCCTTCATGAACCGGCCGCCGTGCAACGCCGCGGGCGGCCGCGGAATCGACGGCGAGGTGATCGCATTTGCCGTCGGCTTCGGGAGGATTCGGTGGCGGACCTCGATCGGGCCGAGCGAGAGCTCGCCGCTCGTCGCCGGCGGGCTCGTCTACGTTGGCGACTGGGGGGGCAACGTCTATGCGCTCGCGGAGCGGACCGGGAAGATCCGCTGGAGGTTCCACACGAACGGCCAGGTCAAGGGTGCGCTCGCCGTCTCGGGCAACCGGCTCTTCGTGGGCTCGTACGACGGCCACGTCTACTGCCTCGATGCGCGGACGGGAAAGAAGCTCTGGCGCGCCGCCGCCCAGCCGCGAATCGGCCATTCGGGCACGTTCTACTCGACGCCCGCTGTCGCGTACGGCCGCGTCTACATCGGCTCGACCGACGGGAAGGTCTACTCGTATGGCGCGACCAGCGGCACCCTGCGCTGGTCGCACCACACCGGCGGCTACGTCTACTCGTCTCCCGCGGTGTGGAACCGCCTCGTCTTCGTGGGCTCGTACGACAGCCGCCTCTACGCCTTCGATGCCGCGACCGGCGACGTCCGCTGGACGTTCAAGGCGAACGGCCCTATCTCCGGCTCGCCAACGGTGATCGACGGCGTGGTGTACTTCGCGACGCTTGCCAAGCGCACCTACGCGCTGGCCGGTTCTTCTGGCAAGCTGCTGTGGACGTATCCCGACGGGAAGTACACGCCGGCGGTCGCCGAAACGCACCGCCTCTACCTCGTCGGCTACGGACAGGTCTACGGGATGGAGGTGCGTTGAGGATCATCGTCACCGGAGCTGCGGGCTTCATCGGCTCGCACCTGGCCGAGGCGCTCGTCGCAGCCGGCCACGAGGTTACCGGGATCGACTGCCTGACCGATAACTACGAGCCCGCGCTGAAGGAGGAGAACGCCCGTGGCCGAGAGCTCGAGCGGCTCGACCTCGCGGACGGTCGGCTCGACTTCACTGGGGCGGACGCGGTCTTCCACCTCGCCGCCCAGCCCGGCGTGCGGAGCTTCGGCGACGTTTTCCCGCTCTACCTCCGCCGGAACGTACTCGCAAGCCAGCGCGTCTTCGAGGCGGCTGCCGCGGCGAGTGTGCGCGTCCTTTTCACCTCCTCGTCATCGATCTACGGTGACGCCGCCGCGTACCCGACATCGGAGGACGTCGAGCCACGGCCGGTCTCTCCGTATGGGATCACGAAGCTCGCCTGCGAGCACCTCGCCCGCGCCTACCGGCGCAGCTTCGACCTCGACTTCGTCGTGCTCCGCTACTTCACCGTGTATGGCCCCCGTCAGCGCCCCGACATGGCCTTCACTCGGCTCGTGGCGGCGCTGCGCGATGGCGAGCCCTTCGAGCTCTACGGCGATGGCAGGCAATCGCGAGGCTTCACCTTCGTGAGCGACGCCGTTGCGGCGACGATCGCCGCGCTCGACGCCCCGGCGGGCGCGGTCTACAACGTCGGCGGTGGCGCCGAGGCGACGATGCGGGAAGCGATCGACGCGCTCGAGCGCATCACCGGCCGCATGCTTGACGTGCGCTACGGGCCGCCCGCGGCCGGCGACGTCAAGCGCACCTCGGCCGACACGAGCCGGATCCGGGCCGAGCTTGGCTGGGCGCCTCGCGTCGGCCTGGAACGTGGCTTGAAAGCACAGTGGCAGTGGGCCTCCGCTAGAGTCGCCTCGCCATGACGGCGCGCGAGCAGACCACCAGTCGTACGCCAGAGCGGTACGACTGGGACGCGGAGCAGGAGGTCGACTTCCGCCGCTACTGGGACGCGCTGGTGGCGCGCTGGTGGCTTCTGCTCGTCGGTCTCGTCCTCGGCGCGATCGTCGGCTATGCGATCTCGCTCGGCGGCGGTCAGGTCTACGAGGCCCAGGCAAGCGTGTACCTCGGCCAGCCCTACTCGGCCAGCGGGAACGTCCAGCTCCAGAACCTGCAGACGAACCCGAGCACCGTGCGCCAGATCGTCAACTCGAAGACCACGATCGCGGCGGCGTCGAAGGCGGCCGGTCTGAAGCCGGGCGCGTTGAGCGGCCACATCGCCGTCGCGGCCGTGTCGGGGAGTCTGGCGAAGCTCGGACAGACGCCGCTCGTGACGATCACGGTCCAGGGCGCGAAGCGTGTCAAGATCAAGGCGGCGGCGAACGCGCTCGCTGGGCAGGTCGTGGCGAAGGTCGGTGACTTTGCGAATCGTAAGATCTCGATCTTCCGCGCCCAGATAGCCAGCGACGAGCGCCAGGAGGCACTGGCCCGCAACCAGGTCGAACAGGCCACGGCGGCCCTGCGGGGAGTCGTGACTCCGACGGACAAGCTCGTGGCGATCTCGATGGTCACGAACGCGCAGCAGCGGCTCGTCAGCGCTGAGCAGGATCGGCTCAGCACCTCCCAGCTGCTCACGCAGGCACAGCTGATCGAGCTGCCGCGCGTCGTCACCGCAGCGGGCTCCCAGAAGGTCACCGCCCGGAGCCGCCGAAACTCCGTCGTCGTCGCCGCCGTAATCGGTCTTCTGCTCGGTCTCGCAGCCGCACTTGCCTGGGATGCGGTCGCGGCGCGGGCCGCTCGCAGCGTCGCGTCGTAGTCTCTCCGCATGCTCGAGGGCAAGCGAGTTGGGGTCGTCGTCCCCGCCCACGACGAGGAGGCACTCGTGGCCACGACGCTGCAGGGCATACCGGCCTTCGTCGATCGGATCTACCTTGTCGACGACGCGTCAAGCGACGGGACCGTCGATCGTGCGCGGGCGCTCGGCGACCCGCGCGTCGAGATAATCGCGCACGAGCGCAACGAGGGTGTCGGGGCTGCGATCGTCAGCGGCTACAGGCGATCGATCGTCGACCGGAACGACGTCACCTGTGTGATGGCTGCCGACAACCAGATGGATCCATACGACCTCGAGATGCTCGCCCGACCTGTCGCCCGCGGGGAGGTCGATTACGCGAAGGCGAACCGTCTCTTCACCGGGGAGGCGTGGAAGCTGATCCCGCACACGCGCTACCTCGGTAACGCCGCGCTCTCGTTCCTGACGAAGATTGCCTCCGGCTACTGGCACGTCGCAGACTCGCAGTCGGGCTACACCGCACTCGCTCTACCGACGCTCCAGGCGCTCGACCTCGAGGGTGTCTACCCGCGCTACGGCTTCCCCAACGACCTGCTCGTCCACCTGAACGTCGTCAACGCACGGGTGCGCGATTTTCCCTCCCGGCCGATCTACGGTGTCGGCGAGCGCTCGGGAATCCGGTACCGGCACGTCGTCCCGAAGATCTCCTGGCTGCTGTGGAAGGCGTTCTTCTGGCGGATGCGCGAGAAGTACCTGATCCGGGACTTCCACCCGCTCGTCCTCTTCTATGCGCTCGGCTTCCTGGCCACGATCACCGGAGTCGTCCTCGGTGGCATCGAGATCGGGTATCGGATCGCCGGCTACGATGTGAGCGTGGGTACGGTCGTGCTGATCGCCCTGCTGCTGATCTCGGGGTCGCAGTTCACGCTCTTCGCGATGTGGTTCGACATGGAGTCGAACAAGGACCTGCGCTGATCGACTCAGGTCACGTCGTCCATGTCGGCCTGCACAAGACGGGCTCGACCTGGTTGCAGCGCTGCGTGTTCCCGTACGTCTCGGGCAAAGCCTTCTGGGCCCGGTCGTCCCGGCGCTCACGCAAAACCTGATCACTGCCGCGGACGAGGCCTTTCTCGCATCAGCCTTTCGCGCTGTTGCGGAGCAAGCAGCGAGACAGGGCACCAGGCTCCTCATCTCGAACGAGGGGATTAGCGGGAACCTCTGGGGAGATCCGACCGGGCTGCGGAATGCCGGTCGTCTGTCACAGGTCCTCCCTGATGCGCGGATCCTGTTCGTCGTCCGCAACCAGCCCGAGATGATCGCGTCGATCTACGGCCAGTACGTGAACGAGGGCGGTCACGGGACCTTCGCGGAGTTCCTCGCTGGTGATATCGAGGGACCTTCGTTTGACTTCACGAGCCTCGAGTACGACCGGCTCGCAGCGGGCTACATTGATCTCTTCGGACGCGACAACGTCTTTGTCGCCCTCTACGAAGACCTGCGGCGCGACCCTGACGCTTTCGTCGACGCGATCGCCGCGTTCTTTGGAACGAGTCGCCCGCCGCGCATCGAACATACACGCGTCAACGTGTCACTCTCTGCCGGGCCGATCCTCGCATTGAGGCTTTGGAATCGCGCCTTTCGCGTGTCGACCTTCAACCCGACGCCAGCGGTGAAAGCGCTTCGCGGCGGCCGCACCGTGCGGAACGTGCTCCAAGAGGTCGTTGATCCAATCCTGAGACCGGTGACGCCATCGTTGCGAGAGCAGAAGAGGCAAGCTCTCGAGGCGTGGGGGATCGAGAAGTACGCGGCGAGTAATACGCGCCTCAGCAAGCTGTGTGGCCGATCGTTGCGCGAGCTTCGATACCCGTGATAGGGCTCGTTCGCCCTTCATTGTCGGGCGCCCAAGGGAGACAGGTTATGCGACGTACCCCGCAAGGCCGCTCGCGCAGGCCGTACCGGTAGACCGTCGTGATCTCCCGGAGACACCGGTCACAGCGGGCGCGGGGCCGGCCCAGCCTCGGCAGCGCGACGGAGGATGGAGGGCCGACGCCACGGAACACGGAGACACTGGCGAGCGCTTCGGAGCGTCCGATCGCACATACGATGACACCAGGAGATACCGTTCCGCCTCGCCGTGAGGTTGGCCCGTAGCTCGCAGAACTTCGTCTGCCACCATGACGCCGTGGCCGGGCTGTCGGTCGGCGGCCCGAACACCGCTCGACGTCGGCCGGGACCATTGATCGAGTGACTCCGCGCAGGTAAACCTGGATGCCATGAAGATCCTTGAAGCGGCGTGCCGCTGGCGCGATACCTGGGAGCGGTGCTGGCGTGCGCACGAGCCGCGTGAGATCATCGCGCTGTATACGGAGGACGCGTACTTCCGCTCGCACCCGTTTCGGAAGGCCCAGACGCCGCGGGAGTACATCGAACCGACGCTTGCCGGTGAAGCGTCGACCGAATGTTGGTTCGGCGACCCGATTGTCACGGATGACCGAGCGGCGGTCGAATGGCGCGGCCAGACGAAGCTCAAAGACGGAGGCGTCGAGACCATCGCCGGCGTCTCTCTTCTCCGCTTCAACGATGATGGGCTCGTGATTGAGCAGCGCGACTTCTGGGCTGCCGCCTAGTTGTGCTGCCAAACCCAAACCGGCGCCAAGAGTCTCGTTCCTGATCCGGGCCTACAACAAGGTGACCACGATCGGCGAGTGCTGGAGCGGATGCGGCGCCGCCGTCCTCTGTCGGCCGCGGCGACGTAACCCAGCCCGGCCGGTTCCTGCTCCGCCTGCTCTCGTTCAGGTTGGAGCAGAGCCGACGAGGCGTCGAACCTCGTCCGCGGATGTGCGTCGATCGTGCGGCCCAGGAACGCGCTGAGAGCGATTGTGCTGACGGTAAGTTCGTGGCTTGTGCTCGGCGGCTCAGCGGCGATCGGGCGGGTTCACTTTCGGCGCGGGCCTCGTCTTCGGCGCCGGGCTGATCGTCGTTGCGCAACGAACTTCGCGAGCGTGCTGCCCGCGTCTCCGGCCGCCGTCGTCCCTTTGACGGCGGTCCTGGTTGCGCTCTTTTTCCGCTGCTCCTCGCGGGCTATCCCGCGTTGCAGGGCCATTGGCGGTCGCCCGCGAGAAGGCGCCGAGATCGCCGATCGGAAGCTTGCTTTAGCTTTAGAGGTCGATCCACGGATACGGCTCGGCCACCGCTCTTCGGCGGCGCATCGAGCGGCGGGCCGCGTCGACCAGGGCGGGGACCGAGCACGCAGCAACGAGATACTTCAGGACGGTCAGGGCAGAGACGGTCGATCGGTCGAGCCTGCGTGAGCGGATTGCCGCGGCTGCGGCCCTCCTGTACGACCCGGCGATCCAAGCGCCCTGTGCAATCTGCCTGTAGAGGTAGGCCTCGATCTTCCGTTGGTTGGGCGGATGAGACTGCTCGAGCCAGCGGAGCTCCTTGGCCGCAAGTCGAAACCAAGAGGCCGGATCCTTGTCGTTCGACAGGTTGCGTCCGTGAAAGCAGTACTTCACCAGAGGCTCGTCGACGAGTCGAAGGGCGTACCGCCGGCTGAGCCGGTGCACAAAGTCCAGATCGTCCACGGCGGCGAGGTCTTCGTCGAAGCCCCCGATCGTGTCGATGCACTCGCGGCGCACAACGAAGGTGTTGATGAAAAACGACGAGCGTCGGAGCAGCCACTCGTAGGGATACCCGGCAGCCGCGACCTCTCGAAAGAGCCTGAATCCTGCCTCCGAGGGGCCTTCGAAGACATTTCCTGCACCGTCCGCGACATAGACGAGCGTATGGACGACGTCTGCTCCCTCGCCCTCGAGCAGCTCGAGCTGTCGTTCGAGCTTCGCCGGCAGCCAGATGTCGTCGTCGTCCAGCAATCCGACGTAGGAACCTCTCGCCGCAGCGATTCCGCTGTTCCGGGCAGCAGCCACGCCTCGATTGACCGCGTGGCGCACCAGGCGAACACGGGGATCTGCGTGACCGGTGACGAACTCTGCGATCGCATCGTTCGGCCCGTCGTCGACAACGACCACTTCGAGGTCGTCAAATGTCTGGGCGAGCACGCTTCCGATCGCTCGCGAGAGGAAATCGACCCGCTCGAACGTCGGGATGACAACGGTGACTAGGGGGTCTGCCAAAGCGCCTCACGCTCCCGGGTCTGGGGCCTGGCGCCCCGCAGGAGACTACCGAGTGCGTTCGCACTCACGATCC
>JBHEMK010000060.1:0-7428 GCA_046262635.1 Gaiellaceae bacterium
ACGCTTATCTCTGAGATTAGGATAAAGTAATTCTAACTATCGGAAGGATAGCCGGGCCGCGCGATATCCTTCAGCGGTGCTCTTCCGCCAATTCGTCGACGACGATCTCGGGTGCGCCTCCTATCTCATCGGCGACGAGGCGGCGGCCGAGGCGGTCGTCGTCGACCCCGCCTACCGGATTGAGCCGTACCTCGAGGAGGCCGCGCGGCGCGAGGTCCAGCTCGTCGGCGTGCTCGAGACGCATACGCACGCCGACCACGTCTCCGGCCACGGCAGGCTCGCACTCGAGCACGGCGTACCGGTCTCTGTGCACCGCGAGGCGAACGCCGCCTTCGGGCACGAGTCCCTGGCCGACGGCGACGAGATTGTCGTCGGCCAGGTGCGCATCCGCGTCCTGCACACACCCGGGCACCGGCCGGAGCATTGCGCCTTTGCTGTGATCGACGGCTCGCGCGCGTCCGAGCCATGGCTCGTCCTGACCGGCGACTCGCTCTTCGTCGGCGACGCCGCGCGGCCCGATCTCGCAGTGGACGCGAGAGCTGGCGCGGAGGACCTCTTCCGGAGCCTCCGCCGCCTGGCCGAACTCGCGGACGGCGTCGAGCTCTACCCGGGGCACGTCGCCGGGTCGCTCTGCGGCGCCGGGATGAGCTCGAAGGCCTCCTCGACGATCGGCTTCGAGCGGAGGTTCAACCGCGCGCTCGTGCTTTCGGTGCGCGAGCAGTTCGTCGCCGAGCTGGCCGGATCGCTGCCGCCGCGGCCGCCGAACATCGACCGGATCATCGAGCTCAACCGTGGGCCGTTCGTCGGCGCCCAGGAACCACTCCGCCGGCTCGACGCTGTTCCCCAGGGCGCGCTCGTGCTCGACGTCCGGCCGGCCGGGACGGCCGCCGCCGGGCACGTCCCGGGCTCGCTCAACGTCCCGCTGGACGGCTCGAGCTTCTCGACGAAAGCCGGCTTCGTGCTGCCACTCGACCGGGCCGTGGTCGTGCACGCGTCCTCGGAGAGCGAGGCGCAGCGGGCGGCCGACGGGCTGCGGGCCGTGGCGTTCTTCGACCTCGCCGGCCGGCTGGAGCACGCTGCGGCGACCGAGCGGACGGCCACGGTCGAGGTGGCCGAGCTCGAGCGGCTGCTCGCCGACGGCGAGATCGAGCTGATCGACGTGCGCGAGGCTGAGGAGCGGAACCTCGGCTACATCCCAGGCAGCACGCACATCCCGTACCGGCTGATCGGCAAGGCTGCCGAGAACGGCCTCGCCGGCGATCGCCCGATCGTCACCATCTGCGAGTCCGGGCCACGCGCGGCAATCGCGGCGAGCGTGCTCGTTGCCGGCGGCCTCGACGCCCGGCCCGTCCTGCACGGCGGCGTCACCGACTGGCAGGCTCGCGGCGGCGAGACCGTGCAGTTCCGCCGCTGCGGCGGATAGGCGACCTTCTACCCCAGCCTGTCGACGGCGTAGCCCCAGCTGCCCATCGTCTCGAGGAGCTCGTCGCAATGGGCCCGGTCGCGCGTCAGCAGCGTCAGCTCGATGCCCGTCTCGCCGACGCCGACGTCGGCTCCCTCGCGCCGGTGCTCGACCTCGACGACGTTGACGCGCTCGCCGCCAAGCAGCGCCAGCAGCTTCGCGAGCTCGCCTGGTCGATCGGGCACACGCGTCCGGACGACGAGGTAGCGGCCGGCGAGGCCGAGGCCGTGCTGTGCGACCGAGACGAGCAGCGAGGCGTCGATGTTGCCGCCGGAAAGGACGATCCCGACCGGGCCGTTGCCCGAGAGCCGGTCGCTGACGAGCGCGGCGACCCCCACTGCACCGGCGCCTTCGACGACGAGCTTGACCCGCTCGAGCAGGAGCACGATCGCCTGGGCGATCTCCTCGTCGGTGACGACGACGATCTCGTCCAGGACCTGTTCGAGAATCGACATCGTCAGCTCGCCCGGCTGCTTGACCGCGATCCCGTCGGCGATCGTGAACCCGGGTCCTCCGGGCAGGGTGCCTGCGGCCTGCACGCCGACGACGCGCACGCCCGGGAGCAGGGCCTTGACCGCCGTGGCAATCCCGGACGCCAGCCCGCCGCCGCCGATCGGCACGACAACGGTCTCGACCTGCGGCACCTGCTCCGCGAGCTCGAGACCGATCGTCCCCTGCCCTGCGATCACGATCGGATCCTCGAAGGGGTGGATGAACGTGGCGCCGGTTTCCGCGACGAACGCCGCCGCGGCCCCGAGGCATTCCTCGAGCACCCCGGCGGTCAGCTCGATCCGCGCGCCGTAGCTCAGCGTCGCGTCCACCTTCGCCATCGGGGCGTCCTGCGGCATGAAGATCGTCGCCGCGGCGCCGATTTTGCGTGCGGCCCAGGCGACGGCCTGGCCGTGGTTGCCCGCACTGGCCGCCACCACGCCCGCGGCGCGCTCGACCTCGTCCAGACGCGAGATGCGGTTGTACGCGCCGCGCACCTTGAAGGAGCCCGTGCGCTGCAGGTTCTCGGCCTTGAGCAGCACGCTCCGGCCGACGAGCCGAGAGAGGGTCTCGGACCCGTAGATCGGGGTCGCGCGAGCCACGCCGTCGAGACGTGCTCGCGCCTCCCTGATCTCAGCGAGGCCCGGACCCGTTTTCGTTGCCAATCCTGAACACCTTCTCCATGATCTCGCGGACGGCGCTGAGCGGGTCGAGCTGACGCCGCTGCACCTCGTCGAGCAGCCGCCGCAGCTCCGGATCGCCGGCGACGACCTGCTCGAGATGCACCTTCACCCGGGCCGAGGCGACGGCGAACACCTCCGCGGCCAGATTCTTGCGGCGCCGCTCCTCCAGTCCGCCGCTTCGCTCGAGGTGGGCGCGATGCTCCTCCACCCTCGCCCAGAGCTCCGGCACGTTCTCGCCGCTGAGAGCGTCGGTCATGACAATCGGCGGCCGCCACTCCGCCTCGCGGTCGAGTGAGAGAATCGAGCGCACCTCGTTCAGCATCGTCTGCGCGGCCGGGTGGTCCATCTTGTTGATTGCGATCACGTCGGGGATCTCCATGATCCCCGCCTTCAGCGCCTGGACGGAGTCGCCCGAGCCAGGCATCAGGACGAGCAGAACGGTGTCGGCGATCCCGATCACCTCGACCTCGCTCTGGCCGGCACCGACAGTCTCGAGGAAGACGAGTTGCTTGCCCCCAGCGTCGAGGATGAGCAGGGCCTGGAGCGCTGCCTCGGCGAGGCCGCCGAGGTGGCCGCGCGTGCCCATCGACCGGATGAAGACCCCCGGATCGAGGAAGTGGTCGGCGAGCCGAATCCGGTCGCCGAGCAGCGCGCCGTGCGAGAACGGGCTCGACGGGTCGACCGAGATCACCCCGACCGTCCTCTCCGCGGCGCGCACCAGCCGGACGAGACCGCTGATCAGGCTCGACTTGCCCACCCCTGGCGGCCCGGTCACCCCGACGACGTAGGTGTTGCCCGTGTCCGGGTAGAGGTCGGCGACGAGGTCGTGGGCGAGCGGCTCCGAGTTCTCGACGAGGCTGATCGCCCGTGCGAGCGCGCGCGTCTGGCCTGCGCGGACTCCCGCCGCGAGCGTCTCCCGCGTCCACCCCTGTCGCCCAGCCACGAAGGGATCCTAGAGAGCCGCGTCCGGAGCGGGCGCCGGCCCAGCCGCCCGCGAGCTGCCACGGACGAGCAGCGTGCCGGCGATGCCGGCTGCGGCGAAGATGCCGGCGGCAAGTCCCACCGCTCCGCGCGCTCCCAGGCCCTCGAGCAGCAGGCCTGCGACGGCCATCCCGCCACCGATCGCGATGAAGTTCGTGCTCATGATGAGCGTCACAGCCCGGCCCCTCAACTCGTCCTCGACGCCGCGCTGGACGAACAGGGCGTTGCAGACGCCGGCGATCCCGTTGCCGACACCGCTGACGCAGAAGCAGACGGACGCCACCCACACGTTCGGACTGACCGCCACGAGTGCGAAGCCTGCGGCGATCAATCCAATCCCGATCCCGTAGGTGTGAGCGACGCCGACGCGCGACTCGAGCAGCTCGACCACGGCATTGCCGAGCACCAGGCCGACGCCGACCGAGCCGAAGACGAACCCGTAGCCGAAGTCCCCGGCGGCGAAGGTGTCCTTGGCGAGGAACAGCTCCACCACGTTGCCGATGCCGATCCCGACCGACGCGATCGTCCACGCGACGAGCACCGTCAGCAGTGAACGCGAGCGAAGAACCACCTCGGCGCCGTCGCGCAGGTCACTCCAGTGGCCTCGGCTCAGCGCGACCGACGACTGGAGCAGCCTCTGCGGAATCTGCGCGACCATCAACGCCGAGAGGAGGAACGTGACGCCGTTGATCCAGTACGCCGCGTGCGGGCCGGCCGCAGCGGTGAGGACGCCGCCGATCACCGGGGCGATCGCCCAGCTTGTGTTCTCGCTGCTCTGCAGGAGCGCGTTCGCGGCCGGCAGCTCGTCGTCGGAGACGAGGTTCGGGACGCCGGCGTAGGCCGCGGGACGGAAAACGCCGCTGGCGAGGCCCGCGAGAGCTGCCAGGGCGACGATCGAGCCTGCGCCGGGTGCGAACGGCAGCGTGCAGAAGACGGCCGCCCGGACGAGGTCGGCGCCGACCATCAGGCCCCGACGTGAAAGCCGGTCGAGGAGCGGCCCGAGAAGGAGGCCGACGGCGATCGTCGGCAGGAACTCCACCACCATCAGCCCTCCGACCCAGAGGCCCGAGTCGGTGCGGTCCTCGACGTCGATCGCGAGCGCGACCGCAGCGAGCAGCGTTCCGAGGCTCGAGCCAACCGTCGCGAAGAAGAGCAGGCGGAAGCTCTTGAGCCTGAGGGGGCGGACTAGCCGGAGAAGCGAGCGGCGTTCCACGGCGCCGAACCTAACACCTGTCTGTTAGGACGAGGCTGCGCCGGCCAGAACACTGCCGAGCGCCACGCCGAAACGCTCGTTTTCAGCGGCCGTCCCAACCGTGACGCGGATCGCACCGGGCGCACCGAAACCGGCCAGCGGGCGAACGATCACACCCTGGCGGAGGAGCTGCTCGAAGAGGGGACGCGAGTCCTCTCCGACCTCGACATAGACGAAGTTCGCAACGGCGGGGCCGACGGGCTCGAACCCGTGCCCGCGGATCTCCTTCTCGACCCGCACACGGCCCTCTGCGTTCTCGCGGCGCCGCCGCTCGAGCTCGCCGCCGTCATCGCCGCCGAGGCTCGCGAGTGCGGCCGCCTGCGCAGTCGCGCCGAGGTCGAAGGCACGGCGTACCTTCGCCGCCTCGGTCACCACCTCCGCGGGCCCGATGCCGTAGCCGACCCGCAGCCCGGCGAGGCCGTAAATCTTCGAGAAGGTGCGGAGGACGATCACCTGCCGGCCGGCCCGGAAGTAGTCGGCGACGCCGTCCGCGTAGTCGGGGTCGTCGATGTACTCGAAGTACGCCTGGTCGAGGACAGTGAGGACGTGCTCGGGGACGCGCTCGAAATACGCGTCGAGCTCGACTCGCGAGTTGCACGTCCCGGTCGGGTTGTTAGGGTGGCAGACGTAGACGATCTTCGTCCGAGGAGTCACCGCGGCCAGTAGACCGTCGAGGTCGTAGCGGTGGTCACGCAGCGGCACACGCACCGGGATCGCGCCGCACTTGACCGCGTCGATCAGGTAGCTCGGGAAGGACGGCCAGCCCAGCACGACCTCGTCGCCGGGATCGAGGAGGGCCTGCGAGAGGCAGTCGATGAGGCCGTCGGCGCCTGCTCCGACCGCGATCTCCTCGAGCCGGACGCTGTGGAGGGCCGCCAGGGACCGGCGCAGCGCCCAGGCACCACCGTCGGGATACCGGTTCAGCTCCGGCGCGACGCGCGCCATCGCCTCGAGCGCTGCCTGAAAGGGCCCGTACGGTCCCTCGTTGGAGGCGAGCTTGACCACGCGATCAAGACCAAGCTCGCGCTGCACCTCCTCGACCGGCTTGCCGGGCTCGTAGGGAAGCAGCCCGGCGAGCGCCGGGCGGAACAGGCCCCGGCCGGCCGGCACTAGGCTTGCGCGTCGCCGAAGACGCGGATCTTCTTGCGCCAAAAGAGCAGCGCCCCGCCGAGGCCCGCGACGGCGACGGCTATGGCGCTCTTGTTCGGGCGCATGGTGTCACCGACGGTGCCGGGCACGACGTCCTTGGCCCTCTTCCTCGCGACGCGCTTGCCGACCTTGATCGCGGCCCAACCGACGAGCGCGTTTCGCCTGTTCACAATCGCCATTTCCGACTCCTTTCGGTTTGAAGCGAGGCTATCGCACTGCGCGCGGACGCCGCTCTGCGGCCGGCGTGTCATCGCCCGAGGGAACGGCTTCGGGGCCCGCGGGCGGCACGGCCCCGAAGAGGGGGCGAGTGCACGTCGCCTCGCAACGATGCCCCTCCGGAAGAATGCTTGTGCGGCACTACCTGTTGTCCTTCGGCGCGCACGCCGGACCGCCCCGGCGGAACGTGCTCGCGGGGGACGGGGCGCGGGAGGTTGCCCAGGCCCCGGCCGCCATTTCCCCGGCCGCGCCGCCTGAGGAAGCCCTGATTCTCGGAGCCAACGACACGGGGGGCAATGTGCTTCGGCGTCGCGGCGTGCGACCGACCGTTCGACCGTTCGCCCTGCGCGCCATGCCGGCCATAGTGCGGCCGCTTGCCGGAAAGAGACTGCGCCTTCTGATCCTTGGAGGCATTCCCACGGCTCCCGTGATGCTTCGCGGCGTGCCGCTGCGCAGCCTTGGGTCTGGTCCGCTGAACCGCGGCTCGACCGGCCGGGCGAAGGGCCGGGTGGAACGGGGCGACCGCGGCGGCGGCCGGCGCCGCGAGGGAGGCAGGCGGGACGGCGGCCGCGCCGGGGCGTGTCGGCGCCGGGTGGGTGACGGCGGCTGAGCCGGGGCGTGGCCTCGCCCGCTGGGTGAGGTGATGGATGCTCTCGTAGCTCACGCCGCCGGCAAGCGCAGCAGCGCTCAAGACCACAGCCGTCTTTGCGGCGACTGCGATACCGACGCCGGACCCGGCGCCTCCGAAGAGCGACCCGAGCGACGCCGGCAGCGGCACGGCCCCGAGCGCCTTTAACGCCGAGCGCTGCCCCCGCTGGCGACGGGCGAACGTTGCGCACTCGGGACACTCCCTGAGGTGCGCCCGCAAGGCTCCCTTGTCCGCGCGCGAGAGACGGCCGTCGAGCTGCTTCGAGATCGCAATCTCAGCGCCGCCGCAGGTCAGCGCTCCCTCGAGCTGCTCGCGTAACGCGCGGCGCGCGCGGAAGACCAACGTCTCGACCGCACCCACCGAGAGCTCGAGCACTTCCGCGATCTCGGCGTACGACCGGCCTTCGAGTTCGCGCATCACGAGCGCGGCACGCTGGTTGAACGCGAGGTGGGAGAGCGCGCGCCGGAGATCCTCGCCGCTCGGGCCGTGGTCATCCGTCACGAGCGTGTCCGCGATGTGATCCTGCCACTCGATCTCGTGCGGGCGC
>JBHEMK010000061.1:0-41626 GCA_046262635.1 Gaiellaceae bacterium
TCGCCGTAGACCTCGGAGGTGGAGGCGATCAGTACGCGCTTCGAGAAGCGATTGCACTCCTCGAGCACGTTCTCGGTGCCCTGGACGTTCGTGACCAATGTCCGCACCGGCTCCTCGACGATCAGGCGTACGCCGACGGCCGCAGCGAGGTGGTAGACGACGTCGCACTTGTGCACGAGCTCGTTCAACACCGAGCGTGCCAGCACGGAGTCGACCACGAGGTGGAAGTCCCTGCGGTCCATCATGTGCTCGACATTCCGGCGGGAGCCGGTTGAGAGGTCATCCAGCGCGTAGACCTCGTACCCGTCGGCGAGTAGGAGTTCCGCCAGGTGCGAGCCGACGAAGCCCGCGCCGCCGGTGATGAGCGCCTTGCGCGTCTCCACCGGCTGAGCCTAGCTGCTCTGTCGGCGAGACCGGCGGCTCGGGACGTTGGACGGGCTCGGAGGCGCGTCCCCGCTTCCGGCTCCGCTCGAGCATCCCGCGAAGGCTCGCGCGATTCGCTCCGTGCGCCGGGGCAGCCTTTCCGTCGACCTCGCGATCTGCGTCGAGGCAGCCCCGATCTCCTCGGGGCTCGGTGCCGGTCGAGCCGTAATCCCTCGTGTCTGACCGAGCCGGGAAGCAGCGTCGTCGACCTCACCTAGACCGACACGAAAGCGAGGAGGGCGGCCTCGATCGCCAAGTTCCCTGAACCTGCTCGAAGCCGAGCTGGCCGAGCGCACCGGGGTTCAAGCAGGCAAGCTCGGCTCGAAGGCGGCGGGTGCGCATGACGAGGGCCCAGACCCTCGTGTCAGCAGCGAAGACCACCGTCCCGTGCCTATCGCGGAACACGAACTCCGAGCTGGCCGAGCCCTGCTGGGCTCGAGCAGCGCGGCCCGGCGTGGCGGTCGCAGGGGGCGGGGAGCAAACGCCTGCCGCCTCCGTCGAGCTCGGCCGGCAGGAGCTTGATGCCCCCTCTGCACTGGGGGTGGAACTCGAGGCCGGAGCTCGGCGAGCTACGAAACGTTCCGGGACCTGCGTCGCGCCGAGTTTGCGCGCATGGCGACCGGTAAAGATGTTGTGAGCCGAGGGCGGCGGCGCGCGTAGCCTCGGGGTGGTGGGCTACGATGGGGTCTACCTTCGACCCGCAGGCGGCTGGATGGGCCGTCTCGGGAGTTGCCAGGGAAAGGAGGGTCGAGGAACTTTGTTCGAACGCTTTACGGAACGGGCTCGACAGGTTGTCGTCCTCGCGCAGGACGAGGCGCGGGCGCTCAAGCACAACTACATCGGTACCGAGCACATCCTCCTGGGCCTGCTCCGTGAGGAAGAGGGCCTCGCAGCACGCGTCCTGGAGTCGCTCGACATCACCGTCGAGGAGGTCCGGGCGCAGGTCGCGCGCATCGTCGGGCAGGGCGACGAGGTCACGACGGGCCAGATCCCGTTCACCCCGCGTGCGAAGAAGGTCCTCGAGCTGGCCCTGCGCGAGGCGCTCTCGCTCGGCCACAACTACATCGGCACCGAGCACATTCTGCTCGGGCTTGTACGCGAGAACGAGGGGGTCGCCGCGCGCATCCTCCTCGACTTCGACGCCGACGCCGAGAAGATTCGCAACGAGATCATCCGCATGCTCTCCGGTCCCGGCCGCCGCCAGCAGGGGGCGGGCGCTCCGGGCGGTGAGAAGTCGAAGAGCTCGAAGCTGCTCGACCAGTTCGGCCGCAACCTGACGAAGCAGTCGTCGGAGGGCAAGCTCGACCCGGTCGTCGGTCGCCAGACCGAGATCGAGCGCGTGATGCAGATCCTGTCGCGCCGCACGAAGAACAACCCCGTACTGATCGGCGAGCCGGGCGTCGGCAAGACCGCCGTCGTCGAGGGCCTCGCCTCCCGCATCGCGTCGGGTCAGGTGCCCGAGCTGCTCAAGGGCAAGCAGATCTACACGCTCGATCTGGCCGCGCTCGTCGCTGGCTCGAAGTATCGCGGCGAGTTCGAGGAGCGGCTGAAGAAGGTCATGAAGGAGATCATGCAGCGTGGCGACATCATCCTCTTCATCGACGAGCTCCATAACCTCGTCGGGGCCGGTGCGGCCGAGGGCGCCATCGACGCAGCCTCGATCCTCAAGCCCGCACTCGCCCGCGGTGAGCTGCAGACGATTGGCGCGACGACGCTCGACGAGTACCGCAAGTACCTCGAGCGAGACGCGGCGCTGGAGCGGCGCTTCCAGCAGATCCGCGTGGAGGAGCCTTCGGTGGATGACACCGTGCAGATCCTCCGCGGACTGCGCGACCGCTACGAGGCACACCACCGCTGCAAGATCACCGACGAGGCCCTGCGAGCGGCAGCCGAGCTCTCCAGTCGTTACATCCAGGACCGGCATCTGCCCGACAAGGCGATCGACCTGATTGACGAGGCCGCCTCGCGCATGCGGATTCGCTCGATGAGCGCCCCGCCGCGTTACCGCGAGCTCGAGGAGGAAATCGAGCGCGTCCGCAAGGAGAAGGAGGATGCGATCGAGTCGCAGGAGTTCGAGAAGGCCGCAAGCCTCCGTGACAAGGAGCGCAAGCTCACGCAGAAAAAGCGCGAGCTCGAGGAGAACTGGCGCAACTCCGAGGAGTTCGAGGAACAGCCGGAGGTAGGTGAAGAGGAGATCGCAGACATCGTCTCGATGTGGACGGGCATCCCGGTCTTCAAGCTCACCGAGGCGGAGTCGCAGAAGCTCATCCGCATGGAGGAGGAGCTGCACAAGCGGGTCGTCGGGCAGGAGGAGGCGATCGTCGCCGTTTCGAAGTCGATCCGCCGCGCCCGCGCCGGAATCAAGGATCCGAAGCGGCCGACCGGCTCGTTCATCTTCCTCGGCCCCTCGGGCGTCGGCAAGACGGAGCTCGCCCGCACGCTGGCCGAGTTCCTGTTCGGCGACGAGGACGCGATGATCCAGGTTGACATGTCGGAGTACATGGAGAAGCACTCCGTCTCCCGGCTCGTCGGGTCACCCCCGGGCTACATCGGCTACGACGAGGGCGGCCAGCTGACCGAGGCCGTGCGCCGCAAGCCCTACTCCGTCGTCCTCCTCGACGAGATCGAGAAGGCGCACCCGGATGTTTTCAACATCCTGCTCCAGATCCTGGAGGAGGGAAAGCTGACCGACGCCCAGGGCCGCCGGGTCGACTTCCGGAACACGATCGTGATCATGACCTCGAACATCGGGGCCGCATCGATCTCGAAGAACCAGACGCTCGGCTTCTCGATCGGCGACGAGTCCGGGCTCACCTACGACGACATGAAGAGCCGCGTCATGGGCGAGCTGAAAAAAGTCTTTCGCCCCGAGCTGCTGAACCGCATCGACGAGATCATTGTCTTCCACAAGCTGTCCAAGGAAGAGATCAAGGTCATCATCGAGTTCATGCTCAAGCGCCTGCGTGAGCAGATGGCGATCCACGAGGCGACGATCGAGCTTACGGACGACGCGAAGGACATGCTCGTGGACAAGGGCTACGATCCAGCCATGGGCGCGCGGCCGTTGCGGCGCGCGATCCAGCGGTTCATCGAGGATCCGCTCGCGGACTTCGTGCTCGGCCGCCAGCTGGAGCCCGGCTCGACGATCCTCGTCAGCCGCAAGTCCGTCGAGAACGGCGAGCGCAGCGAGGAGGCCGACATCACGATCATTCCGGGCGAGGTCACGCCCGAGAAGATCACAGTGCCGCCCGACGGACCCGCGTCCGGCCCCCCGGAAGAATCCTCCGACGAGTAGTGCTTGGAGCGGCCGCCTGACGGGGCTGTCACCAGTTCGAGGGACTTTCGGCGCCGCCCGCGCCGACGATAGAGAGGCCATGACCCTTCCGGACAGCGACGCTCCGGCCGGGCGCGCGGGGCCTGTGGCGGCCGAGCCGGCCGCTGTCACCCAACCCGGGTCCCTCGGCCCCGGCCAGGAACCCCCGACGGCCGAAGCCTCAGAGGCCCGGTTCACGATCGCCGTCTGGCAGCTCGCGACGATCCTGGCGGGAATGGTGATCGCCGTCTGTGTGCTCCTGCTCGGCGTCCGTCCTCCGACGCTCGACGTCTCCGGGCTGCCGCCGACGATCAAGCTGCTCGTCCCAGCGTTGCTCGTCGCGCTGCTCGCGCTCGTCCTCGCGCGAAAGCGCGAGAGCGAGCGGCGTTCCTCCTCCGAGAGCTAACACCTGCCTCTGTAGCCTGCGAGGGGACCCGCAGACTCGTCGGCAGGCCGGCTTTCGCCGCGCTCGTCCGGGCGTTCTGCACCGCCTTCTCGAGCATCCTGTACGAGGTCGCCCACATCTCGCCCAGCACTGGTGGATTCTTCCGGAGCCTCTGAGCCGTGCCGCCGCTCTTGCTGCTCGTGCACGGGGAGGATCGCCGCTTCGGGCCGCGGGCGACGGGGTGCCTCCTCGGGGCCGGGCTCGGCGACCTCGACCTGACCCCGAACTGGTCTGCCCAGCCCGGCTCGTCCTGCCCGCGCTCAGTTCTCAGGTGCTCGGCTCGCTCGTGATCTCGGTCTCGCTGCCGCGCCTGCCGGCAGCGTTGTCCTCGGTGCTCCCGACGCTCCAGCCTGTGTCCTGGATCCTGTTACGCGGGGGCGCTCCTCGACGAGGTTCCCTCGGTGCTCCAGCTCGCCGGGTGGTGTTCGTGCTCGCCGGCCCGACCGTCGCATCAGCAGGGGGCCGCACCCGCCGGCCGTGGCCGACGAGCGATCGGCCGCCAAAGTCGCTGAAAAGATGAAGGCCGGCCCCTGTGAACGGGACCGACCTCCTTGCCGCGAGAGCTAGGGCTGCGGCCCCCCGTGCTCCCGCGGTATTCCTCAGCATTGCCCTCCGGACCGGCTGCGCATGCCCCATCCGGGGGAATGAAGACCCGGTTCGAAACCACCCGATGGGGGACGACACGGCGGCACTTTCTGCCGAGACTCTCAACTAGACGGCATCTCGAACCGATCCCCGATACGGCGGGGGCCTCGGAAGCTCAACTAGACGGCATCTCGAACCGATCCCCGATACGGCGGGGCCTCGGAAGCATGCTCCAGAGGCGAGGGCTCCCGCGAGCGGGGCCCTCGTGGTCTTTCGGCGCGGACGCCGGCACAGTGGCCGTCCACCTCAGCTCATACGATGGCCGGATCGCAAAGGTTGCCGTCAACTACGCCTGCACCGAATGCGGCTACAGCTCGGGGCGCTGGTTCGGGAAGTGTCCGGGGTGCAACTCCTTCGGGACGCTCGTCGAGGAAGTCCTCCCGCCGGAGCGTTTTGGCTCGCGCGCGCCCGCGAAGCCGCTGCTGCGCCTCGCCGACGTCCGGGTTGAGGAGGCTGCACGGATCCCGACCGG
Source organism: Gaiellaceae bacterium (assembly GCA_046262635.1). GTDB lineage: Bacteria > Actinomycetota > Thermoleophilia > Gaiellales > Gaiellaceae > JBHEMK01. The sequence continues at coordinate 5,299 of JBHEMK010000061.1, forward strand.
GGTGCCCGAGCTCGACCGGGTGCTGGGCGGTGGCCTCGTCCCGGCCTCGCTCGTCCTCGTCGGGGGTGAGCCCGGCGTCGGCAAGTCGACCCTGCTGCTGACGGCGCTCGCGGCGATCTCAAGGGACAGGCGGGCACTGCTCGTCACCGGCGAGGAGTCGACGGCCCAGGTCAAGCTGCGCGCCGAGCGGTTGGGGGGCGCCGAGCTGGTCGAGATCCTCGCGGAGACGGAGCTCGATACGGTCTGCGCAACGCTCGAATCCGAGCGGCCGGACGTCTGCGTGATCGACTCGGTTCAGACGCTCTACTCCGCCGGGCTCGGGTCGGCGCCAGGCTCGGTCGGCCAGGTGCGCGAGGCCGCCTCGCGGCTACTCCGCGTCTCCAAGGGGGCAGGGGTGGCCACGATTCTCGTCGGCCACGTGACGAAGGACGGCTCGGTTGCCGGGCCGCGCGTGCTCGAGCATCTCGTGGATTGCGTGCTCCAGTTCGAGGGCGATCGCTACCGGGCCCACCGCGTGCTGCGCGCGGTCAAGAACCGCTTCGGCTCGACCAACGAGCTCGGCGTCTTCGAGATGACGGGCGCGGGACTCGTCGGCGTCCCCGATCCGTCCGAGCTCTTCGGCCACACGGCCGGCGGCGAGGCCGGTGCGGCGGTCGCCTGTGCGCTGGAGGGGACGCGGCCGATACTGCTCGAGATCCAGGCGCTCGTCTCGCAGACCGACCTCGCGATCCCGCGGCGCGTGGCGACCGGGGTTGACCCCAAGCGGCTGGCGATGATCGTGGCGGTCCTCTCGCGCCATGGAGGACTCGCCCTCGGCCAGGCGGACGTCTTCGTGAACGTGGCCGGCGGAGTCCGGATCGACGAACCTGGAGCCGATCTCGCGGTGGCGCTCGCCATCGCCTCGGCATCCCGAGGCGTCCCCGTCGAGCACGGGCTCGGCGCCTTCGGCGAAATCGGTCTCACCGGGCGCCTCCGTCCGGCCACCCAGGCCGACCGGCGGCTCGAGGAGTGCGAGAAGTTCGGCCTGCGCACCGCTCTTTGCCCGGTTGGCACCCCCTCGCGTGGCACACTTCGCGTTGAGGAAGCGGAGACCCTGCGGCGGGCGATCAGGAGCGGACTCGATGTCGACCGACCCGAGGGACAGTAGGCGCGACGAACGGCCCGGCGGCCTCGGCTTCACGCGCCCGTCCGAGGAAGATCCGCGAAGAGAGCCAAAGTTGCTCAGGGCGATCGAAACGGTTGCGCCCGGGACCGAGCTCCGGCAGGCGATCGACGACGTGATCCGCTCGCACGAAGGTGCCCTGATCGTGATCGGCGACCCACACGAGCTCTCGTTCCTCTACTCCGGCGGTATCCGCCTTGAGGCGCCGTTCAGGCCGCAGCTCCTCTATGAGCTGGCCAAGATGGACGGCGCGATCATCGTCGACACGGCTGTGAAGAAACTCGCCTGGGCGAACGTCCAGCTGATGCCCGACCCGACGATCGCATCGAACGAGACCGGCACCCGCCACCGCACCGCCGAGCGCGTCGCCAAGCAGACCGGGGCGCTCGTCATCTCGATCTCTCAGCAGCGCGAGACGGTCACGATCTTCTGCGGCCCTGTGCGCTACCAGCTCGACCCGATCGCGGACGTCCTAGCCAAGACAAACGCCGCTCTCGGGACGCTCGAGACGTACCGCCAGCGGCTGGAGCAGGTTCTCACCCGCCTGACAACGCTCGAGTTCCAGAACGCCGTTGTGCTCGATGACGTTCTCGTCGTCCTCCAGCGGGCCGAGATGACGACGCGGATGGCCGATTGGATCGAGCGGGACTGCGCCGAACTCGGCGCGGAGGGCCGACTGATCCGTCTGCAACTCGCCGAGTTCGTCGGCGATGTGCCGCGCGAGCGCGATGCGGTCGTCCGGGACTATCACGCTGCCGGCGGTGCGAAGGAGTCCCTCCCCGCACTCGAGGCACTGGGCGGGCTGCGCTACCACGACCTGCTCGAGTTCGAGCGGCTCTCCGAGCTGCTCGGCTACTCCCGCACGGTCAACCCGCTCGACCACGCGGTCTCGCCGCGGGGCTACCGGGTCCTCTCGCACATACCCCGGCTCCCCGAGAGCGTGGTCAACCGGGTCGTCGGCAACCTCGGGACGCTCGACTCGGTCGTGCGGGCATCCCAACGGGAGCTCGAGGCGGTCGATGGAGTCGGCGCCATCAGAGCGCGCGAGATCCGAGAAGGGCTTCGCCGCCTGCAGGAGCACAACCTCGTCGACCGCTACCTGCAGCTGTAGCCCGAAGCGCACCCCCTTTGCAGGGCTTTTTCGCTTCGGAAGTCGAAAACCCCTGGAAAAAGTGGCATTTTTGCCGCATTTAAGCTAGACTGGATGCCATCGGGCCGGCGCCTTTCCAAGCGCCGGCTTTCTTGACACGACTTATTGGACGAGAAAGGGGAGGTCGGCTTGTACAAGGTCGGCGACAAGGTGGTGTACCCACACCACGGTGCAGGCACGGTCGTGAAGAAGGAGAAGCGCGAGGTCCTGGGCGAGACTCGCGAGTACCTGACGATCAAGATCCTGCACAACGACATGACCGTGAACGTCCCGGCCGAGAACGCGGAAAAGGTCGGTCTCCGGCGCGTGATCGGAGAGAAGGAAGTCGAGGTCGTTCTCAAGGCGCTGACCGGTGTCTCCACGGAGATGCCGAAGAACTGGAACCGGCGGTTCAAGCACAACCGCGACAAGATGAAGACGGGCGACATCCTGGAGCTGGCCGAGGTCGTCCGGAACCTCTCGCTGCGCGACCACGAGAAGGGTCTCTCAACAGGCGAGAAGCAGATGTTCGTGAAGGCGAAGAAGATCCTTGCCTCCGAGCTGATGTACGCCAAGAACATGGACGAGGACGAGGCGGCCGAGTGGCTCGACGGCGTCCTGGCCGGCGTCGGCACCAACGGCAAGAAAAAGACGGCGGCGAAGAAGAAGGCCGTCGCGACCGCGGCGTAAGAGAGATGGTCTGGGCCGTGCTGGTCGCCGCTGGTCGCGGCGAGCGGCTCGGGGCCGACCGACCAAAGGCATTCGTTCGGCTCGGCGAGCTCCCGCTGCTCGCCGAGCCCATGCGCCGGCTGGACGACTCGGGGTGGGTGGACGCCGTCGTCGTCGTCGCGCCGCCAGCGTGGGAGGAACCCGCGATCCTGCTGGCCGAAGAGATCGGCGCCCTCAAGGTGCGCGCCGTCGTCACCGGTGGCGAGAGCCGGGCCGATTCGGTACGGAGGGCGGTCGCGGAAGTGCCGGACGACGCCCTCGTCGTACTCGTTCACGATGCGGCACGCCCGCTCATCTCGGACGACGTGATCGGCCGCGTCCTCGAGCCGATCTCGGCGGGCTGGGACGGCGTCGTCCCGGGGCTCCCGCTCGCCGACACGGTCAAGCGGGTCGCGAGCGGCGCGGTCGTCGAGACGGTGTCGCGGGACGGGCTCTGGTCCGTGCAGACGCCCCAGGCGTTTCCGGCCGCATCATTTCGCGAGGCGATCGGAGCCGGCGGCGACGCGACCGACTGCGCCGCGCACGTCGAGGCCCGCGGCGGCCGCGTCCGGGTCGTTCGCGGCGATCCGCGGCTCGTGAAGGTAACCAACCCAGCGGATCTGGAGCTCGTTTTTTCATGGCTGAAAGCGGGGGAGCCCGTGGTTCCTCCAAAGGCCCCGTCCCTCGAGGTCGACCTGTGACCGTGACCGCTGTCGTCTTCGACGTCGGCGAGACGCTCGTCGACGAGACCCGGTACTGGGAGGCGATTGCCGACGCCGTCGAAGTGCCGCGACTAACCTTCCTCGGCGTGCTCGGAGGCGTGATCGAGCGCGGCGAGCCGCAGGGCGCGGTGCTGGAAATCCTCGACGTCGCCCGGCCGGAGAGGCTGCCGCCGCTCTCTCCGGACGACATCTATCCAGACGCGCTCCCCTGCCTGGCCGAGTTGCGCTCGCTCGGCTACGCGCTCGGCCTTGCAGGTAACCAGCCCGCCTCGACCGAGGTGTTCCTGCGCGATGCCGGCTTCGACGTGGACTTCGTCGCGAGCTCGCAGACCTGGGGCGTCGAGAAGCCGTCCCTTGTCTTCTTCGAGCACGTCGCGGCGGAGGCGGGGCGTCTGCCGGAGCAGATCGCGTACGTCGGCGACCGGCTCGACAACGATGTGCTACCGGCGAAGGCGGCCGGGATGGTTGCCGTCTTCCTGCGCCGCGGGCCCTGGGGGTACCTCCACGCATTGCGGCCTGAGGCCGAGGAGGCTGATGTTCGGATCAACTCGCTCGAGCAGCTCGTCGAGGCGCTGGCCGGTGTCTGACCTGCGCGTCGGCATCGGCGTGGACGCCCACGCGCTCGAGGACGGCGTGCCGCTCGTACTCGGCGGCGTCCGGCTTGATCACGCGCGCGGGCTTGCCGGGCACTCCGACGGCGACGTGATCGCCCATGCGCTCACCGACGCGATCCTCGGCGCAGCCGACTTGGGCGACATCGGTTCTCTGTTCCCGTCCGGCGATCCCGCGCTCGCGGGGATCGACTCGCTGATACTGCTGGCTCGGGCCTATGTCCGGGCGGGCGAAGCGGGCTGGTGTCTCGTCAACGCGGACTGTGTGCTGATCGGACAGGAGCCGCGGATCGCGCCGCACCGCGACGAGATGAGAAAGAGGCTCGCCGAGGCGGTCGGCGTCGACGCTGGGCAGGTGACCGTACGCGCGACGACGACCGACCGACTCGGGTTCACCGGGCGCGGGGAGGGCCTGGCGGCCCACGCGGTTGCACTCCTGCGGAGATGAGCCAGGCGGGGACGTACGCGCTCGGCGTTTATGCGTCAACAGCCGCGTGGACTGAAGCCGTTCGGCAACCTGAACCGAGAACCGTCCAGGCAACCCGGCTGGGCACGGCGTCGGGGACGGCAGACACGATTCCGCTCAGTGAGGCCCCAGTCGACGCTCTCAGTTCTGCAGGCGATGCTCAGCCCTGCAGGCGATGCTCAGGCCGCACACGACGGGCTGCCTTCAGGCCACTGCCTGGAGGAGAGGAATCCGCCCGATTCCGGCCGGCACGACCACGGCCTCAAAGGGATGATCGCGCCGACCCGCCCGAGCCGAAGGTCGCTGTCCGCGGACAACCGAACGCTTCATCGGGTGGCTGCGACTGAGGCTGGCAACCGCTCGGCCTGGTTGCGTCCGCGCGAGCAGTAGCAGGGCGGAGAGCCGACCGCGTGGGCATGAGCTTCCGGAGCCGGTAAACCCCGCTTCACACGACTCAGAAATCTACGTCGCGCGCAACGCCGGGACGTTGTACGCGGCGGGCTCGCCGGAAGCGCTGAGCCACGACGAGCGTTTCTCCGTCGATGGCGAGGGCGGGGCGCTCGATCGAGGCTCGAAACGGAGCGCTGCTCCAGAAGGCCTCGTGGGCGGCGCGCCAGTCGGCAACCGACTCGAACCCCTCGCCTCCTCGCGCGCGAAGGAGAGGTCGATTTCGCCGACCGGCACGAGGCGTGCCTCCGTCGGCTCGATCACCGCCACGGGCAGGCCTTCGGAGTCGACGGCGAGCCGGTCACCGGCTGCGGCAGCTCCTCGTGCTCGTACTTCAGCAGCAATCCGGAGGTCGAGGTCTTCTCTCCACGCAGGATTGCCGCGACGAGCTCGTCGCGAAGCAGTCCCCGAAAGGCGAACTCGGCGCAGGGGAGCTTCTCCGTGGTCAGCGGCCGCGCTGCGAGTCGCGCTTGGCACGCTCGAGCCGGCGGCGCATCTCCCGGTTCGTCCCCTCGGGCATCGCGCCCTCGTCTTCGACCGCGTTCATGTAGGCGCGGCGCTCCGCAGGCGTGAGGTTCGAGAGCGCTGCCTGGGCGCGACGAGGATCTCTGGCGCCGTGACGCTCCATCTTCTTGATCGCGCTGGCCAGGTCCGGGTTCTGGCGTTCGAGCGCCGCCGTCGACGCCTTCGTCATCCAGCGCCGCAGGATCGGCACACGCGCGACCTGCTTCATCAGTGGGCGCAGGTAGCGTCCGTTCTGGACCCGGGCGAGCAGCGCGAAGAGCCCGAGCAGCAGGATCAGGCCACCGAGGACGTAGACGGGGATCAAGAGCGTCCAGATCGAGGCAGCCACGCCGGAATCTTACGCTGGAAGTGATACGACGCCGTCGGCGAGCCGGACAAGCCCGTCCCGGTTCAGCGCCGCGACCGCCTCGGCGTCGAGTTCCCCGGCAGCCCGCGCGCCCGCGGCGACCGCCCGGAGCGTGGCGGCACGGCGCTGACGGAACGAGCCTTCGAATGGCGACTGCTTGCGGAGGGCGTCGTAACGGCGCCCGCGGGAGGGACAGTCGCCTGCCAGCGGGCAGGCCCCGCAGCGCGGGATCCGTGCGAGGCAAACCATCGCACCGAGGTCCATCAGTGCCTGCCCGCAGTTTGGCGCGAAGGCGTGCCCGGTGCGCTCCTGGACGCGGCGGACGTTTGTGTCCACCGGCAGGACGGGCTGCCCAAGGGCGAAACTGGCGACGGCGTCCGCCGTGTACCGGCCGACGCCTGGCAGCTCGGTGAGGTCATCCGGCCAGCCCTCTGCAGCCACGTGCCGCGCCGCCCGGTAAAGCAAGACGGCTCGCCGGTTGTAGCCGAGTCCCTGCCACTCCAGGATGACGTCGGCCGGTGAGGCGGCAGCGAGCGCTTCGATGCTCGGCCAGCGCTCGAGCCAGGCGAGCCAGCGGGGGATCACCCGCTCGACCTGGGTCTGCTGGAGCATCACCTCCGAGACGAGGACCGCATACGGATCCTTGGTGTGGCGCCAGGGCAAATCCCGGCCGTGCTCGAGAAACCACGCAAGGAGGGCCAGGTCGATTGCTGAGGGCATGCCCTGGGACGCTAACGGCCCGCCAGGATGCCGTCGACCTCGGGAAAGCGACGCTCCTGATCGGCCGCAGCGGTCCGTGACCTCGAGCGGTCCAGTCTGGAAGTTGCGTGAGCTAATCCGGGCGAAGCGGGTGTCTGGGGCGTGTCCGAAACGGGGGCGTCGATCGGTCGCCGGGAGGCCCGGCTGGGGGGTGTTGCTGCGGCTCGACGAGCTCGGACGGCTGAGCTGGGCCGAGCATGGCATGGTGCTACCGGGGCTTTCGCACCGCGTTCGTGAGGCAGAGCAGACGCTGCCCCGCCGCAGCGCCACCCGATCCGGGGGCTGGCGCCGATCGCGGTCAGGGTTAGCAGGTAGCGAGCAGCGGCCGCACCGGCTCGCCCACCAACACCAACGCGAAGGCCGCCGTGTGGCGGGGCCGGCCTCACTCGCAGTGCCAGTCGCAGCCCAGAGTGAGAAAGGTGAACGCCTGCCTTCCACGCTTCAAGGAGGACGGCCTTTTGGTCGATAGGAGAGTCATGGACTCCGACATCGGACTCGAGCCTCTTGACCTCGCCAAGCATCTCCACAAGCTGGAGCTGACGCTCGGCCAGGTCTGCCGCATCGTGGGAATCACCAAGATGCAGCTCGATTACTGGACGACCAAAGCGCCGATCCCGACGCGCGGGCACAAGCAGCGTCTCTACGACGCCGAGGCTCTTGAGACGGTTCTTCTGATCAAGCAGGCGAAGGACAAGGGGCTCAATCTCGCTGCGGCGATCGACGCAGCCCACGCCTACAAGGGGCACGAAGCCGTCACATAGCATGACGCGGTGGCACCCCGCGTCCGTTTCGCCCCGAGCCCGACGGGTTCGCTGCATCTCGGCAATGCCCTGACGGCCGTTGCTAACCGACACTTCGCCGACCAGCGCGGCGGCAGCATGCTGCTTCGAATCGACGACACCGACGCGGCCCGGAATGAGTCGCCGGACGGAATTCTTGGCGACCTCGACTGGCTCGGCGTTCAGTGGGACGACGGTCCGGTGAGCCAGAGCGAGCGGGCCGACCGCCATCGCGAAGCGGCGTGGCAGATCGGCACCGAAGACGGCGAGGGCGCGGTTCGCTTCGGTCGCACGACACTCCTGCGCCCGGGCGGCTCGCCTACGTACCAGCTCGCGACCGCGGTGGACGAGGTCGACTTCGGGATCACGCATGTCATCCGTGGCGCTGACCACCGCGACAACGTCGGGGTCCAGGTCGAGCTCATCCGGGCGCTCGGGGCCGGGCCGCCGGAATACGTTCACCACGGCCTGATCCTCGGCGAGGACGGCCGCAAGCTCTCCAAGCGGCACGGCGCCTCGACACTCGCCGACCTCCGTGGCGTCGGCATCCCTGCAGAGGCCGTCCGGCGTTACCTCGAGGAGCTCGGCTTGCCGAAGCACGACGTCCACCTCGACCAGACGCGGTTGCGGCGGCTCGCGATCGAGGCCATCGCGGCGCTCTCGGACGACGAGCTCGCCGCGCATACGGACGCGCCCGTCTCCCTCGTGCCGGCGCTGCGCGGCGCGCGCGATCTGAACGAGGCGCGTGAGACCGCGCACGAGCTGCTCGCGCCGACGCCGGTGCACCTGGGTGAGGAGGCGCGTCCCACACTCGAGCGCCTGCGCGAGCTGCTCGAGCGGGCGGACAGCGTTCTCGACCCGAAGGAGATCCTCCGCGAGCTGAAGGCGGTCGGCGGCGACCTGAAGACGGTCCGGCTCGCGCTGACCGGCCGCGAGCGGGGGCCGGAGCTCGCCGCCGTCCTCGTTGCACTTCCCCGGGAGGAAACCCTGCGGAGAATCGATGCGGCTCTATAACACGCTGACCCGCCAGGTCGACGAGCTGCCCGAGCCGCCCGGGCCGATCCGGATGTACGTCTGTGGCCCGACGGTCTACGCGCGTGCCCATGTGGGCAATGCGCGGCCGTACGTCGTCGGCATCTGGATGCGCAATTGGCTCCGGCGGCGCGGCTATGAGGCGACGCTCGTCCACAACATCACCGACATCAACGACAAGATCTACGAGGCCGCGCCGGGCGCAAGCGCCGAGCTGGCCGCGCGTGCGACCGGGTGGTACCTGGAGGACACCGCCGACCTCGGCCTCGGTGCGCCAGACTTCCTGCCGAAGGCAACCGAATCCGTGCCGCAGATCATCCGCTTCATCGGGGAGCTGATCGAGCGCGGATTCGCGTACGCCGTGGGCGGCGACGTCTACTTTCGCGTCGCCCGCTATCCCGAGTACGGCCAGCTCTCGCGCCAGCGGTCGGACCAGGTGGAGGAGCAGGAGCCCAACCCAGTCAAAGACGACCCTCGCGACTTCGCGCTCTGGAAGGCGAACAAGCCCGACGAGGACACGTGGTGGGAGTCACCGTGGGGTCAGGGCCGACCAGGCTGGCACATCGAGTGCTCGGTCATGGCCGAAGAGATCTTCGGACCCGCGTTCGAAATCCACGGCGGCGGACTCGACCTCGTCTTCCCGCACCACGAAAACGAGCTGGCGCAGTCGCGCGCGCTTGGGCACGATTTCGCACGGCTCTGGATGCACAACGGCATGCTCGAATTCACCGGCGAAAAGATGTCCAAGTCGGCTGGGAACGTCGTCACACTGCGCCAGGCAATCGACGAGTGGGGACGAGCGACGTTGCTGCTGCTCTTCCTCGGCTCACACTGGCGCAAGCCGATGGACTTTTCGGAGGAAACCTTGCTGCAGGCTACAGCGCAGGTCGAGGCATTTCGAGATGCCTTGATCAACGGGCCGCCCGACCAGGAACCACTGGAATCGGAGCGCCTTGTCGACGTGCTGGATGATGATTTCAACACCGCGCGCGCCTTGGCCCTGTTGCACGACTGGCGCAGCCGCGGCTGTGGCGGCGATCTTCGCGAGGGTCTCGCGTGCTTCGGCCTCGCCTCGCTCGCCGAGCAGGATGTGCCGCCGCCTCGAGCAGTGGAGCTTGCCGAGAGGCGGCGGCATGCGAGGGTGAACAAAAACTGGGAGGAGTCGGATCGACTGCGCGACGAGATCGCGTCGCTGGGATGGTTGGTTCGCGACACTCCCAACGGCTATCAGCTCTTCCACCGATGACCCGAGAGCAGGTCTATGGCCGCCGCGCCGTCCGGGAGGCCCTCCGGGGCCGTCGAGAGGTGGTCGAGATCTGGGCGACCGAGCGCGCCGTCAGGGCCGAGGCATGGTTGAGGGACCGGAACGGCGGGCCGCGTGTCCAGACCAAGCTTGAGCGCGACCTCTCCGGGGAAGCCGGCACGCGCGACCACCAGGGCGTACTCGCCTGGTGTGAGCCGTATCGGTACGCAGACGCCTACGAACTCGCTGCGGGCGACCGGCCGCTGCTCGCGTGCCTCGACCAGGTGAGCGACCCACGCAACCTCGGCGCAGTCGCGCGCAGCGCGGCGGGCGCCGGCGCAGCGGGAGTCGTTTTGCCTGCTCACGGCTCCGCTCGGATCACGCCCGCCGTTTGTAAGGCCTCGGCCGGCGCTGTGGAGCACCTGCCGGTCGCGGTCGTCACCAACCTGGCTCGCTACCTGGGCGAGATAAAGCGTGGCAATCTCTGGGTGCTTGCTGCGGAGGGCGGATCGGTGACGCCGATGTGGCAGGCGGACCTCTCCGGGGGTCTGGCTCTCGTCTTCGGCGCCGAAGGCAAGGGCCTCCGGCCGCTCGTCCGTCGCACCTGCGACGACGCGGTTTCGATTCCGCTGGTCCGGCCCGTCGAGTCTCTCAACGTCAGCGTCGCCGCTGCGCTGCTGCTCTACGAAGCGAGGCGCCAGCGCGGTGGCTGAGCCCACCCTGTACCTGTTCGACGGTCACAACCTGCTGCACGCTGGCCACTTCGAGGAACCGCGCGAGCTGCGTGACGCGCTCGCAAGCTGGGTCGCCGGCAAGGGGGTGCGCGGCGTCCTCGTCTTCGACGGCCACGGCCGAGATGCCGTCTTCGGCCCGCTCGAGGTGCGCTACGCCGATCCGGCCGATCCCCTGCTCGAGCGGCTCGCGGCCGAGAAGCGCGCCGGGGAGCAGGTCTGCATTGTCTCGTCGGATGCGGTGGTGCGTGGCACCGCCGGCGCCGAGGTCAAGAAGCTCTCATCCCAGACCTTCTTCGCCGAGCTGGAGGCGCCGAGCCACACGGACAGCTCCCGCAGCGATCTGCGCAGCAAGCTGGACGCCACGACGCTCGCGAAGCTGGAGCGCCTGCGCCGGGGGCGCTAACCGAACAAACGTTCTTATCACGCGAGGTCCGTTGCAAGGGACTTGTACTTTCGTGGAGCTATTGCTATCTTCTCCCTCGACCTTAGGGTGAGAGTTCGGGGCTTGGACTTTCCACGAAGCCCTGGTTCTGCCCCCGATCCGGGGAGAGAGACGTGGCCGCACGCGTCCCAACGGCAGTTCAATCGGCCCAGAAGGCTCAACGAGAGCTTGAGGATCTTCAGCTCGTCTTGAAAGCCCGCAACGGTGACACGGGCGCGATGGATGTCCTGATCCGCCGCTACACCGGATTCGTGCGACTGAAGTCGAGCTCGTACTTCCTGGCCGGGGGTGACGCCGATGATCTGATCCAGGAGGGTCTGATCGGCCTGTACAAAGCCGTGCGCGACTTCAGGACAGACAAGGAGACCTCGTTCCGCAGCTTCGCCGAGCTCTGCGTGACCCGGCAGATAATCACTGCGATCAAGACCGCCACGCGGTTCAAGCATGCGCCGCTCAACACCTACATCTCGTTCAGCCACACCCCGGCCGGCCAGGAATCCGAGGGTGACTGCACGCTCGGCGACGCGCTACCCGGCCCCGGGGTCAACGAGCCCTCGGTCTGCGTCATCTCAACCGAGGAGCTGAACAGTCTCGTCTTCTGCCTCGGCACCGGCCTGTCGTCGCTCGAGGCCGACGCGCTCAGGCTCTATCTCGAGGGCTCGTCCTACGAGGATATGGCCGAACTGCTCGGCTGCGACACGAAGACGATCGACAACGCTCTGCAGCGCGTCAAGCGCAAGATCCTCAACCACCAGCAGTCGCGGCAGGTCCTCCAATAGCCCCGGTTGCGAGCCGGCCCGAGGAGCAGATCGAGCGTGCCGACAGCCCCGACCTCGGTCCGACGAAGACAGCAGCACGGTTCGCCTACCATACGGGCGCGCCGGAGTAGCTCAGTTGGTAGAGCAACGGTTTTGTAAACCGTGGGCCGTGGGTTCGAGTCCCGCCTCCGGCTTCTCGCAGAGGTAAATCCTGACGACGTACGACCTCCATCAGCATCTCTGGCCCGAGACGCTCCTCGGGGCGCTTGCCGCGCGAGCGCAGCCGCCGCGCCTCCGCGGTTCGCTGCTCGAACTCGAGCGCGGCGGCGCGTCAGAGATCGATCTCAACGCGCACCGACTCGACGTGCGCCTAGCCGTGCTCGATCGGGCGGGGATCGACGTCGCGCTCGTCTCGTGCCCGCCCACGCTCGAGCTCGATCCGGAACTCGATGCCGCCTACCACGAAGGGATCCTGGAGGTGGTCGCCGCCGCCGGCGGCCGCGTGATCGCCCTCGCTAGCGGTTTGGCCCTGGACGGCTTTGCCGGTGCCTGCGTCGCAGCCGACGCCCTCGCCGATCTCGACGAGCTGTCGCCCCTGCTCGACCAGCTGGAGCGACGGGGCGAGCTGCTCTTCGTCCACCCGGGTCCGCCCGGCTTGGTCGACGGCCGGCCGCCCTGGTGGGACGCCGTCGTCGATTACACGGCTCAGATGCAGTCTGCGTGGGCCGCCTGGCTCGCGGCAGGCGCGGAGCGCTGGCCTGACCTGAACGTCGTCTTCGCGATTCTCGCCGGCGGGGGGCCGATCCAGCTTGAACGCCTCGCCTCACGGGGGATCGAGACGCGCACGGTTCTGCATCCGCACGTCTACCTCGACACGTCCTCCTACGGCACGCGTGCGCTCGAGCTTGCTCTCTCGATCTATGGGGTTGGCCAGCTCGTCTACGGGAGCGACCTGCCCGTGATCGACCCTGCACCGACTCGCCAGGCTGTGGAAGGCTTCGGCGAGAACGTGGCGAAAGCGCTGCTCGAGGAAAATCCGATGCGACTGCTGGGTTGAACGACCTTCGAGAATGGATTCACGCACGCGTCCCCGCCGACGAGGATCTCGCGGTGCCGGAACTCGCGAACCTGGCGAGGGCTCTGGGACAGCAGGAACGCTTCTGGCGCCGTCTTGTCCGGCACGATCCCGACAGCCGCTACTTTCATCAGCTCTACCGCGACCTCAATCTCGATATCTGGCTGATCTGCTGGCTGAACGCCCAGGACACCGGCTATCACGACCACGAGCTGTCATCCGGTGCCGTTTACGTCGTCGAGGGCGAGCTTGCCGAGGACTACCTGCACCGGGACGACGACGCCTGGATCCGGGAGCGCACCCGCATCCGCGCCGCAGGCACGGTCTTCGAGTTCGACAGCTCCGAGATCCACGGCATGCGGCATGCGGGCGGACCGCCGGCAACGTCGATCCACTGCTATTCGCCGGCTCTCTGGCGGATGGGCTGGTACGAGCCTGGCCCGGCGGGACTGAGACGCACGTCGATCACGTACGCGGACGAGATGGAAGGAGCGGTTCGGCCGTTCGCGTAGTGGCAGCCGAGCGGGGCGGCGCAAGGTCGTCCAGCAAGTCCGCCGGCGCGGGACGGACGACGGCGAAACCCCGCGCAGGGCGAGAACGCCGGAAAGGCCGTTCCCCGCCGACGAGCGCGAAGCCACAGTCCACCAGGGCGCAGGCGGTGCACCGGAAGCTCCGATGATGGTGCACGGTCCGGACGTCGCTTGTGGCACGACCGGCCGGTACGGCGAGCCACTTCCTCGATCTTGCGGCGGCCATGTGCACCCGGAGCATGGGCGTTGCGCGTGTACTAGGCCGCAGCCGCGGCCTTCGGGCGTGCGACCTTGCTGCTGCGGGCGAGCGGGATCTCGACGAAGAACGTCGAGCCGCGATCAGGCTTGGACTCGACCCAGATCTTTCCGTCGACGCGGCGGATGAGCTCGCGGGAGATGTAGAGGCCGAGGCCGGTGCCGCCGATCCCACCGGTCATCTGCGGATCCACGCGGTAGAACTTCTCGAAGATCCGTCGCTGCTCGGGCACCGGGATGCCCAGGCCCCGGTCGGAGATGGCGAAGCGGAGGCAGCCGTCCTGCGCCTCGAGCTTGACGTTCACCTGGCCGCCGCCAGGCGAGTACTTGACCGCGTTGTCGATGAGGTTTGCAAGGACCTGGCGCAGCTGCTCGGGATCCGCCTCCACGGCTGGAAGCCCCTTCGGCGCCTGCAGTTTCAGCACGACGCCGGCGGGGGTGTGGGTCCGCGCCGCCTGGACGACGGTCTCGGCGAGCATGCGCGGGTCGCAGCGCTGGACGTTCATCCGGAGGCGTCCCGAGTCGAGTTGGCTCGCGAGGAGAAGGTCGTTCACGATCACTGAGAGACGCTCCGACTCCTCGACGATCACCTCGAGCAGCTTGTCCCGCAGCTGGAGCTCGAGCTCGACGTCGTCGCGGCGAAGCGTCAGCGCCGACCCGTAGATGGCCGCCAGCGGCGTCCGCAGCTCGTGCGAGACAGTCGCGACGAGATCCTGGCGCAGCTCCTCGAGCGCGCGGTCGCTGGTCAGGTCGCGGAACGCGTAGACCGTGCCGTCCTCAAAGCCGACGCTCGAGATCGAAAGCCAGAGCTCACGTCCCCCGAGTTCGAGGGGAAAGCTCTCGGCGCTCGCACGCTCACCCGCTGCGGCGACCGTGAGCCGCGAGGCCACCGTGCCCCAGCCCGGGATCGCATCGGCGGCCCGGCGACCAAGCACGTCGTGCTTGGTAAGGCCGGTGATCGCCTCTGCGGCGTTGTTCCAGAGCCGGACGCGTCCTTCCCGATCGAGCAGGACGACGCCGTCGCCGATCGCAGCAAGGACGCGGGCAGCCTGGGCGCGGCCCTCCGCCTGGCGCAAAAGCTGTGCGTTGTCGATTGCTGCCGATGCGCTGCGCGCGAGCTCCTGGGCCAGCACGAGGTCTTCCGGGCCGAAGTTCCGCCGCGATTCGGCGGCGACAAACGAGATCGCGCCCAGCGTCCGGCCGCGCGCCGTCAGCGGCACGCACAACCACGAATGCAGGCCAAGCTCCCGCATCAGGTCGAGATGGAGGTCGTCGACGGCGCTCGCCGTCAGCAGCTCCTCCGGGATCTCGCGCATCAGCTCCGGCCGGCCCGAGCGGATCACGGCCGGGACGCCGCTCGGCGAGGCCGGGTCGGGCGGGTAGCGCTCCTGGACCTCGAGCGCGAATTTGACCTTGGCCGGATCAGCATGCGCGACGGCGAGCTGCACGATCGAGCCGTCGTCCTCGATCAGGTGGACCGAGCACCAGTCGGCGATCTGGAGCACGGCGAGCTGGGAGACGGCCGCGAGTGTCTTGCGGTAGTCGAGCGAACTCGCCAGTTCGGCCCCGGCCTCGAGCAGGAACCTCTGCCCCTCCTCGGTTCGCTTGCGGTCGTCGATGTCGGTCGCAGTGCCGATCCAGAAAGAGGTCCCCCTCTCGTCGCTGATCGGGACGGCACGCCCCAGGTGCCACCGGTACGTCCCGTCTGCGGCACGGAAGCGGTACTCAGCCTCGAAGATCTCGCCGCTCGCAAGCGTCTGCTCACGCCGCGAGACGGCGTTCGGCAGGTCATCCGGGTGGACGACCTGGAGCCAGGCGTTCGGGCCGACCTCGTCCTCGTGCATGCCCGTGTACTCGAACCAACGCCGGTTGAAGTAGTTGGCGGCACCGTTGCTCCCGGAGGTCCAGACGATCTGCGGCATCGCGTCCGCGAGCTGTCGGTAGTTTTCCTCGCTCTCCCGGCGCAGCGCGCTGAGCTCCTGCTCCCGGAGCTGCTCGGCCTGGCGCTTCAGCTGCTCGGTCTTCTCCCACAGCTCGACGAAGACGGCGACCTTCGAGCGCAGCACATCGGGGTCGAACGGCTTGAACATGTAGTCGACCGCGCCTGCTGAGTAGCCGCGGAAGACGTGACCTTCCTCCTTCGAAATCGCGGTGAGGAAGACGATCGGAATACGCCTCGTGCGATCGCGCTCCTTGATCAGCTCGGCCGTCTCGAACCCGTCGAGGTCGGGCATCTGGACGTCGAGCAGGATGCACGCGAAGTCGTGCTGGAGCAGCTCCTTCAGGGCGGCCTTGCCGGACCCCACGGCGACAAGGTTGTGGCCAAGCGGCTCGAGAATCGCCTGGAGGGCCGTCAGGTTCTCGGCCCGGTCGTCGACCAGGAGGATATTGGCCTTCACGCAGCCACCACGCGGCAGAGTCCGAGGAGGAAAGGGGCCATCTCCTCGACCGGGAGGACCGCGTCGGCGACCGTCGCCGCGATCGCGGCGTCCGGCATTCGTCGCCGCTCCGCGCTCGCCGGATCCTGGACAATCACGACACCGCCGCACTCCTTAATCCGCCGCAGCCCGGCGGCGCCGTCGTCGTTGGCGCCTGTGAGGACGATCCCGATCACCCGTTCCGCGTAGGCGTCGGCGGCCGACTCGAAGAGGACGTCGATCGACGGCCGGGCAAACTGCACGGGCGCCTCGGTCGAGAGCGCAAGCGAACCGTGCTCCACGAGCAGGTGGTAATCCGGCGGCGCAAGATAGACGTGCAGCGGCTCGAGCGCGACCTTGTCCACAGCGTCCTCGACAAGACGCACGGTGTGGTTCTGGAGCAGGTGCGCGAGGCCAAGGTCGGCGGACTCGGCCGAGCGGTGCTGGGCGACGACGATCGGCTGCTCGACCTCTCGGGGCAGTTCGTCGAGCAGGCGGCTCACGGCCTGCAGGCCTCCCCAGGAGGTGCCGATCACGATCAGCTCGTAGACCACTATGCAATCTTCCTGTAGATGCGCTCGGCCCGGTCCAGCTCTTCGTACTTGCGCGCGAGGGCCGTGAACCCGATCGATTCCTTGTGCCCCAGTGCGAGCACGCCGAACGTCTCGAGGCTCTCGTAGAAGAGCTCGTGAACACGATCCTGTAGAACCTTGTCGAAGTAGATCATCACGTTCCGGCACATGATCAGATTGAACTCGTTGAAGGCCCTGTCCATGGCGAGGTTGTGCTGGGCGAAGACGACGTTGTCGAGGAGCGAGCGGGCAAAACGCGCGCCGTCGTAGGCCGCCACGTAGTACTCCGAGAACGCGCGCGTGCCGCCGGCCTTGATGTAGTTCTGCGTGTACTGCTGCATCTTGTCGAGCGCGAAGACGCCCGCACGCGCCTGCCCGAGCACCGTCTCGTTGATGTCGGTGGCGTAGATCCGGGCGCGGTCGTAGAGACCCTCCTCCTCCAACACGATCGCGAGTGAGTAGACCTCCTCGCCGGTCGAGCAGCCGGCCGTCCAGATCCGTGTGAAGGGGTAGGTGCGCAGCAGCGGGGCGACCCTCTCGCGCAGAGCGACATAGAAGCTCGGGTCGCGGAACATCGCCGTGACGTTGATCGACAGATCGAGCAGCAGCCGTTCCATGCAGGCGGGTTCGTGGAGGAGCCGGTCGAGCAGCTGCGAGATCGAGGTGAAGCCCTCGGCGTAGACGCGCCGCCAGAGCCGACGCTTGAGCGAGGCGGGAGCGTATTCGCGGAAGTCGAAGCCGTAGCGGCGGAAGACGCCCTCCAGCAGCAGCTGGATCTCGAGCGCTTGGAGGTCTTCCCGCGGCTGAGCGGCTTGACCGTTCTCGCTCGCGTCCAGCGCCGTCACCGGTCTAACGGTAAAGCCAGACTCGCATCAGGGACAGCAGCTGATCCGTGTCGACCGGCTTCGTGATGTAGTCCGATGCGCCCGAGGCGATCGATTTCTCGCGGTCGCCCCGCATCGCCTTCGCCGTCAACGAGATGATCGGGAGCTGCGTGAACCCGGGCATCTGCCTGACGGTCCGCATCGTCTCGTAGCCGTCCATCTCCGGCATCATGATGTCCATCAGCACGAGGTCGATGTCCGGATGGTGCTGGAGCGCCTCGAGGCCCTCGCTGCCATTCTCGGCGAAGACGACCTCCATCCCGTTCGACTCCAGCACGCTCGTCAGCGCGAAGACGTTCCGGATGTCGTCGTCGACGACAAGGATCTTCTTGCCCCTGAAGATCTCCTCGACACTATGCAGCTGCTCCAGCATCCGCCGCCTCGCCTGGGGCAGCCGCGCCTCGACGCGGTGAAGAAAGAGGGAGGTCTCGTCGAGCAGCCGCTCGGGTGACCGGGCGTCCTTGACGATGATCGTCTCGGCGTACTTCTTCAGTCGCGTCTCCTCGCGCCGAGTCAGCTCCTTACCGGTGTAGACGATCACCGGCAGCGTCGCAAAGCCGTCGTCCTTCTTCAGCTGCTCGAGCAGCTTGAAGCCGGTCGTACCGGGGAGCTTCAGGTCGAGCACCATGCAGTCGAAGTGCTTGTCTCCGAGAGCGGCAAGTGCCTCTTCGCTCGAGCCGACCGCGGTCACCTCGACGTCGTCGCCCTGGCCGACGAGCTCGATGATGGCGCCGCGCTGATCCTCGTCGTCCTCGACGACGAGCAGGTTGCGGACGCCGCGCTCGACGAAGGTCGACAGGTGGCCGAGGGCGCTCTGGAGCGACTCCTTCGTCGCAGGCTTCTCGAGAAACGCGACCGCGCCGGCCCGCAGCGCATTCGTCCTGCCGTCACCGGCCGAGACGATGTGAACCGGGATGTGCCGGGTAGCCGCGTTGTGCTTGAGGTTGTCGAGCACCGCCCAGCCATCCATCCCGGGCAGCTTCATATCGAGCACGATCGCGTCGGGCTTGTACTCGTGGGCGAGCGCAAGGCCCGTGTCGCCGCGCAGGGCGACGATGCCCTTGAAGCCGCGTTCGCGTGCAGCGTCGAGCACGGTAGCGGCGAACGACGGATCGTCCTCGACGATCAGGACGAGGCGGTCGCCGGAATCGAGCGTGTCGCGGTCATCCGGCACGGCGCTCGGAAGCAGCGCCGGATCGGCATCCGGAGCACCTGCCTGCGCGGGCAGGTCGAGGAGCGCCGCGGTCTCGCGGACAAGGTCCTGGCCT
This sequence comes from Gaiellaceae bacterium, assembly GCA_046262635.1. Lineage (GTDB taxonomy): Bacteria > Actinomycetota > Thermoleophilia > Gaiellales > Gaiellaceae > JBHEMK01. The sequence continues at coordinate 24,163 of JBHEMK010000061.1, forward strand.
TCCCGGACGAGCGACCCGAGGTGCGCCTCGAGGTCGGCGACGTGGGAGGCGCCTGACGGCATCGGGACGTACCGGGCCGGGAGGAACAGCGTGAAGGTGCTCCCCTCGCCCGGCCTCGAGGCGACCCTGATCTCACCGCCGAGCAGCCGTGCGATCTCGCGGCTGATCGAGAGGCCGAGTCCGGTCCCGCCGTAACGGCGGCTCGTCGTCCCGTCGGCCTGCTGGAAGGCCTCGAAGATCAGCTTGAGCTTGTCGTCGGGGATTCCGACGCCGGTGTCGACGACCGAGAACGCGATCACCGAATCGGCCCGCGTGAGCGATTCGCCCGCGAACTGCATGTGTTCCTCGGCGAGCTCGATCCGCAAGGTGACCGAACCCGCGTCGGTGAACTTGACGGCGTTCGAGAGGAGGTTCTTGAGGATCTGCTGGAGCCGCTGCTCGTCGGTCTCCACCGTCGGCGGGATGTTCGCCCCGAGAATCTCCACGTCCAGCCCAAGCCCCTTCTGCTCGGCGAGGGGCAGGAACGTCCGCTCGACGTAGTCGCGCACGTCGCCCAGCGGGACGTCCCTCACCTCGACGTCCATCTTCCCCGCCTCGACCTTGGACAGATCGAGGATGTCGTTGATCAGGTCGAGCAGGTCGGAGCCGGCCTGATAGATCGTCCGCGCGAACTCGATCTGCTTGTCGGTCAGGTTCTGCTCGGCGTTGTCGGCCAGGAGCTTCGCGAGGATCAGCAGGGAGTTGAGCGGCGTCCGCAGCTCGTGCGACATGTTTGCGAGAAACTCGCTCTTGTACTTGGACGAGAGCGCGAGCTGCTCGGCCTTCTCCTCGAGCGCCGCGCGGGCGAGCTCGATCTCGCGGTTCTTGATCTCGATGCGGCGGTTCTGCTCCTCCAGCAGCTGCGCCTTCTCCTCGAGCTCCTCGTTTGTCTGCTGCAGCTCCTCCTGCTGGGTCTGGAGCAGCTCCTCGGAGGCCTTGAGCGTCTGCGCCTGCTGCTCGAGCTCCGCGTTCGAGTGCCGCAGCTCCTCCTGCTGGGCCTGGAGCTCCTCGGATTGCGCCTGCAGTTCCTGGGTCAATCCCTGCGACTGCTGCAGCAGCTCCTCCGTGCGCATCGTCGCCTGGATCGTGTTCACGACGATGCCGATCGTCTCGGCGAGCTGATCGAGGAAACCACGCTGGACGTCGCTGAACGGGTTGAACGACGCGAGCTCGATCACCCCCATCACCTGATCCTCGAACAGGACGGGCATGACGACGATCTGGCGCGGGGCGGCCTCGCCCAGGCCGGATTCGACGCGGATGTAGTCCTCAGGCGGCTCGGTGACGACGATGCTCTGGCGCTCGAGCGCCGCCTGCCCGACGAGAGCCTCGCCGATCCCGAAGCGGTTCGAGACTCCCTTGCGCTGCTTGTACCCGTAGCTCGCAAGCAGCCTCAGATCATCATCCTCGTCGGTCTCGTGGTGTGCCAGGAAGAAGGCGCCGTAGCCGGCGCCGACGAGCGGCGTCAGCTCCGACATGATCAGCCGCGAGACGTCTTGCAGGTCGCGCTGGCCCTGCATCATCCCGCTGAAGCGCGCGAGGTTCGAGTTCAGCCAGTCCTGTTCTGCATTGCGCTCGGTCGTCTCGCGCAGGTTGGAGATCATCTGGTTGATGTTCTCCTTCAGCTGATTGACCTCTCCCTCCGCCTCGACCGTGATCGAGCGCGTCAGGTCGCCCTGGGTGACGGCGGTGGAGACGTCGGCGATGGCTCGCAGCTGTGTCGTCAGAGTCGCGGCCAGGATGTTCACGTTGTCGGTGAGGCCCTTCCACGTGCCGCTGACGCCCTCAACGTTCGCCTGGCCGCCGAGCACCCCCTCGGTGCCGACCTCGCGCGCGACGCGCGTCACCTCCGCCGCAAACGCAGACAGCTGATCGACCATGGTGTTGATCGTGTTCTTGAGCTGGAGCACCTCGCCTCGGGCGTCGACGGTGATCTTCTGCGAAAGGTCGCCCTGGGCGACGGCGGTCGTGACGAGCGCGATGTTCCGCACCTGGTCGGTCAGGTTGTCCGCCAGGGTGTTGACGTTGTCGGTCAGGTCCTTCCAGGTGCCGCTGACGCCTCTGACGTTCGCCTGGCCGCCGAGCTTGCCCTCGGTGCCCACCTCGCGCGCGACGCGCGTCACCTCGTCGGCGAACGACGAGAGCTGGTCGACCATCGTGTTGATCGTGTTCTTGAGCTCGAGGATCTCACCCTTGACGTCCACCGTGACCTTCTTCGACAGGTCGCCGTTCGCGACCGCCGTCGTCACCTGGGCGATGTTCCGCACCTGCTCGGTCAGCGACGACGCCATGAAGTTCACGTTGTCGGTCAGGTCCTTCCAGACACCGCTCACCCCCTCGACCGAGGCCTGGCCGCCCAGCCGTCCCTCGGTGCCGACCTCGCGCGCCACGCGCGTCACCTCGGCCGCGAACGCGCGGAGCTGGTCGACCATCGTGTTGACGGTCTCCTTCACGTCGAGGATCTCGCCGCGCACGTCCACGGTGATCTTCTTCGACAGGTCGCCCTGGGCAACCGCGGTCGTGACATCGGCGATGTTGCGCACCTGGCTCGTCAGGTTCGCCGCCATCTGGTTCACGTTCTCGGTGAGGTCGCGCCAGACCCCCGAGACGTCCTCGACCTGGGCCTGGCCGCCGAGGACGCCCTCGGTTCCCACTTCTCGGGCGACCCGGGTGACCTCTGCTGCAAACGCGGAGAGCTGGTCGACCATCGTGTTGATCGTGCTCTTGAGCTGGAGCACCTCGCCGCGGGCGTCGACCGTGATCTTCTGGGTCAGGTCGCCCTTCGCCACGGCAGTCGTGACTGCCGCGATGTTGCGCACCTGGTCGGTGAGGTTGTCGGCCAGCGTGTTCACGTTGTCCGTCAAGTCTTTCCAGGTGCCGGAGACGCCCTTCACCTCTGCTTGGCCGCCGAGCTTGCCCTCGGAGCCGACCTCGCGGGCGACGCGCGTGACCTCGTCCGCGAAGGTCGAGAGCTGGTCGACCATCGTGTTGATCGTGTTCTTGAGCTCCGCGATCTCGCCGCGTACGTCCACCGTGACCTTCTTGGACAGGTCACCGTTCGCGACCGCGGTCGTGACGTCGGCGATGTTCCGCACCTGGTCGGTCAGGGAGGCGGCCATGAAGTTGACCGACTCGGTCAGCCCGCGCCAGGTGCCGCTGACGCCCTCGACCTGTGCCTGGCCGCCGAGGCGGCCCTCCGAGCCGACCTCGCGCGCGACGCGCGTCACCTCGTCGGCGAACGTCGAGAGCTGGTCGACCATTGTGTTGATCGTCGACTTCAGCCCGAGGATCTCGCCCCGGGCATCGACGGTGATCTTCTGGTTCAGGTCGCCGCGCGCGACAGCCGTCGCGACCTCCGCGATGTTCCGCACCTGGCCGGTCAGGTTGGCTGCCATCTGGTTGACGTTCTGCGTCAGCGCGCGCCAGGTGCCGCTGACGCCCTCGACCTCCGCCTGGCCACCGAGGATGCCCTCGGTGCCGACCTCGCGCGCGACGCGCGTCACCTCGTCGGCGAACGACGAGAGCTGGTCGACCATGATGTTGATCGTCGACTTCAGCTCGAGGATCTCGCCCCGTGCATCGACGGTGATCTTCTGGGTCAGATCGCCCTTGGCGACCGCGGTGGCGACCTCCGCGATGTTGCGGACCTGATCGGTCAGGTTCGATGCCATTCCGTTCACGGAGTCGGTTAGGTCCTTCCAGGTGCCGCTGACGCCCTTGACGTTCGCCTGGCCGCCGAGACGGCCCTCGGTGCCCACCTCGCGCGCGACGCGCGTCACCTCGTCGGCGAACGACGAGAGCTGGTCGACCATCGTGTTGATCGTGTTCTTGAGCTCGAGTACCTCCCCCTTGACATCCACGGTGATCTTCTTCGAGAGGTCGCCCTGCTGGACGGCGGTCGTCACGTCGGCGATGTTGCGCACCTGGCTCGTCAAGTTGCCTGCGAGCGTGTTGACGCTGTCGGTCAGGTCCTTCCAGGTGCCGCTGACGCCCTTGACGTTCGCCTGGCCGCCGAGCTTGCCCTCGGTGCCGACCTCGCGCGCCACCCTCGTCACCTCGGCTGCGAACGAGCGCAACTGGTCGACCATCGCGTTCACGGTCGTTCCGATGCGCCGGAACTCACCCTTGACCGGTCGGCCCTCGATCGTCAACGCCATCTTCTGGGAGAGGTCGCCCTCGGCGACAGCGTCGAGCACCCGCGCGATCTCGGTCGTCGGGCGGACGAGGTCGTCGATCATCGCGTTGAGCGCGTCGAGGCTCTGGGCCCAGGTGCCCCCGGCGCCGGAGACCGCGGCGCGCTCGCCGAGGCGGCCATCGCGGCCGATCGCGCGGCCGACGCGAAGAATCTCATTGGTCGTTCGTTCGCGCGTGTCGGCCAGGCCGTTGAACGCCTGGGCAAGCTCGCCGAGGATGCCGACGCGGCGGGTGTTCAGTCGGACGCCGGTCTCCCCCTCCCGCGCGCCGCGCAAGGCCTCGAGCAGCGGCAGCAGGTCCTCTACGCGGACGAGGCCGTCGCCGCCGGCTCTCCCGTTCGCCGCCGCCGTCTCTGCCGCACGGCGCCCGCTACGGCGGCGCTTGCCGCCATCGACTCCGTGTCCGACCGCCAAAGTCGCTCCTCCGTTGGTGATGGCGACCCGTGGGTCGTCTCCTGCCCGGCGGGCGATCCGAATCGCGCCGCAGGTACTCCCCCTCGCCCGTCACTCATTTACGCTTTGAAAATACTGTCCGCAACGCGTATTGTTCTCGCAAAGTCTAGGCCAAACGGCCTATCGTGTCTAGCAGGTCGGCCTATGCGGCGGGTCCGAAAGTCCCAGCTCGGCTACGCGCGCTCGAGGGCCCGCACGAGGTCGGACCAGAGGCGGCCGGCGTCCTCGAGCCCGACGCTGAGGCGCACGAGGCCGGCCGGGACGCGGTCGCCTTCCCAGCGGCTCCGGGCCTCGATAACCGAGTTGGCGCCCCCGAGCGAGGTGGCATTGGCAATCAGCTTCGTCCCAGTCTCCACGCGAGCGGCGGCGTCCCCATCTGAGACGTCGAAGGAGATCAGGCCGCCGAAGCCCGGATAGCGGACCGTGGTCACTTTCGGGTGCGCGCGGAGGCGCCCGGCGATCATGCGGGCGGAGGCGGTCTGCCGCTCGACTCGCACCTCGAGCGTCTTCAGACCGCGCAGCAGCAGCCAGGCCACGTCGGGCGCGGCGACGATGCCGCTGAGTCCCCGGAATGCGCGCAGGCGCTCGGCCTGGTCGCCGTCACTGCAGACGACCGCCCCGAGCAGCGCGTCGTCGTGACCCGCGAGGTACTTCGTCGCACTGTGCACCACGAAGTCGGCACCGTGCCTGAGCGGCCGCAGGTGCACCGGCGTCGCGGCGGTCGCGTCGACGACGACGGGCGCTGGATGCGCCGCTGCGGCCTCGAGGTCGGGCATACTCAGGAAGGGATTCGAAGGCGCTTCCAGCCAGACGAGCTGTACGCCCGGCGGCGGCGGGCCCGTCTGGTCGAACTCGAGGTGGCGGAGCCCCCAGTGCTCGAGCGCGGAGAGCAGGACGCCCGTGCCGTAGTAGCAGCCCTCGGCGAGCGCGACCGTGTCGCCCGGGGCGAGGAGCCCGAGAATCAGTCCGGTAACGGCGCCGGAGCCCGACGGGTAGAGCAGCGCGGTTCCGCCGTCCAGCTCGCCGAGCCGCTGCTCCGCCTCGACCACGGTCGGGCTGGCGAACCGCGAGTAGTAGAACGGCCCAGGCCTGCCGTCCTCGTACGGCCAGATCGTCGAGCGGTCGAGCGCGTCCATGGAGCGACTCTATCGGCCACGTCCGGTACGCCTGATCCGGGCCGTGGCCGGGACGGAGGCGGCGACGCTGGTCTAGGCTCTGCCTGATGGCGACGACCGGCGGCCAGGAGTCGACCGAGGCGAAGCTCCGGCAGCTGCGGGAGCTGCGCGCCGCGGCGGTTCACGCCGGTTCCGAGCAGGCCGTGCAGCAGCGGCGGCGGGAAGGACGGCTGCTCGCGAGGGAGCGCGCCGACCGGCTGTGCGACCCCGGCTCATTCGTCGAGCTCGACCGCTACGTCCGCCACCGCGCGGTCGAGTTCGGAATGGCCGAGAAGCGGCCCTACGGCGACGCCGTCATCACGGGCTACGGCGCGATCTTCGGCCGCAAAGTCTTCGTCTTTTCTCAGGACTTCACGGTCTTCGGGGGCAGCCTGTCGGAGGTCTTCGCCGAGAAGATCTGCAAAGTGATGGACCTGGCCGTCAAGTACGGCTGCCCCGTGATCGGGATCAACGATTCCGGCGGTGCTCGCATTCAGGAAGGGGTTGTGTCGCTCGCCGGCTATGCGGAGATCTTCTGGCGCAACGTCCAAGCGTCGGGCGTCGTGCCGCAGATCAGCCTCGTGATGGGCCCGTGCGCCGGTGGCGCCGTCTACTCACCTGCGATCACCGACTTTGTCTTCATGGTCGAGGGCTCCGCGTACATGTTCATCACCGGACCCGACGTGGTCAGGACGGTGACCGGAGAGGAAGTGACCTTCGAGGAGCTCGGCGGAGCGGCCACGCACGCGGCCAAGTCGGGGGTCGCGCATTTCACCTCCAGCGATGAGGAAGCCTGCCTGGAAGACGCGCGATACCTGCTCTCGTTCCTTCCGCAGAGCAACAGGGAACGGCCGGCGTTCGCGGCGTCGACCGACCCGCGCGAACGCGAGGACGCCGAGCTGGACGCGCTCGTGCCGGACACGCCGAACAAGCCGTACGACATGCACGGCGTGATCTGCCGTGTGATCGATGACGGGGAGTTCCTCGAGGTTAGCGCGCGCTGGGCCGAGAACATCGTCTGCGGGTTCGCGCGTCTCGGTGGCCACGCGATCGGGGTGGTCGGCAACCAGCCGCGCACGCTCGCGGGGGTGCTCGACATCGACGCCTCGACCAAGGCTGCGCGCTTTGTCCGCACCTGCGACGCCTTCAACATCCCCCTTGTCACCTTCGTCGACGTTCCCGGCTTCCTGCCCGGGACGGCGCAGGAGTGGGGCGGGATCATCCGTCACGGGGCCAAGCTGCTCTATGCCTACGCCGAGGCGACCGTCCCCAAGCTGACGGTCATCACCCGGAAGGCGTACGGCGGCGCCTACGACGTGATGAGCTCCAAGCACATTCGCGCCGACTTCAACTTCGCGTGGCCATCCGCCGAGGTGGCGGTCATGGGGCCGGAAGGCGCCGTCAACATCATCTTCCGCAAGGAGCTTGAGGACGCGGCCGATCCGGACGCCCGCAGGGCGGAGCTGATCGCCGACTACAAGGAGCGCTTCGCGAACCCGTACACGGCAGCCGAGCGCGGCTACGTCGACGACGTGATCGAACCGCGGCGGACGCGGCCCATGCTGATCGACGCGCTCGAGACCGCCCTCACGAAGCGGGAGCCGCGCCCGCAACGCAAGCACGGCAACATCCCACTCTGACGGGGCATCCTCTCAGGGCACGGGCGGCGTGGCCGTCGTTCCGGCGACCCCCTCAAGCGCAAGGCGAAACGGCCAGACAGGGCCGGATGGTCGTCCCGACCTGCTGGGCGAGGGCGCGACGGAGCGAAAGCCTTGTTCGGAGCAGGAGCGTCAGGACCGACATCAACGCTCGTGCGCCCGAGGCCACCCGTTCGTCAGCGGGGCGCCACCCGGTCCCGCTGACCCTGCTGACCGCCGGGGCTAGGCAGTCGACGCGAGAACCGCTGGCAGTACCCCAAGCAGGACGGCCAACGCAGCCACGATCTCAGGATCGAACTGCGTGCCGGAGCAGGCAGACAGCTCGACCAGTGCGTTTTGCGTCGAGAGCCGGCGCCGGTAGACGCGGTCAGATGTCATGGCGTCGAACGCGTCGGCGACGAAGATGATCCGGGCGGCGAGCGGGATCTCCTCGCCCTGGAGGCCGTTCGGGTAGCCCGTTCCGTCCCAGCGCTCGTGGTGATGGAGCACCCAGTCTGCGACCGGGTCGACCCCGAGGCTCTCGAGCATGCGGAAGCCGATTTGCGGATGCCGCTCGAGCAGGAGCCGCTCCGTCCTCGTGAGCGCGCCCGGCTTGCGCAGGATCTCCTGGGGAATCGCCAATTTGCCGAGATCGTGCAGGCTCGCTGCGAGGCGCGTGAGCTCGATCTGCTCCCGGCCGAGGTCGAGTATCTCCGCGATGCGCGCGGAGAGCTCGCTCACGCGCTTCGAGTGGCTGCCCGTGTACGCGTCCCGTGCGTCGACAGCCTTCGCGAGGCTCGCCGCCGCGCGGTGGCGAGCCTCGCGGTCGGGTCCGGCCGCGAGGCGCTTGAGCCTCGCCAGCTCGACGACCTCGGGCCGGTAGACGCGAACGCGGTTCTTGCCGTGATCCTTCGCCCAGTAGAGGGCGCTATCCGCGAGCCGGATCAGCTCGTCGCGACCGGTGCCCTGGAGCGGGAAGGTGGCGACGCCGGCGCTGATCGTGATCGGGCCGACCAGGTCGATCTCGAGCGAGCCGATCCGGTCGACCACCGACTCGGCGGCGGCGACCGAGGCGCGCCCGTCGAGACCGGGGAGGAGGAGGGCGAACTCGTCGCCGCCCAGTCGGAACGCCTCGCCGCTCTGGCGGAGGCGGCCCGCGACCTCCGAGAGGACGCGGTCGCCGGTCGGGTGGCCCGAGCAGTCGTTGATCCGCTTGAAGTCGTCGACGTCGATCAGGCAGAGGGTGACCGGGGTCTGCTCCTCGTCAGCCACGACGAGCTCGCGCTGTAGGCGCTCGTGAAAGTGCCGGTGATTGCCGAGGCCCGTTAGCGGATCGGTGAGCGCAAGGCTCATTGCCCGCAGCGCCTGATAGGTCGAGCGCTGGTACAAGACGATGGCGAGCAGCGGGCCGAGCAGGGCCGCCGAGAGGGCCGGCGAGCGTTCCCAGAGCACCACGAACATCAGTGCCGCCGAGGCCATCAGCCCGAAGGGAATCGCGGTCCCGATGATGTTGGTTCGGATGACCGACAGGACCGGGCGCCCCGCGCTGAGCGCGACGACGACCGAGATCAGGATGAGGTTCACGGTGTAGTCGGCGCCGCCGGCGACGCCGATCTTGCCGAGCAGCTCGACTGCCCGCCCGGTGTGCAGGGGCGACACGGCGAGTCCGGCCGCGGCCGCACCGATTGCGAACACTGAGCCGTTGTACAGCACGCGCAGAAGTGGGCGGTGCTCGATCAGGTGGATCAGGGTGACGCCGCCGAAGGCAACGAGCACCGCCGCGTCCCAGCCGATCAGCGCGATTGCAGCAAGGACAAAGACGTACGTCAGCGTGACGCCGTTGACCTCCACACCGTCGAGGGGGACCGGGTACCGCTCTGCCAACACTGAGGCAGCGAGTAATGCCACGATCGCAGCGACCCTCGCCGGGCTTCGTGGATCCTGCGCGATGTGAGCGGCCGCCGCAACTGCGGCGGCCGCTCCAACGATGCAGACCGGGATGACGGCGGCGAGGAGTTGTTTGGGAGTTCCTTGACTCGCCGTCATTCGAGTGGGTCTACCAGCTCAGCCCGAATGGCTGGAAGTCCGAGAGCATCAGGGCGGTGAGCGCCAGGATCGCGATTGGTACGAGGCGATTGATCAGCCGCATTCTTTCTTCTCCATTCTCTTTTAGCTTCCGACCTTAGAAGAACCAGCTCAGCCCGAACAGCGAAAAGTCGCCGAACGAGGCTGCGAGCGCGAGTGCCAGCGCCAGAACCACAAAGAGCCGCAAATTCCACTGCACCGTTCGAACCCCCTTAACCCGCTTTTAGGACCGCTGGACTTGCCGGATTCTCCTGCGCAGATCCAGGGCGTGAATCACCCAGAGGGGGGATTGTGGCTCGTTGACGACCGCCAGAATTTCGTTCGTGTTGAATGGCGAGCATTTCGTTCGCGCTGGTGTTGTTTGAGCCGCCAGGGTTTGTTCGCGTCTGACGTCGCCTGCGGCTCCGATGCTCACTTTGTTCGAGCTGTGAGCGCGGAGGCGGTGCGATGGTGAGAACGGAGGCGGAGCTGCGGATGGAGGCGGTGCGGCGGCGGCTGGGGGCGAGTCGCCGGGCGTTCCTTAGGGCCTTGGGCGCGCCGGGTGCAGAAGTGGGTTGAGCAGCACCAGGCCGACGAGGAGGGGTGGCGGCGGCGAGATCGTCGCGACCGCGAACATCGCGATCAGCGGCAGATGACTCCCGGCCGCCGGCCCCTCTCCGCTCGCCTGCGGCTCGCTCCCAAGCAGCGGCGGACACGAACCTGAGGAACGAAAGGCTGACGGCAGCCACAACTCCCTCAACACGAACGAATGACTGGCCGATCTGAGCTACTGTGGCGTGGTCGTTTGGGAATCCGATCCCGGTCAACCACGCGGCGTGAGCCGCGTGGAAATCCAGGTCACGCCCGATCCGAGCGACGAGGAGCGTGTCGCAATCCTCGCCGCGCTCGAACTCGAGGCGGCCGAGGTGCTCGAGCCTCCTGCGGAGCTCGCCGCCGAGCAGTAACCGAAGGGGTCTTCCCTGCGTTGTCCCGGTATGTACGACGACTGCATCCGCTGCGGAGAGGCCCCCGCGGTCGACGAGCTCGGCTACTGCGGCCACTGCCACTGGGCGGTGCGGGCCGAGGTCGAGGAGGGCCTCTACCAGATCCGCGAGTACCTCCGTGCCTGGGCCCGGTTTGATGACTGGTGCGACGGCCGGGGACTCGCGGCCGCCTAGCTCAAGCGGCCGGTACCCGCCCGCGCAAGAGTCGCGGCGCGCTGCGCGCGTAGTCGAGGCCTGACACCCACGTCAGGACGACAGCGACGAGCAGCGCCCACCACGCGACGCGGCCGCTCCAGGCTCCCGCCGCGGCGAAGCCGCCTAGTGCGGCGGCGATTGCCTGCGCCCACGTCTTGAGCTTGCCCAGGTCGCGCGCGTGCAGGACAATCCCGCGCTCGATCGCCGCCTGGCGAAGGCCGGTGATGAGGATCTCGCGGACGACGATCGCGGCCACCATCCACGCGGGTATGACGTCTTCGCCGATGAGCATGATCAGCACCGCAAGCACGAGCACCTTGTCGGCCACCGGATCGAGCAGCGATCCGAGCGCGGAGGTTCGGCCGCGCCGGCGGGCGATGCGGCCGTCGAACCAGTCGGTTGTCATCCCGACGGCGAAGACGGCGGTTGCCCAGTACGCATGTCCGGAGAACGGCCAGGCGTAGAGCGCGATCACGAACGGGACAGAAAGGGCGCGCGCGACTGTGAGCTGGTCGGCCAGTCCCATGGCTTCGACAGAATACGCGGCCATGTTCGAGAAAGTGCTCGTGGCGAACCGGGGCGAGATCGCGATCCGCGTCTTCCGGACGCTGCGCGACCTGGGGATCGGCGGGGTCGCGGTCTACTCCGAGGCCGACCGCGGAGCGCTCCACGTCGCGTATGCAGATGAGGCGTTCCTCGTCGTCGCACCGGCCGCGGCGGACAGCTACCTGCAGGCCGACCGGCTGATCGCGACCGCCCAGCGTGCCGGGGCGCAGGCCGTCCATCCCGGCTACGGGTTTCTCGCCGAGAACGCCGGATTCGCACGGGCCGTCGAGGCGGCGGGACTGATCTGGATTGGCCCGCCGCCCGATGCGATCGAGCTGATGGGGTCCAAGACGCGCGCGCGCAGGGCGATGCAGGCGGCCGGTGTCCCCATCGTCCCGGGCACGAGTGACCCGGTCGGCTCGCCAGAGGAGGTGGTTAGGCTCGGCGAGCAGATCGGCTATCCGCTGCTGATCAAGGCGTCCGCCGGAGGCGGGGGCAGGGGCATGGAGCTCGTCGAGGGCCCCGGGCAGGCTGAGCGCGCGTTCGCGTCGGCACAGCGCCAAGGCCAGTCCTACTTCGCGAACTCGGACGTCTACGTCGAGCGCTTCCTCGTCGACCCGCGTCACGTCGAGGTGCAAGTGCTCGCCGATGCCTACGGCAATGTCGTCCACCTCGGCGAGCGTGACTGCACGATTCAGAGGCGCCACCAGAAGCTGATCGAGGAGACTCCCTCGCCGGCCGTTGGCGAGGCGCTGCGGACGCGGATCGGCCGGATCGGCGTCGAAGCGGCCCGGGCGGCAGGCTACCGCTCGGCCGGCACGATCGAGGGACTGCTGACGAGCGAGGGCGAGTACTTCTTCATGGAGATGAACACGCGGATCCAGGTCGAGCACACCGTCACCGAGGAGGTTACGGGGGTCGATCTCGTTCGCGAGCAGCTCCTGATCGCGGCCGGCCAGCCGCTCTCGTTCGGCCAGGACGACGTGCGTATCCGCGGCCATGCGATCGAGTGCCGGATCAACGCCGAGGACGTGGCGCGCGGTTTCCTGCCGACTCCGGGCGTGATCACGCGTTACAGCGAGCCGTCGGGCCCCGGGGTCCGTGTCGACTCCGGTGTCGGCGCAGGCAGCGAGATCTCCGGCAGCTACGACCCGATGATCGCGAAGCTGATCGTCCACGGAGCCGATCGCGAGCACGCGCGGCGGCGGATGCTGCGCGCCCTTGACGAGTATGTGATCGAAGGGCCGAAGACGCTCGTGGGGTTCCACAAGGCCCTCCTGTCCCACCCATGCTTCGCGGCGGGGGAGACGTGTCACGGCGTCGTCGAGTCCGAGCAGCTGGCCGCTCGGGCGCTCGAGCTTGACGACGCCTCACGGCTGCGCTCAAGGGACCGGGTCCCCCTTGGCGGCGGGCGGATCAGAGAGGTCGAAGTCGACGGGCGCCGCTTCGCCGTTCGGTTGCTCGAGCCGGAAGCGCCCTGGGCCGCACTCGCGCGCCGCCGCCGTGAACGGGCGCGTTCGGGGCGTCGGATGGGGGAGGGACGCGATGCGGTTGTCAGCCCGATGCAGGGAACGGTGCTGGCCGTCGAGGTCGCGGAAGGGCACGAGGTTGAAGCGGGCCAGGTGCTCTGCATCGTCGAGGCGATGAAGATGGAAAACGAGGTGCACGCGGATCGCGCCGGCCGGGTGACCGAGCTGTCAGTCGCTCCCGGTCAGGCCGTTTCGACCGGTCAGGTGATCTGCTTTCTCGTTTCCGAATGAGGAGAGGATCGTGTCGCCGCCGCCTTCGTGGATGGTCGCTTGGTCAGCACAGCCGCCCCCCGGCGTCGCGAGCCGGAGGCGCAGGTCGTCGTCAAGGCGGTTGAGGACGATCAAATTCGTGCCTGCCGGATCCCCGCAGGCGCCATGTCGCCTCGAGCCCGTCAGCCCCGGCATCTAGGCATTTCAGCACGACGTCCGCTCGGGCCGACCCGCTCGTCGCGCGAGCAGCAGCACCAGCACCTCGGCGAACAGGCTGTGGTCGTCGATCACGACGACTCGGATCGGGTCTGCGGAAGATGTCGCCTGGGCTTCGCGGCAGCATAGGCACCCGCGCCTGCGCTGCGCGCGGCGGACGAGAGCCGCCTGGTTCTCCCGGGGCGCTCGCCGCCCCCGGCTCCCGGCGAAGCGTTGCGCTCGTCGTCGATCGTCCTGGGCGCAGCTCTGCGCCCCGAGTTCATCCCGACCTTGCTCGGGCATCGCGACTACGACACTTCAAGTACACTTGAAGAGTGGAGGCCCGATGGACGCCGAGCTTCTGACAATCGGTGAAGTGGCGGCGCGTGGAGGGCTGCGCACGTCAGCTCTGCGCTTCTACGAGGATGCAGGGCTGCTCAAGCCCACAAAGCGGGTGAGTGGACAGCGCCGTTACGACCCGTCGGCGGTCGACCGGCTGACGGTGATCCAGTTCTGCCAGAGCCTGGGCTTTTCTCTCGAGCAGACGAGAGAGCTGCTGGCCATACCCCGAGGGAAGACGCAGAAGCAGCAATGGCGCGAACTCGTCGACGTGAAGATTGGGGAGCTCGAGGAGACGATGGCTCGGGCGGAGACAATGAAAGCCGCGCTCCGGAAGAGCCGCGACTGCGACTGCATCGACGTGGAGGCGTGTGCCGCGAGCTGCAACACGGCCGACCAGGGCCGACCAACAGCCTTCGCCCTCAAGCCAGCGAGGCAGCGCAGCCTCTAGCCGGTCGCAGGTGTCTTGGACCTGGCGGCGCCGACGCCCTCGGTCGGGCTCATCGCTGGAGATGGTGATCCCGCCGCCGGCAGGCAGGCTGTCGCAGGGCGGGAGAGCCGCCTGTGAACGGAGGAGCCCCGCGATCGTGCTCGACTTGCGGCTCAGGGGCGACTGTCGCCCAGCTCTCGATCCCCGATCGCCTTGGAGAGAAGAAACCGACTTCCGCGTCGGACGATGGTCTAGAGCGACCGCTGGTACGACCCGAAAGTCCAGGTCGCAAAGGCCGCCGTCGCCGCCATGCCGGCGAGGAGCAGCAGGAGGTAGACCCCGGTCGGCCCCCAATCGCCGCCCACGACCACGGCGTTGCGGGCCGCATTGACGCCCCAGTTGACCGGGTTGTAGCGGGAGATGCCCTGCATCCAGCCCGGCATCAGCGACAGCGTGATCAGGATCGACGAGAGAAACATGAGCGGAAGGCTGACGAAGTTCGCGGTCGCGATCATCGACGCTTCTCTGCGGACGAGCAGCGCGACCCCGTTTGAGAATCCGGCGAAAACCATTGCGAGGAGCGCCGCGGCCGCGAAGACGACGAGCCAGCCGAGGAAGCCAGCATGAACGCGCACGCCGAGGGCCGAACCGATCCCGAGCAGGATCACCGCCTGGATGATGGCGATGAGGCCGGCGCGGACGATCTGCGAGAGCACGATCGAGAGCCGCGACGCCGGCGTGGCGAGGAAGCGGTCGACGACGTGTCTGTCGAGGTCGGTGATCATCGCCATGCCCGCCCAGCTGCCGCCGAAGAAGGCGTTCATGCAGACGATGCCGGGCGTCAGGAATTCGATGTACGTGCCGCTGCCTCCGCGCAGCGCGGGGACACGCGAAAAGAGCTGCCCGTAGAGCACGAGCCAGATGATCGGCTGGATTACGAGCATCACGACCCAGATCGGCTCGCGCATGAGGTTCCGCGCTTGGCGTCCCACCATGAACCAGGTGTCGCGGGCGACCCTCACGCCTTTCCCTCCTGGTCGTCGGCGCCGAAGGCGCGGCCCGTGTAGTGCAGATAGACGTCGTCGAGCGAGGGCCGCGCGGTGGTGACGGAAGCGACCCCGATCCCGCGCGCGTCGAGCGAGGACAGGATCCCGGGGATCGCCTGTGCACCGTTCGGAACGCGGGTGCGCACGTGGCGCCCGTCGATCGTCGTCTCGGCGGAGTCGTCGAAGGCCGCGATGACGTCGGCCGCCGCCTCGACCTTGCCGTCCTGCAGCTCGACCGTGACCGACTCCCCCTGCAGGCCGCGCTTCAGTTCCTCGGCGGTCCCCTCGACGATGATCTGGCCGCGACTGACGATCGCGAGCCGGTCGGCCAATTGGTCGGCCTCCTCGAGGTAGTGCGTCGTCAGCAGGATCGTCAGGCTCTCCTGCTCGGCGAGGCGTTGCACCTCGACCCACATCGCCGCGCGCGCCTCGGGATCGAGCCCGGTGGTCGGCTCGTCGAGGAAGAGGACACTTGGCCCGTGGACGAGTCCGAGCGCAATGTCGAGCCTCCGCCTCATCCCGCCGGAATAGCCCCGGACGACGCGGTCGGCGGCCTCCTGGAGGCCAACCAGCTCGAGCAGGGCCGACACTCGATCCTTCAGCGCGCCGCCCCCCATCCCGTAGATGCGCCCTTGGAGCATCAGGTTCTCCCGGGCCGTCCCCTCGCGGTCCGCGCCCGAATCCTGCGCCACGTAGCCGAAGGCCCTACGGGCGCGATTCGGATGCCGCTGGACGTCATGGCCCGCGACGAGTGCGGATCCCGAGTCCGGCTTCGTCAGTGTGGTCAGGACGCGAACCGCCGTTGACTTGCCGGCGCCGTTCGGTCCGAGCAGCCCGAAAACCTGGCCAATGTCGACGGAGAACGTGACGCCGTCAAGCGCCTGGACGGCCTTGTATCGCTTGTGCAGGTCCTCTGCGATGATCGCGTCCATCCGCTCAGGCTACCGGCCTCAGCGCCGGTGACGGTCCCGGCGCTCGCTGCGGATCAGTCCTCAGCTCGGCACGCGTGGCAGGAGGCCGCGTGCGTCCGCTCGACCGAAATTCTGCTTCGGTTCGCGACCCACGGGGAGCGAACAGGCTGCCGATCGGAGAGGGAGGAAGCCTGTCCGCAGGCAGACGAGTTACCCGTGCAAGGATGGAGTCGTAGCGTCGGCGGGGGCGGCCCCGGCGCCGTTAGAGTCAGCGGCGGGATGGACCTGTACGAGTACCAGGGCAAGGAGCTCTTCAAGCGCTTCGGCATTCCCGTCTCGGAGGGGCGACTCGCGGAGACCCCGGCAGAAGCGCGCCAGGCTGCCGAGGAACTGGGCGGCCAGGTGGTCGTCAAGGCCCAGGTGCTGACCGGCGGGCGCGGCAAGGCGGGCGGCGTCAAGCTGGCCGCGGATCCGGCCGACGCCGAGGCGAAGGCGCAGGACATCCTCGGGCTCGCAATCAACGGACACATCGTCCGGCGCCTCTGGATCGAGCGTGCATCCGACATCGCCAAGGAGTACTACCTCTCGGTGGCGTTCGACCGCGGCGAGAAGAAGCCGCTCTTCATGTTCACGACGCAGGGCGGCGTCGAGATCGAGCAGGTCGCTGAGCAGAGCCCCGCGGCACTCGTCCGCCTCCATGTCGACCCGCTCCAGGGCTTCCAGCCCTGGGTCGCCCGGCGGCTCGTCTACGGCGCCGGCGTCGAGGATCCCAGCGAGCAGAAGCAGATCACCTCAATCGTCGAGCAGCTGTACGAGGTCTTTGTCGGGACGGACGCGATGCTCTGCGAGATCAACCCGCTGATCGTGACGCCCGACGGTGAGGTCAGGGCGCTCGACTCGAAGTTCACCGTGGATGATAACGCGCTCTACCGGCACCGGGACGTCGCAGAGATGCGCGACACCGCCGCGGCCGACCCGCTCGAGACGTTCGCGCGTGAAAAGGGCGTCACCTATGTCAAGCTCGACGGCGACGTCGGGATCTGCGGCAACGGAGCGGGGCTGTCGATGTCGACGGTCGACGTCGTCGCGCACGTGGACGGCCGGCCTGCGAATTTCTGCGATCTCGGCGGTGGCGGCGACGCGGAGGGCGTGGTTGACGCGCTCGAGGTGATCACGCGTGACCCCCAGGTCAGGTCGATTTTCTTCAACATCTTCGGCGGGATCACCCGCTGCGACGAGGTCGCCCGCGGCATCCTGTCCGCGCTTGACCGGCTGGACATGAGCGCGTACCCGCTCGTCGTCCGCCTCGACGGGACGAACGCCGAGGAGGGCCGGAAGATCCTCTCGGAGGCGGGCAAGCCGAATATCCATCCCGAGGCGACGATGCTTGACGGCGCGCGCCGCGCGGTCGAGCTCGCCAGGAGATGAGCGGCGCGGTTTCCTGGGGCGCCGGCGGCGAAGCCGGGCCACGACGGCCGGGCGCCGGTCTCGACCGCGGAGCCGGGGGCGACCTCTGGTC
>JBHEMK010000062.1:0-25830 GCA_046262635.1 Gaiellaceae bacterium
GAGATCTTCGCCGAGCGCGTCCGCGGGCTGATCGCGCCCGGAAAGGAACACCCCGAGTTCTGGTTCCACACGCATGAGACGGCGCACCGGCTCGGGATTCCGACGCACTGCACGATGCTCTACGGGCACGTCGAGACCTACGAGGAGCGGGTCGATCACCTGCTGCGGCTGCGCGACCAGCAGGACCGGACGGGCGGCTTCCTTGCCTTCGTCCCGCTCGCATTCCACCCGGAGAACACAGTCTTCGAGCGGCGCGGCTGGCGGTTCACGACGGGCGCCGACGACCTGAAGGTGATGGCCGTGTCGCGCCTGCTGCTCGACAACATCCCGAACATCAAGGCCTACTGGATCATGATGGGGATGCCGCTCGCCGCCGTCGCGCTCCACTTCGGCGCAAACGACGTGCAGGGCACTGTCGTGCGCGAGCAGATCTTCCACGCGGCGGGCGCGACGACCGAGACCGAGCAGAAGGTCGACGAGCTCGTGCGCTTCGTCCGCGCTGCGGGGCGCATCCCCGTGCAGCGAGACACGCTCTACAACGAGGTGCGCCGGTGGGAGGCCTGACCGTGCTCCGCCCTCGCAGCCCGCGGCCCGCCCGCGTCGGCGCTGCGCTCGTGCGCGAGCCGGAAGAAGTGTCCGGGGCCGCGCGAGCGCGCCTCGTCCGACTCGGGGGGCCGGCGTGATCCGGCTCGGACGCATCTCCTACGTGAACATGGCGCCGGTCTTCTACCGGGTCGACGCGGAGGTCGAGGAGATCCAGGGCGTGCCGACGGAGCTCAACCGCAGGTTGATCGCAGGCGAGCTCGACGCCGCGCCGATCTCGTCGATCGAGTACGCCCGCAACGCGGATCGGCTGCGGCTGATGCCCCGCCTCTGCGTCGCCTCCGAGGGCGCGGTCGACTCGATCCAGCTCGTCTCCCGGCTCCCGCTCGCGGAGGTGCGCACCGTCGCCGTCACCCCCGAGTCGGCGACCTCGGTCGTCCTGACGAGGGTACTGCTTCCGCATGCGGCGCAGGTGCCGCTCGGCGAGGAGGCCGACGCCAAGATGCTGATCGGCGATGCCGCACTGAAGTCAGCGTTCGAGGATCCGACACCGCACTACGATCTCGGACGCCTCTGGCTGGAACGGACGGGCCTGCCGATGGTCTTCGCCGTCTGGGCCTGCCCCGAGCCGACCGCTCCCGGCCTCGTCGAGCTCGAGGACGCGCTCGTCGACTCGCTGCGCCTCGCCCGGGCCGAGCCGGAGAAGCTCGCGTTCGAGGCCAGCGAGCGCTACGGCTACCCCCCCGGCTTCCTCGCACGCTACTTCGAGAAGCTCCGCTACCGCTTCGGGCCGCGCGAGCGCGCCGGCCTCTACACCTTCCTCGAGCTCGCCCGCGACGTCGGTGAGCTCGCGGCCGTCCCCGAGCTGCGGTTCGTGACTGAGGCCGCTCCCGTCGCATGAGCGTCTTTGCGCCCGATCGAGTCAAGGAGATCCTGGCAAAGGCCGTCGAGGGCGAGCGGATCGCCGACGCCGAGGCACTCGCGCTGCTCGAGTCGCGCGACCTCGTCGCGGTCGGCCGCGCGGCGAACGAGGTGCGGAACCGCAAGCACGGCCCGGATCGCGTGACCTTCATCATCGACCGGAACCTCAATTACACGAACGTGTGCGTGACCGACTGTGACTTCTGCGCTTTCTACCGTCGGCCCGGTGACCGCAGCGAGGGCTACCTGCTGCCGCAGCCGGTCATCTTCAAGAAGATCGAGGAGACGCTCGCGCTCGGCGGCACCGGCCTGCTGATGCAGGGCGGCCACCACCCTGACCTCGGGATCGACTACTACGAGGATCTCTTCCGCTCGATCAAACAGCGCTACCGGATCCACCTGCACGCACTCTCGCCGCCCGAGATCCAGCACATCGCCCGGCGTTCGCGGCTGACGATTCCGGAGACGCTGACCCGTCTCCGTGACGCCGGTCTCGACTCCATCCCTGGCGGGGGGGGCGAGATCCTCGTCGACCGCGTGCGCGACGTGATCGCTCCCAAGAAGACGAAGGCCGGCGAGTGGCTCACCGTGATGCGGCATGCGCACCGCCTCGGCATCTCGACGACCGCGACGATGATGTACGGCCATGTCGAGACAGTTCCCGAGCGAGTTGAGCACATGCACCGGATTCGTGAGCTGCAGGATGAGACCCGCGGCTTCCGCGCGTTCTTCTCCTGGACCTTCCAGCACGACGGCAACCGGCTCGGCGACAAGGTGCCGCGCGAGACGATGCCGACCTCCTTCGACTACCTGCTGACGCAGGCGGTCTCTCGGATCTATCTGGACAACGTGCCGCACATCGGCTCGTCGTGGGTCACGCAGGGCAAGAAGATCGGCCAGGTGGCACTGGGCTTCGGGGCCGACGACCTCGGCTCGGTGATGATCGAGGAGAACGTCGTCAGCGCTGCCGGTACGACGTACCGGACCTCCGCGGAGGAGCTCGTCCACCTGATCAAGGCGTTCGGCAAGACCCCGGTCCAGCGCGACACGCTGTACCGCGAGGTCAAGGTCTGGAACTAGCTCGACCGAGCTAGCCGGCACGGGGGATCGGGCGCGGCCACCGCGGGGCCGACAACATCCCCATGAGGCGCGCGACCGCAGGACTGATCCAGCGGGACTGGGCCCGTCGGCTCCTGGCCGTCTACGCGGCGATCATGCTCTGCGCCGTGCTCCTCATCGGCGGAATTCCCCGCTTCTAATTCTAATCCGTCCCCTCGGGCTTGGGAACGGCGGACGGTGACGAAAGTTCCCGGGCGGCCGAGCGATCGTCTGGTCGCACGGCGCCGGCCCGATCGTCGTCTCACACCCGTCGCTGAACACGTAGAAGCCGACGACGGAGAAGAGATACGTCGTCCGCCTCAGTACGCGCGAGAGTGTGTAGGCGGCCCTTCTTGTCGGTTGTGACCAGTGCGTATGGCTTCAGAGCGGCCAACGTCGGCTTGGCAGCGGCGAGCAGGACGGCGACGACCTCGCATCGCTGTCCGGCTGATCCCGGTACCCTGGCGCGGGGTCGTGTTGCGCCGCGTTCTGATCGCTGCCGCTCTGCTCGCGGGCCTGCTCGCGCCGCCGGCGGCCGCCCAGATCGGCGAGCACGCGCTGCTGATGCCGGGTGTCACCTACGACCGCGAGGTCGAGTTCACGCCGCACGGCCCGGTCGTCCTCCACGTGATCACGGCGCCGAAACCGGACGGGAGCTTGTACCAACTCGCCCCGGTGCTCTCGAACGATGCGGTCGTCGCCACCGACCGGCTGACCGCGATGGAGAAGTCGCTGTCGACTCAGGCGACGGTCGCGGGGGTCAACGGCGATTACTTCGAGTCGAACCCGGGGGACCCCAGCGGGATCGTGATCCGCAACAGCGTGCTCGACAGCCCGCCGCTCGCCGGCCGGTCGAGCATCGGCGTCGGGGCCGACGGCACCGTCCAGGCCGCGCGCGTCGCCTTCTCGGGGATCTGGAAGGGAACGGGCCAGCGGAGGCCGCTGACACTCAACCGGCCGCCGGCGGCCGGGCCGGTCACCCTGTACACGTCCGCCTGGGGCCCCGCCACGCCGCCGGAGCAGAATGTCGTCGCCGACGTAATTCCCTCGCTGCCACCGACGCGGCCGAACGCCGACCTGATCGGCACGGTGTCCCAGGCCGCCACGGCGGGAGGCGTCGCGATTCCGCCCGGCGGCGCCGTCCTCGTCGCCCGCGGCGGCCAGGCGCCGATCCTCGCCCGCGACGCGCCCGCGGGAACGACGGTCTTCCTCCGCCTGTCCCTGACCCCGGACTGGAGCGGCCTCGCCGGAGCGATCGGCGGCGGCCCGGTGCTCGTCCAGGGCGGCAAACCGATCTTCCGCGCCAAGGAGGCTTTCGGCCCGGGGCTGCTCAATCCGCGCGCAGCGCGCTCAGCGGTCGGCCAGCTCGCTGACGGGCGGATCCTGCTCGTGACGACAGACGGCGGCACGGCGGGCTACAGCGTCGGGATGACGAACTTCGAGCTCGCGCTCGCGCTGGTGCGCCTCGGCGCGGTCACCGCGTGCGCGCTCGGAAGCGGCCAGCCGGCCTCGATGTCCTTTGACGGGTCGCTGTTGAGCAGGCCGGCGGGCCTGGGCGAGGCCCCGATCGCCGACGCGCTCGCACTCCTCTACACCGGCGTCTACATCCCGGCGTTCGACCCGGTGATCTCGCCGAACGGTGACGGCGTTGAGGAGACGCTCGCCCTGACGTACAAGGTCGTCCACCCCTCGACGGTGACGGCGACGATCAGCGGCGACGGCGGCCGGCAGGTACTCGAGACCGGGCTGCAGCAGCCGGGGCTGCACACCTTCACCTTCGACGGCAAGCGTTCGGACGGCTCGGCGCTGCCGGAAGGCGGCTACCGTTTCTCGGTCGTCGCGACCGACGACACCGGGCGAACCTCGAGCGCCCAGCGCCCCTTCGCGCTGAACGACACCCTCGGCGCGCTCGCGACGTCTCCTCCCCTCGTCCGGATCACGGGAACCCGGCACGCCGTCCTCGCAGTCACGTTCACGCTGGCCCGTCCGGCGACGGTGACCGCGACCGTCGAGACGCGCTCGGGCATCGTCGTGCGCACGCTGAACTCGACGACGCTCCCCGGCGGGCCGCAGAAGCTGCTCTGGGACGGCCGCACAGCCGCGGGGACGCGTGCGTTCGACGGGGCCTACCTCGTCCGCGTCCGGGCGGACAACGCGATCGGCCACGTCGAGCTGACGCAGCCCTTCACGGCCCGCCGCGGTTAGGGTTAGCGCGTGCTCGCAAGCCTCTCCGGGTCGGCGACCTCGCAGGTCGCGAGCCACGGCGTCTATGCCGTTTTCCTCCTCATGGCGATCGACGCGGTCTTCCCCGCGGCGAGCGAGCTCGTGATGCTCTACGGCGGAGCCGTTGCCGCGGGTGCTTTCACGGAGCATGTGACGCTCTTCGGGGCGAAGCTCGGCTTCGGCTGGCCGGCCTATCTTGCGATCGCGCTGGCCGGCACGCTCGGCTATCTCGTCGGCTCGATCATCGGCTGGTGGATCGGGCGCTACGGTGGCCGCCCGCTGCTCGAGCGGCGCGGCAGGTTGCTCCACGTCAGCCCGGCCAACCTCGAACGTGCCGAGCGCTGGTTCGAGCGCTGGGGTGTCTGGGCCGTGTTCGTGGGCCGCGTGACGCCGGTGATCCGCTCGTTCATCTCGATCCCGGCCGGGGTCTTCGGGATGCGGCTCACGTCGTACACCGCCCTGACGGCGGTCGGCTCGGCTATCTGGGCCTTCGGGATCGCGGGGGCGGGCTGGGGGCTCGGGACGAGCTACAAGCGCTTCCACCACGACTTCGGGTATGCCGAATACGTCGTCGCGGCAGGAGTTCTGGTGCTCGCGGCCGCTCTGATCTGGCGGAAGATCCGCTCCACTACACTAGAACGCCGTGGCGATGCCAGAGATCCCGCTGACTGACGTCCAAGCGCAGTATGCCCCGCTGATCCCGCAGCTCGAGAAGCGCTTCCGCCGCCTGCTCGAGTCAGGCTTCTTCATCCGCGGCCCCGAGTTCCACGCATTTCAGGAGGAGGCGGCCGTCTACCTCGGCGTCCCTCGGACGATCGGGGTCGCCAACGGCACGGACGCGCTCGTGCTCGTGCTCGACGCGATGGGGATCGGGCCCGGCGACGAGGTGATCTGCCCGGCCTTCACCTTCTACGCAACGGCCGAGGCGGTCGCTCGCCGCGGCGCGACCCCGGTCTTCGCCGACATCGACGCGGCGACGCTCAACCTCGACCCGGCTGACGTCCAGCGCCGCCTGACCGGGCGGACGAAGGCGCTGATTCCCGTCCACCTGTTCGGCCGCCCCGCGCCGCTCGACGAGCTCGTTGCGCTCGGCGTCCCGATCGTCGAGGACGCGGCGCAGGCCTGGGGAGCGCGGGGCATCGCGACAACGGGCGCCGCCTCGACCTTCAGCTTCTTCCCGACGAAGAACCTCTTCTGCCTGGGCGACGGCGGCCTCGTCGCCTGCACCGACGAGGAGCTCGCCGACCGGGTGCGGCTGCTCGCCTTCCACGGCTCGTGCGACAAGACCACCTTCGACCTCGTCGGCTACAACTCCCGCCTCGACGAGCTGCAGGCCTCGTTCCTCCGGCTCTTCCTCCAGCACATCGACGAGTGGAACCGGCTGCGCCGCGAGGCGGCCGCGCGGTACGTCGAACTCGGGGTCGGGGAGCTCTGCACGCCGCCGGAGGACGAGCCCGGCCACGTCTACCACCTGTTCGTCTGCCGCTCGCCCGAGCGGGACCGCATCCGAGCCGCGCTGACGGCTGCCGGCATCGGCACCGCGGCCTACTACACGACGCCGCTGCACCTGCAGCCGGCGCTGCGGTTCCTCGGCTGGAACGAGGGCTCGCTGCCCGAGACCGAGAAGGCCGCGCAGGAGAACTTCTCGCTGCCGCTCTGGGCCGGGATCGACGGCGCGACGCAGGAGCGGGTGGTCGAAGCCGTCCGCAGCGCAGTCCCCGTGCCGCGGTGAGCCACTTCCCGATCAACCGCCACCGCATCTGGCAGCTCGCGGCCGACGCCGGCATCGTCGCCGCTGCGTGGTGGCTCGCCTTCGAGCTCCGCTTCGACAACGGGCCGCCGGTCTACTACCAAACGCTGTTCGAGCGGACGATCGGGCTCGTCATCCTGATCAAGCTCGTCGTCTTCGTCCTCTTCGGCTTCTACAACCGCTGGTGGCGGTACGTCTCGACGCGGGACATGTGGGGCGCGGCTCGCGGTGTCGCCGTCGCCTCGCTCGTCGCGGACGTGACCGTCTATCTGGCCTCGCCGGTGCACAACGTGCGCCTGCCGCGCTCGGTCGCCGTGCTGGACCTGCTGCTGACCCTCGCGTTCGTCGCGGGTTCGCGCATGCTCGCGCGCACGGTGATCGAGCGGCCGCGCGGGGGTCTCGTCGCCCGCGGCAAGGAGGTGATCCTCGTCGGCGCAGGCGACGCCGCCCAGCTGATGCTGCGGGAGATGCTGAAGAACCAGAACCTCGGCTACACGCCGATCGGCCTGATCGACGACGATCCACGCAAGAAGAACCTCCGGCTGCACGGGATCCGCGTGCTGGGCACGACCGACGAGCTTGCGCACATCCTGCGCGACAACAAACCGGACGAGCTCCTGATCGCGATCCCGTCGGCCTCGGGCGCCGTCAGGCAGAAGGTCGTGGAGGTGGCCCAGGCCGCGGGCGTCCCGGTCAAGACGCTGCCCGGGCTCTACGAGCTGATCTCCGGCGACCTCGATCTCGCAGTCCAGATCCGCCCGGTCGAGGTGCAGGACGTGCTCGGCCGCGAGCAGGTCGAGGTCGACTTCGTGCAGGTCGCCGGCTACCTCCAGGGCCAGACCGTTCTCGTCACCGGCGCGGGGGGCTCGATCGGTTCGGAGCTCTGTCGCCAGATCGCCCGGATCGGGCCCGCGCGCCTGATCCTCGTCGATCAGGCCGAGACACCGCTCTTCGAGATTGAGCGGGAGCTCGTCGACGACCGCGAGTTCACAGCGGCGATGCCGGTGCTGGCCGACGTGAGGGACCGCAGGAAGATGCGCCAGGTCTTTGAGAAGTACCGGCCCACGGTCGTCTTCCACGCCGCCGCCTACAAACACGTCCCGCTGATGGAGTCGAACCCACTCGAGGCCGTCGCCAACAACACGCTGGCCACGAAGGTGATGGCTGAGGTGGCCGCGGAGTTCGAGGCCGAGCGATTCGTCCTGATCTCGACGGACAAGGCGGTCAACGCCAAGACGGTGATGGGTCAGTGCAAGGCCGTCTGCGAGTGGATCGTGGAGGCCTTCGGCCACCGCTCCGATGTGGCGACCCGATTCGTGGCCGTTCGGTTCGGCAACGTCCTCAACTCGTCCGGCTCGGTCATTCCCATCTTCCGCCGCCAGATCGAGAAGGGCGGCCCGGTCACGGTCACGCATCCCGAGATGACCCGCTTCTTCATGACGATCCCCGAGGCGGTCTCGCTCGTCGTCCAGGCCGGCGCGATCGGCGGCCGCGGCCAGGTGTTCGTGCTCGACATGGGCGAGCCCGTCCGGATCATCGACCTGGCGGTGAACATGATCCGCCTCTCCGGCAAGGACCCCGACAGAGACATCGAGATCGTCTTCGTCGGTACCCGTCCCGGCGAGAAGCTCCACGAGGAACTCTGGACCGACGAGGAGGCCGTCGGTGAGACGGCCCACCCGAAGATCATGCGGACGAGCCGGCCGCCGATTGATGCGGCGTGGCTCGAGGCCGAGCTCGAGCAGCTCGAGCGGCTCGTCGCGGACGGGGACACGCTCGAGGTTGTCGCACGCCTTGGCGGGATGGTGCGCGCGCCGAGGCGGGAATCGCGGCGTGCCCGCGTCGACGGGCCGGCACAGATCCGGCACGAAGCGGTGACGGACACACGCGTCGATCCTGCCTGAGCCGTCCAGGCCGCCCGGTAGGTTGGCGGGGGTGGATGCACTCGAACGCCTGAACCCCGAGCAGCGGCGCGCCACCGAGGCCGTCCGCGGGCCCGTCTGCATCCTCGCCGGGGCCGGCTCAGGCAAGACCACGACAATCACACTGCGGATCGCACACCAGGTCGCCACGGGAACGTTCGAGCCGGCAGAGATCCGCGCCGTGACGTTCACCGACAAGGCGGCGAGGGAGATGCAGGCGCGGCTCGCGGCCCTCGGGGTCGCCGGCGTCCGTGCCTCGACGTTCCACGCCGCCGCGCTCGGCCAGCTGCGCCGCTACGGCGCGGAGCAGCCGGGGCGGATCCTGTCGACGAAGGCGCTCCTCCTGCGCCAGATCGGCAACGGGCTGCCGAAGCCGTTCCGGTTCCGCCCGGCCGCCGACCTCGCGACCGAGGTCGAGTGGGCGAAGAACCGGCGGCTCACGCCGACGACCTACGCGCGCGGGCTCGACGGCCGGGAGCCGCCGATCCCGATCGACCTGATGCAGCGCGTCTTCGGCGAGTACGAGCGACGGAAGGTGGCCGCCGGCGCGATCGACTTCGAAGACCTGCTCGAGCTCGCGATCCGGAACCTCGACGACGATCCCGGTGCCCTCGCCGATCTCCGCGAGCGCTACCTCGCGTTCACGGTCGACGAGTACCAGGACGTGAACCTGCTTCAGCAGAGTCTGCTCGAGCGCTGGGTGGGCGAGCGCGACGAGCTCTGCGTCGTCGGCGACGACTATCAGTCGATCTACGCGTTCACCGGCGCGACGCCGCACCACCTGCTGGCCATGCCGAGCCGGTATCCGCACGCGGTCGTCGTTCGCCTGGAGAGCAACTACCGCTCGACCCCCCAGGTACTCGAGCTCGCGAACCGGCTCGTTCCGAACCTCGGCGGCGCCCGGAAGAAGCTGCGCCCGGTCGGCCGCGACGGCCCCGCCCCCGAGCTGCGGAGCTTCGCCCTCCCCGGAGAGGAGACCGCGTTCGTGGTCAACCGGGTCCGCGCGCTGCACCGCGAGGGCGTACCGCTCGAGGAGATGGCCGTCCTCTGCCGCACCAACTCTCGGACGACCGATTTCGAGGAAGCATTCCACGAGGCGCGGATCCCCTTCCAGGGCTCCTCCCTGCTGGCGCGCGAGGCGGCGCGTCAGCTCCTGAAGCTGCTCGGCGCCGGCGGCGCGACCGCGGTAGGCCTCGAGGTCCGGCGCGCCGCGGAGGAGCACGGCCTCGTCGAGCGGCCGCCCGAGCGGCTCGGCGAGCGCGAGCTCGTCCGCCAGCAGGATCTCGCCCGGCTCGTCCAGCTGGCGGAGCAGTACGACGGCTCAGGGACCGTCCGGGAGTTCGTGGCCGATCTGCGCGAGCGGTTCGGCCCGACTGCGGGCACCGGCGTCCACCTGCTGACGCTGCACCGGGCCAAGGGTCTCGAGTGGGACGCCGTCTTTCTGCCGCGGATCGAGGAGAAGGAGCTCCCGGTGAAGCTCGCACGCACGCCGGCCGCGATCGCCGAGGAGCGGCGGCTGCTCTACGTCGGCATCACCCGTGCGCGGAGATGGCTCGCACTCACCTGGTCGGCGAGGCCGAGCCGTTTCCTCGACGAGCTCGGCGTGGCGGCCGCGCGGGCGCCGCGGCGGGAGGCGGGCGATCTACCGCCGGCGTTCGGCCTGCTGCGCGACTGGCGCCTCGAGCGTGCGAAGGCCGACGAGGTGCCGGCCTACGTCGTCTTCCACAACTCGACGCTCGCCGAGATCGCCGAGCGGCAGCCGCGCACGCTGACCGAGCTGGCGCGCGTGCCCGGAGTCGGGCCCGCGAAGCTCGAGCGGTACGGCCAGGACGTGCTCGCCGCGCTTGCCGCCGCGGTCTGAGCAGGCGACTCCGGAGCTGGACGAACGAACCGACGGGCGGCTGCCGCGAGGCCGCGCCGGGCGCAGGCGAGAGCAAACGCGCTCTGTCAGGCAGCGCGGGCCGAAAGCAGCAGTTCAAGCATCAGCGCCGGGTCCCGGCGCACGCGCTCGCCTCCGACCTTCACCCGCTTGCGCAGGTCGAGCGCACGCGGATCGGTCAGTGAGAGCAGCCGCCCCTCCCGGATTAGGGCCTCGTCGACGCCGCCCAGGCGTCCCCCGTAGGTCGTGTAGACGGGGACGCCGAGCGCGGCTGCCTCCCGGTTCATCGTCCCGCCCGCGGAGACGACGACGTCGGCGAGTGCGATCAGGCTCTGCGCGTCGATCGCCTGCTCCGGGAGGATGACTGAGGGCAGGTCGAGCCGGCCCACGTAGTGTCGCTGCTCCTCGGTGCGCGGTATCACGAATGCGTGCACCTCACCGTGGCGGCCGAGGAAGTCGAGCGTCTGCGGAAAGAGCGGGTTCGAATGCCGGTGGTAGAGCGAGACGTCCGGCGGCGGTCGCAGCACGACGAGCACGCGGGCCGGGTCGATGGCGAAGCGGTCGAGGAGCGCCCGGTCCGGCTCGAAGTCGGCAAGGTAATACTCCTCCTTCAGCCCGGGGTACTGGAGCAGCTTCGGCGGCCGGGTCCCGTACGCCGCCAGGCGCTCGGGCGGGATCGTGTCAGGGACGACGACCCTGGTCGCGGCGCGGCAGCCGAGCTGGTGCTGGAGCCAGGCCCACTCGTAGTCGAACGTCGTCGAGCTCGGGATCCCGAGCCGGCGCGCGGTCAGGGTCAGTTCGTGTGAGCCGTGCGCCAGGGCGACGTCGAAGCTCCGGCGCCTCGCCCAGCGCCGCAGCGCGCCGAGCCGGTGGGTCAGTTGCCGGGCCTTCCCGAGGCGCGAGCGGCCGCCGTGCCGGCCGAGCACCTCCGCCTCGAGCCCGTGCAGCTCGAGCAGCTGCAGCGTCTGCGCGTAGTCGCGCGCCGTAATCTCGACCTCGTCGCCCCGCGCGCGCAGGATCCGGATCAGCGGCCGGAACACGAGCACGTGCGCCGATGCGGTCATGTCCACCCAGACGCGCACTAGCGGACGAGGGCCTCCATCCGAGCGCTGACGAGCGGGGCCGGAGCCCGCTCGACGTGCCGCTCGTACCAGAGGGTGAACGCGAGCAGCCCCCAGAGCTGGCGGCTGAGATCCTCGCGGCCGGTGACATGCCGGTCGAGGATGCCGGCGACCGCGCCCGGCCGGAAGAAGCCCTGCCGGTCGAGCGTCGCCGCCGACAGCGTCTCGCGTGCGAACGGCTCGAGCTCGCCGCGCAGCCAGGCCGCCGCGGGGATGGAGAAGCCTCGCTTCTTCCCGCGGACGATCCGTTTCGGCACAAGCGGCGCGACGGCGCGGCGCAGCAGCACCTTCTTGGCCAGCCCGCGGAGCTTGTGGCGCGTCGGCAGCGCGAAGGCGAATGTCGTCACGAGCGGATCGAGGTAGGGGACACGCGCCTCGAGCGAGTGCGCCATCGACGCCCGGTCGGTCTTCACGAGCAGGTCGTCGACGAGATAGAGGCCGAAGTCGACGTCCTGCAAACGCGAGAGCGGGTCGGCTCCCTCCGTCTCCCGATAGCGAGCCCGGTAGAGATCGACCGGGTCGAAGGCGCGGGAGCGCCCGGTCAGCTCGGCGCGCAGGTCGGGCGAGAAGATCTCCTTCCAGCCGTGGTGGCGCTCGAGCGGCGGGAGGTGTGCCGCGCGCACGAATCGCTTCGCCTTGTAGTCGAAGCTCGCCCTCGCGCCCGAGCTCGGGAGCCGATCGACGACGGGGCGTGCGAGCCGGGCGAGGCGCCCGACGCGTGCGGCGAGCAGGTCCGCGGCGTAGGTGTAGTAGCCCCCGAAGAGCTCGTCACCGCCCTCACCGGAGAGCGCGACCTTCACGTGGGCGGCGGCGAGCTGCGAGACGAGGTAGGTCGGCAGCGCCGAGGAGTCCGCGAACGGCTCGTCGAAGGTATCGGCGAGCGCGGGCAGAAGCAGCGCTGCGTCCGGCCGCAGGACGAGCTCGTGATGGTCGGTCGAGTACCGCTCGGCGACGAGGCGCGCATCGTCGAGCTCGTCGAACGTGCGCTCCTCGAACCCGATCGAGAACGTCCGCAACGGCTCGGCGGACTCCTGCGCGGCGAGCGCGGCCAGTGCGGCAGAATCGACCCCGCCCGAGAGCAGCACGCCGACCGGGACGTCGCTGACGAGGTGCGCTTTGACGGAGTCACGCAGCCGCGCGCGGAGCTCCTCCAGCAGCTCGGCCTCCTGCCCGGCGCGAAGCTCGCCGATCGGCACCGGCCCGGGCCGCGCGTAGCGGTCGAGCTCGATCCGGCCGTCCTCCCACACCAGCACGTGGCCCGGCGGGAGCTTGCGGATCTCGCGGAAGATCGAGAGCGGCGCCGGGATCGAGTTGAAGGCGAGGAAGGCCTCGAGCCCGTCGAGGTCGAGCTCGCCCCGGGGCAGCGCCCGCAGCTCCGATGCGAACGCCAGCTCCTCGCCCTCGGCGCGGTAGTAGAGCGGCTTGATCCCGTAGCGGTCGCGCGCGAGCACGAGTCGGCGGCGGGGCGCGTCCCAGACGGCGACGGCGAACATCCCCCGCAGTCGCTCGGCGAAGCGCGTCCCCCACTGCTCGTAGGCGTGCACGAGCACCTCGGTGTCGCCGTGCGTCCGGAAGCGATGGCCGGCGCGCGCGAGCTCGCGGCGTAGGTCGGCGTAGTTGTAGATCTCGCCGTTCTGGACGACGTGGCAGCTGCCGTCCTCGTTCGCAATCGGCTGGTCGCCCGTCTCGAGGTCGATGATCGAGAGCCTGCGCGCCGCCAGGCCGGCACCTGCCTCGCAGAAGACCCCCGCGCTGTCCGGTCCACGGTGGACGAGGGTGGCGCTCATCGCGGCCAGCCGCTCGTGATCGACACTCCCCCTGGCTGCGACTCCGCAGATCCCGCACATCGCGGGAACTCTAGAGGCGGGCCGAGCGCTGCCGGTGCTAGTGCTTCCCGTCCTGCGTGAAGCCGATCACGCCCGGTGGGACCGGCAGCGGCTCGGGGTTCTCCGGCGATCCCCGCACCTGCGAGCAGTCGACTGACCCGGCCGCGATCAGCGCCACCGTCGTCTTGAACGCGGCGTACGCAGGCTTCCGCGTTCCGTCCCGCCAGAGCAGGCCCGACTGCCAGCCGGCGAGTCGCTCCTCGTCGACGAGTTCGAAGTTGAAGAAGGCGCCGACCGCCGGCTGGCAATAGGCGAGCAGGAGCGCGTCACGGAGCTGGATGCCCTGGTCGCGCTGGACGGCCAAGCTGTTGCCGCTCGCTTGCATCGCCGGCACAGGCCTCGCGTCGTTCTCGCGCCCGCCGTAGAGGCGTGCCTTCTCCGGCGGCACGGTGGTCTGGAAGCCGTCCTCCAAGTACCAGACGGAGACCCCGCTCTCGCCGGGGAGCGGCTGGTCGGTGCCGGCGAAGCCGTCCCTCAAGGCCGTCAGCAGCGTCGGGAGGTCACCCTGCCCGATCGTCGTCAGTGAGGGGTGCCGCGTCCACGGCGGTTCCGCCGAGTTGTCCGGGTAGGGGTTGTGGCCGAACGTGTCGGCGATCGGACGCGTGCGGCCGCTTGCCCGGTAGGCGGCGCCGACGGCGCGGACGAATCCCGCCGGGTCGTTCTTGGCCGCGGTCGAGGTGATCACGTTGACCGGGATCCGGAGCGTGTGCAGGCTGTCCCAGCACTGGGCGAGCAGCGCCTCGTAGCCCGCCGGCCCGGCGCTCTTCGGCCAGTACGCCGCCGAGTTGACCTCGTTCCAGATGACGACGTCGGTCGCGTGTGCGCGCGCCGCCACCTGCTGGGCGAAGCCGCAGAACTGGTGCCGGGCGGCGTCGTCGGCGGGCGCGTCCTTGGGGATCCCGTAGACGGCGACGACGAGGCGCGCGCCCGAACCGCCCAGCTGGGCGACCCGGCGCAGATAGGTGAGGACGAGGTTGGACGGCCTCGTGTCGCCACGGCTCCAGGGGATGGTCACGCGGGCGGCGCCGAGTCCGAGGTCGCGGTGCACCGAGAGCGTGGCGGCGGCGCGCGGCTGCCACTTGACGGTGTCGTCGTCGATGCCGACGAGCAGGCCCGGCGCCGCGGCCGCCGGCTGCGCGACCGCGAGCGCTGCGACCGCGAGCAGGAAAGCAAGGAGGGTTCGCCGCATCGAGGTATCAATCGGCAGCCGGAGCCAGGACCTGAACACACGTCCGGACTTGCCTCGCGGGTCGCCGAACGGCGAAGGTCGACGCGTGGGGTTCACGAGCCACGACCAGCTGATCCTGC
Source organism: Gaiellaceae bacterium (assembly GCA_046262635.1). Taxonomy (GTDB): domain Bacteria; phylum Actinomycetota; class Thermoleophilia; order Gaiellales; family Gaiellaceae; genus JBHEMK01. The sequence goes on from JBHEMK010000062.1 coordinate 14,652, forward strand.
TCGCCCTGGTTGCCGCAGTCGCGGGCCTGACGGCGCTCGCGCCCGCGCTGCGCGTGCCCTATCCGATCCTGCTCGTCCTGGGCGGCCTCGCGCTCGGGTTCGTCCCGGGTATGCCGAGGGGCGCGCTGCCGCCGGATCTGGTGCTTGTCGGTGCCGCCGCCGCTCCTCTACTCGGGGGGCCTCTTCACGTCGCTGCGTGACCTGCGGGCGAATGTCGTTCCCATCGGCCTGCTTGCAGTCGGGCTCGTCGGCGCGACGATGATCGTCGTCGCCGCCGTGGCGCACGAGGCAATCGGCGGCCTGAGCTGGCCGGCCGCCTTCGTCCTCGGAGCCGTCGTCGCGCCGACGGATCCGGCCGCCGCGACCTCGACCGCCGGCGCCTGGGGGTGCCCCGGCGCGTCGTCACGATCGTGGAGGGCGAGAGCCTCGTCAACGACGGTTCCGCGCTCGCCCTCTACCGGGCCGCCGTCATCGCCGCCGTCGCGGGCGCCTTCTCGCTCGGCGATGCGACACTCCGCTTCGTTCTGGGCGTCCTCGGGGGCGTCGCGGTCGGACTCGCCGTCGGCTGGATCGTCGCGCGGATCCGGATCCGGCTCGACAACATCCCCGCCGAGATGACGATCTCGCTGCTGACGGGCTACCTCGCCTACATCCCGGCGAACGCGCTCCACGTCTCCGGGGTGCTCGCGGCGGTGACGGTCGGCGTCTATCTCGGCTGGCGCGCTCCGGAGCTCTCGACGCCGGCGATGCGGATCCAGGGCAACGCCGTCTGGGAGACGCTCGTCTTCCTGTTGAACGCGCTCCTCTTCACTCTGCTCGGCTTCCAGCTACAAGGGATCCTCGACGCGCTCTCCGGCCGTTCTGCCGGCGTCCTCGTCGCCGACGGGGCGCTCGTGACGCTGACGGTCGTCGGCGTCCGCCTCGTGTCGGCCTATCCGTTGACGTATCTCTCGCGGGGGACCCGCGGGCGCGAGCCCGCGCCGTCCTGGAAGAAGCCGGCCCTGGTCGGCTGGATGGGGATGCGCGGCGCGGTCTCTCTGGCCGCGGCGCTCGCGCTTCCGCTCCAGACCGACGCGGGCCGGCCGTTCCCTGGGCGAGCGCTGATCATCTTCCTTGCCTTCTGCGTCATCCTCGGCACGCTCATCGTCCAGGGCCTGACTCTCCCGCTCCTGATCCGGGTGCTGCGAATCGAGGAGGACGGAACCGGGGCGAAGGAGGAGGCAAAGGCGCGGATCCACGCGGCCGAGGCCGCGCTCGAGCGGCTCGACGAGCTGATCGAGGAAGACTGGGTGCGCCCAGACACGGCCGAGCCGTTGCGGGCCCAGTACGGGTTCCGGCGGACGCGGTTCGCGGCCCGGTTCGACGGTGAGGATGACGGGTCGATGGAGCAGCGCTCGCTGAGCTTCCAGCGCCTCCGGCACGAGCTGCTCGAGGCTGAGCGGGCGGCGGTCGTCCGGCTCCGAGGCGAGGGCCGGATCGGCGACGACGTCATGCACAGGATCGAGCGCGACCTCGATCTCGAGGACTCGCGGCTCGACTACTGACAGTCGACGCGGCCGGCCCGGATCTCCGCCGCGGCCCGCCGGAGCGCCGCAAAGGCGGGTTTGCGCGTGCCATCGGGCCAGAGCAGCCCGGACTGCCACCCGACGAGCCGGGCCTCGTCGGTGAGCTCGAAGTTGAAGTAGGCGCCGACGGAGGCCTGGCAGGCCGCGAGCCGCAGGGACGCGCCGAGGTGGTCGGCCTGCAGGAGTGCCGTCGCCGTCGCAGCGTCGTTCTCCCGGCCCGAGTAGAGGTGCCGCTTCCCCGGCGGGACGCTCGATTGGAACCCATCTTCGAGGTACCAGACGGTCACGCCGCCGGAGCCGGGGAGCGGCTGCGGCGTGCCCGCGAACGCCAGCCGGAGCGCGCCCAGGAGTTCGCCGTAGTCGCCCTGCCCCAGCGTGCCGTCGGTGTGCCGCGCGGAGGGCGGCTCGCGCGAGCCCAGCGGGTACGGATTGTGTCCGAAGGTATCGACGAGCCGGCGGGTGCGGCCGCTCGAGCGGTAGGCCGCCCCGAGCGCGGCGAGGAACGCCGCCGGGTTGTGGTGGGACGCGGTCGAATCGAGTGCGTTCGCATCCGGACGCTCTGCGTGCAGCGCGTCCCAGCAGCGCGCGAGCAGGGACGCGTAGCGGGGGGCGCCGGCTGCACGGGGCCAGTACGTGGGGTTGTTGGCCTCGTTCCAGACGACGACGTCGCGAGCGGAGGGGACGCGGGCGAGTGCGCGGCGCGCGAAGCCGCAGAACCGGTGCTGCGCTGTTGCCGTCAGCGGCGCGTCCCCCGCGAAGCCGAAGACCGCGAGCACCACGCGCTCACCGTGCAGCGCCAGGTTCTGGGCCCGGGCCAGGTAGGTCTCCGTCACGCCGCCCGGGCGGGCCTCGCCGTGCCACGGGATCCAGATCCGGACCGCCGAGACCCCGAGCTCCCGGTACGACGCGAGAGGCACATCGGGACGGTCGATCCACTTCACCGTGTCGTCGTCGACGCCGACGAGCAGCAGCGGGGAAGGGCGGACCGGCCTGAGCAGGATCGCGACGATCAAGCCCGTGATGACGAGTGCGAGCAGGACGAGCGCGGCGGGTCGCGGTCTGATCGCGGCGGCGTCGCGCTGACGGCGAATCCTCACTGGCTCACCCGATCGAGGGATCGCGAGCCCGGCCGGTGAAACGGCGGTAGTACCACCGGCTCCGGGTCGCGGAGGAACGGCACGTCCGGGTTAGGATCGGCTCGACCATGCGGAATCTCACGGAGGAACGGGTCCTTTCATGACGGTTCAGCTCAGCGGGAAGAGCCCGCGGGACTTGGACAGAGCCCTGGAGGTGGCGCCGAGGAGCGCCCGTCTTCAACCAAGATCAGCCGGGGCGCGCGCTCCGGCGGCGGGAGCGACCCAGGTGTCCAGGTTCGGCACTTGCGTTGCATCATGGACCGAGACGGGCAAGCCTGGGTGGCGAGACCGGGAGCTACATCGGAGGTTGCTGGAGGGGGTGGCAACCCCTGAGTCTCAGGTCGTGCGGCCACCGTCGTGGACTGCTCCCGGTCTCGCCTCTCGCGCGCCCTGACCGCCCGCCCAGGCGCAGTGGAGGCCGTCCGGTCGTGCTGGTCGCCGCGCGAGCCTGACGGGAACGAGCTCGGCGAAGCCCATTGCGGGTTCCCCGATTCCACCGTCGGAGATTCTTGCTGATCAGGTGGCCGACCGTTCAGACTGTTGCGGATCGTGCCGCGCCGGCCCGGCGGCCGTACACGGCGCACTTCGTCGTCGAGGCGATCGACATTCGAGCGTTATCGGCGTGAGGCACGCCACAAGTTCCTGGGCACCATGCCTCTTACACGTGAGGGAGCCTGTGCGGGGGCCCGTTGCGGCTTGGGGCAAACCGAGGCTCGCGCGCCCTCCTTCCCGCACCGCGGATCGGGTGGCTCGAGCGCCGAGCTGGGATCGACGGCATCACCGGGGTCTGAGGAGGCCTCGGAGCGACTGACGCAGCACACGCCAGCCCGTGGCGACGACCGTGCGCAGGTAGAGCGGCACGGAGCGGTCCGCGATCCACTCGAGGTCGTGCGCGAGCTTCTCGGCCATCGACGTCTCGTAGCCGTGACGCACCTGGGCGAATCCGGTTAGACCCGGACGGACGACGAGCCGCTGCCAGTAGGCGGGCAGGTCGCGGGCGAGCTGCTCGAAGAAGATGGGGCGGATCGGCCTGGGGCCGACGAGGCTCATCTCGCCGCGGAGCACGTTCCAGAACTGGGGGATCTCGTCGAGCTGGGTCGCCTTCAGCCAGCGGCCGACCGGCGTGAACTCGTTCTCGGTGCGGGAGACGAGCTCGGTGCCGAGGAAGGGGCCGAGGCGGTTCTCCGCGTCCGGCTTGAGCGTGCGGAACTTGATCATCAGGAAGATGCGGCCGCCCCGGCCGACCCGCTCCCCGACGTAGAAGATCGGGCGCCCGCTGCTCGCGAGTGTCGCCAGCGCGATCAGCAGGATGAGCGGCAGCAAGACGAGCAGGAAGAGCGCCGAGAAGGCGACGTCGAGCAGCCGCAGCAGCGCGTCGCGGCGGCGCGTGGGGGTCGCGGACGCGAGCTGGCGGTAGCCACGGATCAGCGTGTCCTCGAGCCGCGGAGTCGTCTCGGGCACGCGCCGGATGCTAGACCCTGGCGCGGGAGCCGTCTCCATCCTTGCGCAGGCATAATGATTGCTTATGGACACCCGACAGCTCGCTGCCTTCTGCGCCGTGGTCGAGCGCAAGAGCTTCTCGCACGCAGCGGAGCGGCTGGGGGTCACCCAGCCTGCGGTGAGCCTGCAGATCCGCTCGCTCGAGAGACGGCTCGGGCGGCAGCTGCTCGATCGCTCCGGACGGCGCGTCGAGCCGACCGAGGCCGGGCTCAGGCTGTACCGCAACGCGCAACGGCTGCTCGCTCTCGAGGAGCAGCTGTTCAGCGAGCTCGAGGAGGAAGGGGACGGGGCGCTCACCGGGCGCCTCGAGATCGGCGCCTCCTCGGGCCCCGGGGGGACGGTGCTCCCGATGCTGCTGTGCGAGTTCCAGCGCCGGCATTCCGCTGTGCACGTGGCGCTGTCGGTTTCGGACACCCAGCGCGTCGTCGACCAGGTGGCGCGGCGCGAGCTCGAGCTTGGCGTCGTCGGCGCCGCGCGCAGGCACCGCGCCGTCGTCTTCGAGCCGTTCTTCCGTGACGAGGTGGTGCTCGCGTGTCCACCCGGGCATCCGTTCGCGGGCAGGGAGCTCACGCTCGATGATCTCCGCGAGGAGCCGCTGATCGTCATGCAGGAAGGCGCCGGCGTCCGCCAGGTGATCGAGGACGAGCTCCGGGGGGTCGGTGTCCGCCTGCGCGACCTGCGGGTCGGCATGGAGCTCGGGTTACAGGAGTCGGTGCACAGCGCGGTCGCCGCCGGCTACGGCGTCACATTCATCTCGCGCTCGGCGATCGAGGCCGACCTCGCCGCGGGCAGGATCGCCGTCGCGCGCGTCGTCGGGCTCGACCCCGCCCGAGAGATCTCCCTGGTACGGGCGAGCGGACGCGCCGAGACGCGTGTTGCCCAGGCGTTCGTCGCATTCGCGCGCGAACGGCTCGGATGATCGTCCGGTGGGGCCTCGAGGCGCTGCCCCCGTTACTCGAGGAGCTCGGGCTCACCCGGCCGTTCGTGGTCGCGGGGCCGCGATGGGACGGCGTCGAGCTTGGGGTTAAAGCGGCGGGGGGCTGGCGGGAGGTGCCGTCGGACCGGATCGTCGAGGCCGCGCGCGCGGGGCGCGCCGCCGACTCGCTCCTCGCCGTGGGTGGAGGCAGCGCGATCGATCTCGGCAAGGCCGTTGCCGCCGAGACCGGCCTCGCTCTTGTCTCCGTGCCGACCACCTACGCCGGTGCCGAGTGGACACCGTACTTCGGCGTCCGGGACCGTGAGCGGCTGATGCGCGGCGGCGGCAGCGGCGCGCGGCTCGCAGGAGCCGTCTACGAGCCGAGGCTAACGCTCGGGCTACCGCACGCGACGACGGGCGGGACTGCGATGAACGCCCTGGCGCACTGCGCCGAGGCGCTCTACGTCCAGGGGCACAACGCCGAGGCTGACGCACACGCCCTCGCCGGTGCAGCGTTGATCGGCACCTGGCTTCCCCGCGCCCTCGACGACGGGCATGACCTCGAGGCGCGGACCCGCCTGCTCGAGGGCGCCTGCGAGGCCGGAGCGGCGCTGGGCGGCTCGATGCTGGGGCTCGCGCATGCGCTCGCGCAGGTCGTCGGCGGCCGCTACGGGCTTCCGCACGGGACCCTGAATGGGATCTGCCTTCCGGCCGCAATCCGCTTCAACAGCGAGCTCGCGCCCGCGGCCGTGCGCCGATTCGGCGAGGCGCTGGGCGCCAACGACCCGGCCGCGCGCGTCGAGGAGCTTGCGGCGCTCGCCGGCCCAAGTCGTCTGCGGGAGCTGGATGTTCCGGAGTCTCACTTGGGGGAGCTCGCGGCCGTGGTTGCCGGACGGCCGGGCAACCTCGCCAATCCCCGCCCGGCAAACCCCGCGGAGATCGAGGCGGTCCTCCACTCTATCTGGTGACTTCAGCGGTACCGCTGTCCTTCGTCCCGCCGGTAGCCCCAGACGGCGAAAAGCGCGAAGGCGGCGCCGTATCCCGCCAGGGCGAGCCAGTGACCCGCCTGCCAGGGCCGGTCGGTCGCCGCAGGCCAGAGCACGTCGCCCCACTGGCGCGTCGGCAGCCCCCACGTCACGCGCGTGATCAGGTGCGGCAGGTCGGTCGGCCCCGTCCAGAGTCCACCGGCGTATGAGAGCGTCAGGTAGAGGATGTTCGCCACGGGCAGGGCGCCCTTCGGCGGCAGCCAGTAGCCGAGTGCGATCCCGAGCAGAGTGAACGGCACGCTCCCGGCGGCGAGTGCGATGGCCAGGCGAGTCCAATCGAGCGGCGAGAACCGTGGCGAGGTGGTCGGGAGGGCGATCGCCAGGACGACCCCGACCGAGACCGCGGCGAAACCGGCCGCGGAAAGTGCGCGTGCGCAGAGACGCGTCGTGACCCCGACCGGCAGCGTCCGGAGGAACGACTCCCAGGGCCGGCTCCGCTCCACGGCGATCGCCACTCCGAACTGGAAGAAGGCCACGCTCAGAACCGCATACGCGGCGAATGACGCCAGGAGGACCTCGGCGTGGCCGCTTGCGCGCGGCAGGGCGAAGAAGAGGAAGAAGATGGCCGGAAACGCCAGCGTCGGCACGCTGAAGCTCGGATAGCGGAGCAGCTCGAGCGTGCCCGCTCGCGTGTGGGCGAGGACAAGGCTCACGACCCCGCCTCCGGAGCGAGGATGTGCTCGAGGCCGGCCGGAGCGACCTCGATCTCGTCGAGATCGGCCTCCGCTGCGGCGAGCGCGCGCAGCGCCTCGCCGGAGCTCCGGACGAGGAGGTCCAGAAACCGGCCGTTCTCGACCACGCGCTCGACGCCGCGCAGGGGCGGCAGCGGCTGCGAACGAATTCTGATCCGTTGCAGCCCGGCCCGTGTGGCGATCTCCGCGACCGAGCCCTCGAGCACGACACGGCCATGGGCCAAGACGACGATCCGGCTCGCGAGTGCCTCGGCCTCGGCCAGGTCGTGCGTCGTCAGGAGGATCGCGCGGCCACGGGCGGCGAAGCCCCGTACCGCGTCCCAGAGCCGCCGCCTCGTCGGCAGGTCGAGGCCGCTGCTCGGCTCGTCGAGAAACACCGCCACCGGATCCCCTGCGAAGGCGAGGGCAACCGCGAGGCGCCGCCGCTGCCCACCCGAGAGCCCCCCGGCCTGCCGGCACGCGAGCTCCAGCAGGCCGAACCGCTCGAGGAGCTCGCGGGTCGGGACCGGCCGTGGATAGTGCGCCCGGACGAACTCGAGGATCTCGGCGACGCGGAGCGTCTCGGGCAGGTCGGTCTCCTGCGGCGTCACCCCGCAGCTGCGGCGGGCCTCCGCACGCCTCGGGTCGAGCCCGGACAGGCGCGCGGTTCCTCCGTCCGGCCGGCGCAGGCCGAGCAGGAGGCGGATCGCCGTCGTCTTGCCGGCGCCGTTCGGCCCAAGGAGCGCCAGGATCTCGCCGGGTTCAACCTGCAGGCTGACGCCGGCCAGCGCCTTGACGCCCGGAAACGACTTGTGGACGTCGCGGAGCTCGGCCGCCGGCGCGGTCAAGGGCGCGCTCCGAGCCCGGACCGCCGCTTCACCGTGGAGTCCGGCCCAGGCACACGGCGACCAGGGTTGACTCGTTGACACCGTCGAGCCCGAGCAGGCTGTCGACGCGGGAGTCATAGAACCCGCCGAGCACGATGCTGCCGAGCCCGAGCGCCGTCGCCGCCAGGAGCACGTTCTGTGCGACGTGGCCCGCCTCGAGCAGCGTGAACCGGTAGGCCCGCAGTCCGTATTTGAAACGGGAGCGCCAGAAGACCGCCGCCACGAAGAAGATCGCCGCCGCGCGGTCGACGGCGTCGGGCTGTGGCGAGATCGCCGCCGCGTCCGCGTCGCCCTCCAGCCGCTCCAGTGCGTGGTCGAGTGGATCGTAGTGGTAGAGACCACGGTGGAGCCCGTCGACCCGCTGGGCCGAGACGAACAGCTCGAGGGGATAGAGCGCGCCCGCGGAGGGCGCCGTACGGAGCGAGAGCGACCCGGTCTCGCCCCTTCCTCGCATCTCCCCTGAGATCCCGTAGCCGGCGCTCAGGAGCGCGGCGACCTGAACGAGCTGCAGTGGGGCCTCGCCGAACCGGTCCGGCGTGCGGCGGCAGCGCAGCGTCGTCGCGAGCGGGACCGGTGGCAGCGCCTGCTCGGGTAGGGGCACTCTCGGGAGGGCCGGGTTCCGGCGCACGGCCCGGGCGGTGCTTGCCTGAAGGGCCTCGTTGCGCTCCAGCGCCCAGACGCCCCGCAGCTGGCGCGGGACGAGCGTCGGCTGGAGCTTCGACGCCTCGTGCAGGATCTCCGCGGGATCGTCCAGGTCGAGCTCGTGCCCGTAGACCGGTTCGGCGAGGTTGACGCTGGGGATCCGGCGGCTGCTCACGGGAAGGGATGCGGGTCGGCGTTGACGTCCCCTGCCGCGAGGGGGGCGTCCCGGAGGCCGAGCTCGTGGGCCGCCCGGTAAAGCCGGGAGCCCCCGAGGAAGCGCGTGTCGTGCCGGACGTCGAGCGGGCAGAGCTCTGGCGCCACGACCTTGGCAACTACGAGACCGGCGTCCGCGACGTCGGGGCTCGTCACGTCCACGGCGTAGGCGCGCACGCCCTGTGCCCGGAGGCGCCCGGTGAGCTGGCAGATCCGCTCGAGTGCGGACACGCCCGGGAGGACGGCGACGTCCTCGACCTTCCGGACGACGGTGGACGCAGTGAGGAAGTCGGCTGCACCGGCATGGCTCGGGAGCGCGTAGAGATGGATGTGGTCGGCGAAGCTGACGACGTCCGAGCAGTCCTCGGCGAAGGTGCGGTGAGGCGCCGCGGCGACCAGTCCACGCCCCCAGCTGCGGACGGAATATGCCTCGGCCAGCGCCTTCTTGACGGCACCGACGATGCTCGGAGCGCTGCCTGCGCCGACGGCGACTGCCGGCTCTCGGCTTCCGTCACCGCGCACGACGGCGAGGGCCGTCGGCACGTGGAGGAAGTCCGAGAGGTCGACGACTGCGTGGCGCCCACCCGCGGCAGCGAGGTAGCGGGATTCGAATGCGAGCAGCTCCGGCTCGCTGCTCCAGTCGAGGAGCGGCAGCGACAGCCCGGCCGCCCAGGTAATCATGAAAGCATCCCGCTCGACGAGCTCGAGCAGTCCCGCCAGCACCGCTTCCTCGAGCGTCGGGCCGCAGGCAAGGCCGTTGCTCGTCGAGTACGCGACAGGCTGCTCCTCCGGTGCGAGACGGCTCCACGTGAGGTAGACGAGCTGAGCCGGGACGTACGCCTCCTTCCCGTCCGGAAGCGCGAACCCGCGCGCCCAGCGGACTCGCGTGTCCCGCCTGAACTGCGCGAAGCCGAAGCCGGGTGTGTCGTGCTGCCGGGGTGCGAAGAGCGCGAACCGCGGCGGATCGATCGCCGCCGGGCCCAGCTCGTCGGCCGTCGCGAGAACGAGAGAGCGCTCGGGCAGGAACGCGCCCGCGTAACGCTCGGCGGCCTCGCCGATCGCGGCCGCCCGCGCCTCGCTCATTCGCTCGGCGCAGCCGCCGCCGTCTCCGTCGCGTCGGCCAGGGTCGGCGTCGATCACCTGGCGGGTCTCGCTCGTCGTCGCGCCGACCCGGATCAGACGCGCGTCGTCGGGGGATGCCAGGATCGTGTGCACGCGCCGGACGACGCCCGTGTACTGGGACACGAGCGACTCGAGGCGCGGCAGGGACTCCCCGAGCGGTGTCAGCGGCCGGTCGCGCAGGAGCGTCCGGGTCACGGTGCCTCCGCCCAGGGCAGCGGCGGGGCGAGCGTGGCAGCCTCGGAGCACGCGGGGCAGCGCGGCACCCGGTAGACGACGTGAGTCCGCAGCCCGACCGTCGCCCCGAGCTCGAGCATGGCGAGCACTCCAGCGGCGAACGGATCGCGATAGAGGAGCCAGCGGAGCGCCAGCGTGGCTGCGAGGCCGGCGACCGCTGCCGTGAGTGCCGGCGCGACCGGTTGACGGCCGGGCGAGCGCTCGAGAGCCCAGAACTCGTCTGGATAGTCGAGGTTCGCCGCCCGCCGGCGCCGATAGCACTCATAACAGCAGGTCTCCTTCGGGACGAAGAGCGGTCCGATCGCGGTGACCGACCCGTCGGGGGGCAGTACCTGGAGCCAGGGGCGGCCGGCCGCGAGCGCCGCCTCGTTCCAGGCGGGCAGGCGGTTGCGCTCGTGCGGGTCGGGCGCGACGACGACGAACACCGCCAGGTCGGTCGGCGGGTCCCACGGCGACGGCTCGACGACGCCGACGCCCGAAAGCCGGAGCAGGCGGCCGATCTCGGCCGCGGCTGCGCCCCCGCCGACCACGCGGACGTCCGCTCCGGCTAGTTGCGCACGTACGGCCGCGGGCGACGATTCGGGGCTGCCGCTCGCGGCATGCGTCAGCGCCGCCGCGGCGAACGGGGCCGGCAGGCCCGGGTCGAGCGGCGGGCCTTCCGCCAGCACTCCGTGGTCGGCGAGCAGCGCAACGGCGTGCTCGACCGCGGGCCTGAGTGGCTCGCCGAGGATCGCGACGATCTCCTCCTCCGTTCGAGTCCCGTCGAGCAGAGGCAGCAGCGCCGGGAGGAGGGTCGCGGCTCCGCGGCCCTCGAATGTGACGGCCTCGCCGCCGTGGGCGAAAATGATCCGGTCGGGCCCGACGGCGAGGCGCTGCCACGGCGCCAGGAAGGGAAGCCGTGGGACGGCCGGTGCGCTCATCGGCTCCTCCTGGAGCGGCCGGGCGCCGCCGCGCTCATCACCGGGTCCTCATGCCGCAGGAGCACGAGCAGCAGCAGCACATCGGGTACGACTGGGCGAACAGCGCGTCGCGGGAGCCCTTCCGGCTCGCTCTGAGGTCGAGCAGATCCGCGATTGGCGCCCTCGTCGGGACCGGTCGTCCGGGAGCCCGGACGGTCACCGAGGCCGCGCGACGCTGCACGAGCAGCAGCGACTGAGCGGCGGGACGGTCGTCGAGCAGCGAGTCGCGATACCCGTTCCGGCTCGCAGGCACGTCGAGGAGCTCTTCCAACTCGGCCGACATCGGCC
>JBHEMK010000063.1:0-8969 GCA_046262635.1 Gaiellaceae bacterium
CCGCGCGATCGCCGTCCTTCCGGGAGCCTCGGACGCGCACATCTGGGAGCCCGAGCCGCGGGTCGTGTACGCCTGGGAGAAGGCGCTCGCCTGATGGCGATCGAGACGTCCGAGGTGACGTCGGTCGAGATCGTTGACCTCGGATCGACCTCCCTGCGAGAGCTCAACCGGCGCCTGCACGCCGTCGCGGGCGCCGCGCCCGAGCCGCGCCGCTGGCGCGTGCTCAACACGAACGGCGCCCACGCCGTCGCGTGCGGGCTCGACGCGCCGCTCGAGCTCGAGATCCTCGGGCACGTCGGCTACTACTGCGCGGGCATGAACAAGCGCGCGGCCGTCCGCGTCCGCGGCAACGCCGGCACGGGGGTCGCGGAAAACCTCATGTCCGGCACCGTCGTCGTCGAGGGGAACGCGAGCCAGTCGGCCGGTGCGACCGGGCGGGGCGGCCTGCTCGTCGTCCAAGGCGATGCAGGCGCGCGCTGCGGGATCTCGATGAAGGGCATCGATATCGTCGTACACGGCTCGATCGGCCATATGGGCGCCTTCATGGCCCAGCGCGGAAGCCTCGTCGTCTGCGGGGACGTGGGCGAGGCGCTCGGCGACTCGATCTACGAGGCTCACCTCTACGTGCGGGGGGAGGTCGCCGGGCTGGGCGCCGACTGCATCGAGAAGGATGTCCGCGAGGAGCACGTGGCCGAGCTCCGCTCGCTGCTCGGCCGGGCCGGCTTCGCCGAGGTCGAGGCCGGGGATTTCCGCCGCTACGGATCCGCGCGCGACCTCTACAACTTCAAGGTCGACAACGCGGGGTCCTACTGATGCCCGAGGCGAACGGGCGGCCGGCCTCCGGCGAGTGGCGCCCCGGGCTGCGCGAGTCGTACCTCTACGACCGGAATGTGATCGCCGAGATCCAGCGTGCCGCGCAGGAAGGGATCTACGACATCCGCGGCTTCGGCGCCAAGCGCCGCCTCCCCCATTTCGACGATCTGCTCTTTCTCGGCGCCAGCGTCTCGCGCTATCCACTCGAGGGGTACCGCGAGCGATGCGGGACCGACGTCGTTCTCGGCACGCGGTTCGCAAAGACCCCGATCGAGCTGAGGATCCCGGTCACGATTGCCGGGATGAGCTTCGGGGCTCTCTCGGCACCGGCGAAGGAGGCGCTCGGCCGGGCCGCGACCGAGGTCGGAACGTCGACCACGACCGGCGACGGGGGCATGACCGAGGAGGAGCGGCAGAGCTCGAAGACGCTCGTCTATCAACTGCTGCCGTCCCGCTACGGGATGAATCCGGACGACCTACGACGCGCGGACGCGATCGAGATCGTCGTCGGCCAGGGCGCCAAGCCGGGCGGGGGCGGCATGCTGCTCGGGCACAAGATCTCGGACCGCGTGGCGGAGATGCGCGACCTGCCGCAGGGGATCGACCAGCGCAGCGCCTGCCGGCACCCCGACTGGACCGGCCCGGACGACCTGGAGATCAAGATCCACGAGCTGCGCGAGATCACCGACTGGGAGAAGCCGGTCTTTGTCAAGGTCGGCGCCACCCGCACCTACTACGACGTCCAGCTCGCGGTCAAGGCCGGCGCCGACGCGATCGTCGTGGACGGGATGCAGGGTGGCACTGCGGCGACGCAGGACGTCTTCATCGAGCACGTCGGCATCCCGACGCTGGCGGCGATTCCGTTGGCTGTCCAGGCGCTCGAGGAGCTCGGCCTGCATCGGCAGGTGCAGCTGGTCGTGTCCGGCGGGATCCGCACGGGCGCCGACGTGGCGAAGGCCCTCGCCCTCGGCGCCGATGCCGTCTCGATCGGCACGGCCGCGCTGATCGCGATGGGTGACAACAGCCCCGAGCACGACGAGCTGTACCGGCGGATCGGCAGCTCGGCGGGCTTCTACGACGACTGGCAGGCGGGGCTGGACCCCGCCGGGATCTCCACGCAGGACGACGAGCTCGCAGCGCGGTTCGACCCGGTCGTCGGCGGCCGCAAGCTCGCGAACTTCCTCCGGGTGCTGACGCTCGAGACGCAGACGCTTGCGCGGGCCTGCGGGAAGTCGCACGTGCACAATCTCGAGCCCGAAGACCTCGTCGCTCTGACGGTGGAGGCTGCGGCGATGGCGCGCGTCCCCCTCGCGGGCACCGATTGGATCCCAGGGGTCACGGGTCGCGTCTAGCCGGCGCCTCTCAGAGGATCCCGGCTCAGGGCCGGGGCGCCCTCGGGCCGCCGAGCTCGCGTGAGATTGCTTCGCTGTGCTCCAGCAGGAGGGGCAGCACCTGTCGCGCCGGCGCGCGGCCGAAGCGGGGGATGGGTCCCTGCAGGGCGACGATCCCCGCCAGCTCGCCGCCGGTCGATCGGACGGGCGCGGCGATCGCGTTCAGCTCGGGCTCGCGCTCCTCGTATGCGTCCGCCCAGCCGCGCCGGCGGACGCGCTCGAGCTCGGTCTCGAGTGCCGCAAGGTCGGTGATCGTCCGTGCCGTGTAGGCGGTGAGCGGCATCGCCGCCGTGCGGGTCGTGAACGCGAGCATCACCTTCCCCGCGGCCGTCGCGTGCGCGATCGACGGGCGGCCGAGTTGCGTCACGCCCCGGACGTAGTGCGGTGCCGGCACGAAGTCGATCGTCACCGCATCGGGGTCGCCGGGCACCGACAGCGTCCCCGTCTCCCCGCTCGCCGCGACAAGCGCCTCGAGGTGAGGCCGCGCGACGGTTCGAACGTCGATGCGCGCGAGCACGGAATTCGCGAGCTCGACGAGACGGATGCCGAGACGGTAGCGACCGTTCTCGGGCACGTGCTCGACGAGCTTCGCTGCGACGAGTGTGCCGAGCTGCCGCGAAACGGTGCTGGCCGTGGTGCCTGTGCGCCTCGCGATCTCGTTCGTGCCGAGGTCGCCCTCGGCGGCGAGAAGGTCGAGGATCGCCAGCGACCGGCTGGCCGACGCGACGCGCGCCTGCGAGGGTTGACCCGTTCTCGCCATTTCGCTAGCGTTCCATATTACAGGATGCTATTGCAGAGTACGCAATAATGTTCTTGCTCGACTGCCCGAACTGCGGACTTCGGGATGTCGGCGAGTTCGCCTACCAGGGCGAGATCACCCGTCGTCCCCCTGACTCCCCGACGCTGCGCGAGCTGACGGCGTACGTGTACTTCCGCGAGAACGTGGCCGGTGTCCAGCGGGAGTGGTGGTACCACCGCGTCGGCTGCGGCGTCTGGTTCGTCGCCGAGCGCGACACCAGGACGAACGAGGTGCTGCGGACGGAGGTGCCCCAGCCGGCCGCCGGAGCGCGAACGCCGGCGCCCGCCGAGACGGCAGCTCCCGACACGCCTGCCGTCTGATGAGGCTCCCGCCCCAGCCGGCTGAGCGCATCGACCGCGGGTCGCCGGTGAGCTTCGTCTTCGAGGGCGCCGCGTTCTCCGGCTTCGCCGGCGACACGATCGGCTCGGCCCTCTTCGCCTCGGGCCGGCGCGTCTTCTCGCGCAGCTTCAAGTACCACCGGCCGCGAGGGCTCCTGTGCTGCACCGGGCACTGCCCGAACTGCCTGATGACGGTCGACGGCGTCCCGAACGTGCGCGTCTGCACGGAGCCGGTCCGGGCGGGCGCGAACGTGCGCGCCCAGAACGTTCTCGGCTCGCTTGAGCGCGATCTGCTCTCGGCCGTCGATCGCTTCGGCGGACCCTTCACGCCCGTCGGCTTCTACTACCGGACGATGATCCGACCACGGCGGCTCTGGCCGCTCTACGAGCGGTTCCTGCGCAACGTCGCGGGCCTCGGGCGGGTCGACGAGCGTGGAGGCCACTCGCGCCGCTACGACACCGAGCACCGGAGCGTCGGCGTGCTCGTGATCGGCGGCGGACGTGCGGGCCGCCAGGCCGCCGCCGAGGCCGCCGCCGCCGGCGGGGACGTCGTCCTGGTCGACGAGCGCGGCGGCCTCGCGGCGAGCGGCGCCTACGAGGTGCTTGCTCCGGCGCGCGCGCTCGGGATCTACGAGGGCGGGCTCGTCCCGGTCGACGCCGGCGACGTCCTCTTCCGCTTTCGCGCGAGGCGGATCGTCGTCGCCAGCGGCGGGATCGAGCAGCCACTCGTGTTCCCCGGGAACGACCTTGTCGGCGTCATGCTCCCCGGTGCTGTGCACCGGCTCGTCGACGACTGGGCGATCCGGCCCGGCACGACAGCGGTCGTCGTTGCGGCCGACGAGCGCGGCCTGGGCGTGACCGACGCGCTGACCCGCGCAGGCGTCCGGGTCGCTGCGGCCGTCGACCTGCGCACGTCACGACCGCGAGGGATCGCCGCCGCCGGTCGGAAGGGACGCCTCTCGTCGGTGACGATCGGCAGCCAGGGGATCGACTGCGACCTGCTCGTCATGTCGGGTGGCCGCCAGCCTGCCTACTCCCTGCTCGCCCAGGCCGGCGCGCGGGTCGACTACGACTCGCACCGCGGGATCTTCGTCCCGACGGAGCTGCCGCCGAACGTCGCGGCCGTCGGCGCGGTGGCCGGCGAGCTCGAACCCGCCGCGGTACCGCCCGCGAGCTTCAACGGCGGCCGCAAGGGCGGGAAGTGCTTCGTCTGCGTCTGCGAGGACGTCACCGAGAAGGACATCAAGCGCGCGATCGCCGAGGGCTTCGACTCGATCGAACTCGCCAAGCGCTACACGACGGTGACGATGGGCCCGTGCCAGGGGCGGCTCTGCCACGTGCCGTCAATTCGCATGGTCGCCCGGGAGACGGAGACCGAGGAGGCGACGATCGGGACGACGTCGGCCCGTCCGCCGTGGAGCCCGGTCGAGCTCGGTCTGCTCGCGGGACGCCACTACGAGCCGATGAAGCGCTCCCCGCTCCACTTCCGCCATGAGGAGGCGGGCGCAACGACGATGTGGACCGGCCAGTGGCGCCGTCCGTTTGCGTACGGCGATCCGGCCGCCGAGGTGCGGGCGGTGCACGAGTCCCTCGGTGTGATCGATGTCTCGACGCTGGGCAAGATCATCGTCGAGGGCCCGGACGCGCCCGAGCTCCTGGAACGGCTCTACCCGAACCGCTTCGCCGACCTCGCCGTCGGCCGGATCCGGTACGGCGTCCTCACGACCGACGGCGGGCGCATCATGGACGACGGGACGGTCGCGCGCCTCGGCGAGGAGCTCTTCTACGTCACGACCACCTCAACCGGCTCCGAGAGCGTCTGCGAGTGGTTCGAGTGGTGGAACGCAATCTGGGGCTACGACGTCGAGATCGTCAATGTCACCGGCGCCCTCGCCGCGATCAACCTGGCCGGGCCGCAGTCGCGCGATGCGCTGGCCGGCCTGACCGCGGCGGACGTCTCGAACGGGGCGCTGAGATACCTCGATGCGAAGCAGATAGCCGTCGCGGACGTGCCGTGCCTCGCACTGCGGATCGGCTTCGTGGGCGAGCTCGGCTACGAGCTCCACTGCTCCGCGCCGGCAGGCGAGCATCTCTGGGATGCGCTCGTTGGGAGCGGTGCCGTGCCGTTCGGACTCGAGCCGCAACGCGTGCTCCGCCTCGAGAAGGCGCACGTGATCGTCGGTCAGGACACCGACTCGGAGTCGAACCTCCTCTCGGCCGGGATGCCGTGGATCGTCAAGAAGGAGAAGCCGGACTTCGTCGGCAAGTGGGCTGTTGAGCTCGTCGAGGAGCGTGGCGTCCGCGAGCGGCTCGTCGGCTTCACGGTCCCGGACGGGACGCTGCCGCCCGAGGGCGCACAGGTGGTCGAGAATGGCAGGCCGGCCGGCCGCGTCACGAGCGCGCGGGTGAGCGAAAGGCTCGGCACGGTGATCGGCCTCGCCTGGGTCGATCCGAGCCGGGCCGAGGATGGCGCCATGATCTCGATCCGGGTCGACGGCGTCCAACATCCGGCCTCCGTCACGCTTGCGCCGTTCTACGATCCGCAGGGAGAGCGGCTCCGCTCGTGACGCGGCTCGCCTTTCTCGCTGCGCCTGCGGGGGTTCCCTTCGCCTCGCCGCTGCGGCACGCCGCGGGGGAGGGCTTCACCGACGTCTCCGCGCTCGGCAAGCTCGAGATCCGCGGGGACCCAGCGGGGCTCGAGGCGGCGGCGGACGAGGAACTGATCCGCATCTCTGCCGATCGGACACTGCTGGTCGTCGACGGGGCGCCGGGTGCGGCCGCCGAGCGGCTCGCCGCGCAGGGCTACCGCGTCTACGACATGACCGGCGCACTCGCTGGACTGGAGGTCGACGGCGAGAACCTGATGCGACGGCTGACCGAGCTCGACCTTGACGAGTTGCCGGCGATCGGCTCGATCGCCCGCGGCACACCTGCGTTGATCGAACGCCGCGAGGGCGAGCGCTTCAGGCTCTTCGTGCCACAGGAGCTCGGCCACTTCGTTGCCGAGGTCGTCGCGGATCTGGTCAAGGGGCTCGGCCGGTGAAGGAGATCTTCCGCGTCTCGCGCATGTGGCGCCCGCGCAGCGAGCTGAAGAAGCGCTACGACGTCGTCGTGATCGGCGGCGGCTCGCATGGCCTCGCCACGGCGTACTACCTCGCGAAGAACCACGGCGTGAAAAACGTCGCCGTGCTCGAGCAGTCGTACATCGGCTCGGGCGCCTCCGGCCGCAACACCACGATCATCCGCTCCAACTACCGCACGCCGGAGGGCGCCGCGTTCTACAGCCGGAGCGTGAAGCTGTACGAGCAGCTCTCCGCGGAGCTGGATTTCAACCTGATGTTCTCGCAGCACGGGCACCTGACGCTCGCGCACTCCGACCGGGCGATGAACACGATGCAGGAGCGCGCGGAGGTGAACCAGCTGCTCGGGATCGACTCCCGGGTCGTTCTCCCGGGCGAGATCGGGCGCCTCTGCCCGCAGATCAACCTCGGCCCGAACCAGACCTGGCCGATCCAGGGCGCGCTCTACCACGCGCCCGGCGGGATCATCCGCCACGACGCCGTGGTCTGGGGGCTCGCGCGCGGCGCGGACCGGCACGGCGTCGAGATCCACCCGGACACGGAGGTAACCGGGATCGAACGCGCGAACGGGCGCGTGACGGCCGTTGAGACGAACCGCGGCCGTGTCGAGGCCGACGCCGTCGTGAGCGCCGTCGCCGGCTGGTCGACGCTCGTCTGCGGCTTCGCGGCGGTGCGGCTCCCGATCACGACGCACATCCTCCAGGCGTTCGTGACGGAGCCGACCAAGCCGTTCCTCGACGTGGTGATCGTCTCCGCGCAGATGCACGTCTACATCTCGCAGACCGACCGGGGCGAGTTCTTGATCGGCGCCGAGATCGAGCCTTACACGACGTACAAGTCGGTCGGCACATTTCCGTTTCTGGAGATCTCCGCGCGTCACACGCTCGAGCTCTTCCCGCAGCTCGAGCGGCTTAGGGTGCTGCGCACCTGGACGGGCCTCTGCGACCTTTCACCCGACTACAGCCCGATCCTCGGCAAGACGGAGGTCGAGAACCTCCACGTCTCGGCCGGCTGGGGGACCTACGGCTTCAAGGCCGCCCCGATCGTCGGCACGACGCTGGCCGAGCTCGTGGCAACCGGCCGCACGCCGCACCTGATCGAGTCGTTCGCGCTGGAGCGCTTCTACAAGGACGAGCTCGTCTCGGAGCTCGCCGCCGCCGCCGTCTCGCACTGAATCTAGAGCCCCAGCGGCACGTAGACCGACAGCTTCTTCTGCGCGTCCGCGACCGCCCGGAACGCGTCCCGGAGATGCGCGCGCGTGAGACGAGAAAGCCATGCGGGGTCGACGACGTTGTCGGGCTCGACCCCTGCCTCGAGTTGGGAGGCATGGTGGTCGAGCCGGACGCGCGCGACAATCTGAAACGCCTCACGCAGCGCGGAGGCTGTCTCGGCCTCGAGGGCGCCTGCCTCCTCGACGACGGTCAACCGGTCGATCGTGCTCGAGATTGTGACCCCGTTCGAGAGGGCGAGGAAGCGGGCGAGATTGGCGATGGGGATGACGCCGCCCTTCTTCAGGTCGACGCCGCGCGCGCCGCCGTTCGAACGGTCGAGCACGAGCGAGCGCCGAAAGCCGAGCGGCGGCTTGAAGTCGGTCGCCGTCCGCGCGAGGCGCCGCAGGAAGTCGGGCCGGTTCTGCGCCCCGCGCAGCACGGCCACGAGCGGTGGGGTGGCTTCGAGGCCGCCGGCCGTCTGGCGGAAGTCGAAGGCGACGTTGGCGCGGATCAGGTGCGACCGGTCGGGTGAGTCGAGGCAGCTGCGGAAGACGTCCACCCACCGCTCCTCGGGCATCCGCCAGAGTGGGTTGCTCGCGACGACCTGGTTGGGGTCGAGCGTGAAGCCGCAGCGCTCGAGGCCCCGGTTCACGTCCGCCGCGAACACCGCGAAGTACGCCTCAACCTCCGGGTCGTCCGGCGGGGCGTAGGCCAGGGCGTTCTCCAGATCCGAGCCGAGCGTGAACTCCCGGCGCGCGGTGCTGCCGAGGGCGAGCCACGACCACGCGGCCGGCGCCTGGCCGCGCCGCTCGATCGCGAAGTCGATCAGCCGAGCCGTGAACGAGTCGACCTGGAGGGAGAGCACTCGGCCGATGTCGGCGGGAGCGAGACTTGCGTCGAGCAGAGCGAGGAAGAGCGGCTGCAGCCGCTGCGCCACCCTCACGAGCTCGTCCTCGTCCCCGGCGCCGAGGACCGCGTGCCGCAAGGCGAACGGGCTGCGCGTCTCGAGCCCCGCGAGATCGGTGCTGGAAAGGACGCCCAGCACGCGCCGTGACGCGTCGACGACCACGAGGTGGTCGGTGCCGGCGTCGAGCATTTCCACGACCGCGTCGACCGCGATCCGGTCCGGCGCGACCTGGACGGCCGGCTCCACGATCCTCGAGACCGGGTTCTCCGGCGAGAGGCCGCCCGCGACCACTCTGGATCGCAGCACGCTGTCGGTCAGGATCGACAGGTTGTCGCCGTCGCGCACGAGGATCGCGGAGGCGTGGTTGTCCGTCATCGTCTGCGCGGCGCGGCGGATGGTGACGCTGCCCTCGGCGTAGACCGGCGGGCGG
>JBHEMK010000064.1:0-8521 GCA_046262635.1 Gaiellaceae bacterium
GGTGCGCCGCCGCCGCAACTCCTGCAGCGAATGCACGCGTTCTTATACTCGGGCGACGTGGCCTTTGCCACCATCCTGACGATCGGGAACGAGCTCGTCTCCGGCGACGTCCCGAACACGAATGCCCCCTGGATCGCGCAGCGGCTCGCGCCCCTCGGCGTCGCCGTGCGCCTGATGGCCGTCGTCCCGGACGAGATCGAGACGATCGCGTCGTTCGTCGGCCTGGAGGCGCCGCGCACCGACTTCCTGTTCGTGACCGGCGGTCTCGGCGGCACGCCTGACGATCTGACCCGCGAGGCGCTTGCCCACGCCTTCCGCCTGGAGCAGAAGGAGGTCGTGGAGCTTGCCGCCGATCTCCGTGCCCGCTTCACACGTGACCCCGAGTACGCCGCCCGCTGGGCGAGGCTTCCGGTTGGCAGCCGCCCGCTGGCGAACCCGCTCGGCGGTGCGCCGGGCTTCGCGATCGGCAATGTCTACGTGCTGCCGGGCCTGCCGGGCGAAATGCAGGCGATGTTCGCCTCCGTGGAGGAGGAGTTTCGCCGCGGGAGTCCGATCGGCACCTGGCGGCGCACCTACTCAACCGCCGAGAGCCGGATCGCAGCGATTCTCGCCGAGGCCGAACAGCGGTTCCCGGGGGTGCTCGTCGGCTCCTACCCGAGCTTCCACCCAGACGGCCCCGAGGTGGAGGTCGTGGTCAAGTCGAGCGACGCGGCGGAGCTCCGGGCCGCGTCCGCCTGGCTCGCCGCCGCGCTCGAAGCACCGTCAAGCTAGCCGCACCCCGGACTCGTCCGGGCGCGATTCTGGCCGCCGAAATCAACTCGGAATTTTCCGCATCAACGAGCCTCGAGACGTGCCAGCGGGCCGCCGGGCGGTGGGATGAAGCGCCCCGTTCGAGCGCGTGATTCTCGACGCGGCTGATCACGGCCGACGACCCGCCGTCCGGCTCGACCGGGGGAGCGACCCTAGCGCTGCGACTCCCCCGGCTGTTCCTCCAGGCGCCTGAGGAAGAGCGACTCCGACGGGATGTAGAAGATCGCCAGCCCGAGCGACATGGCGATCGTTGCCACGGGGCTGACGAAGGCGAGTGCCGTTGCCAGAATGTAGAGGATCCAGCCTGGATAGAAGCTGCGCGAGACGGCGTCCACCCGCCGCTGCGCCGCTGCCTGTGCGATCAGCCGCCGCCGGTGCGACGCGCTGAACCAGAGGATGCTGTAGGTGATCGCCATCAGGGTCTCGGTCAGCCCGAAGGCCAGGGCGGCGGCGCGCTCGTCGGCGCCCTTGTTCAGGAAGTCGGCTACGAGCCGCGTCGGGAACGGGAGGAACGCCACCACCATCAGGAAGACCGTGTTGACGAACAGGAGCAGCCGGTCGGCGCGTCCGATCAGCTGGAAGATCGAGTGGTGGTTGACCCAGATGATCCCGATCGTCATGAAGCTCGTCACGTAGGCGAGGTAGGAGGGCCAGAGATCGAGCAGGGCGCGCGCAAGCGTCCCGTGCAGGGGCTCGGAGATCGAGAACTCGAGTACGAGCAGCGTCGCGGCGATCGCGAAGACGCCGTCGCTGAAGGTCTCGAGCCGCGCGGTGCCCGCCTCGTCCATCAGGCGACCTCGGGCGCCAGCTCGCGCCCGATCAGCGCGACGGAATCGAGCTCGTTGTGAAGGAGGTGCTGGAGCATGACCCGCTCGCAGCCGACCTCCTCCAGTT
This sequence comes from Gaiellaceae bacterium, assembly GCA_046262635.1. Taxonomy (GTDB): domain Bacteria; phylum Actinomycetota; class Thermoleophilia; order Gaiellales; family Gaiellaceae; genus JBHEMK01. The sequence continues at coordinate 1,705 of JBHEMK010000064.1, forward strand.
CGCGGAGCCGCGCGGCCACCTCGTCGACCGAGCCGACGAGTGCGGCCTCGGAATAGCCGGAGAGCCAGCTTTCGAAGTCGCCCTCGCGGGGACTCGTGGCGTGGAGGCGGCGGGCGCGGTCGAGGGCCTCGTCGCGGTCGGCGCCGATCACGCAGCCGGTCATGAGCGAGAAGCGCATCGTGTCAGGATCGCGTCCCTCGGCCTCGCAGGTGCGGCGGACCCGACCGCGGATCTCGGCGAACTGCCGCACGGTCGCGAACGGGGGGTTGTACTCGTCGGCGAACCGGGCGGCCGGAACCGCCGTGCCGCGCTGGCCGCTGCCGCCGACGACGATGGGCGGGTGCGGGCGCTGAACGGGCCTCGGCAGGCCGGGGGCGCCCTCGAGCTGGTAGTTCGTCCCCGTAAAGTCGACGCTCTTCTCCGTCCAGAGGCGATGGACGATCTCGAGCTGCTCGGCGAAGAGCCGCACCCGCTCGGCGGTCTCCGGAAACGGGAAGCCAAACGCCTCATGCTCTTCGGTCATCCAGCCGGCGCCGATGCCGAGCTCGGCGCGGCCGCCGGAGATCTGGTCGACCGTGGCGACAGCGTTGGCGAGTACGGACGGATGCCGGAACGTCACCGGCGAGACGAGCGTCCCGAGCCGCAGGCGCGTCGTGCGGGCCGCGAGCCCGGCGAGCGTCGTCCACGCGTCGAGCGCCTGGTTTAGGACCGGATCGGTCTGCGAGAGGTAATGGTCGGAGCGAAGGAGCGCCTCGACGCCGTGCTCCTCGCAGGCTGCCGCGAGCGCCAACCAGTCGTTCCACGAGACGCCCTCCTGGCCCTCGATCATCAGCGCGATCCGCACGCGGGGAGCCTACGCGGTGCTGTGGACGACTCGAGCCGGCGCGGGGCCTGGCCCTGCGGACTCGTCGCACGGCCCGAACGGGCGCTACCGGGATCCGAGCGGCGAGGAAATCGTGCGCGTGCGGCTTCCGGAGTGGCGCACGGCTGTCGACCCACCGCGCCGCTATAGCATCGGCAGACGTGTCCGTCACGCAGCCCGAGACGTATCTGGCCGACCTGAACCCGGCCCAGAAGGAGGCCGTCCTCACGACCGAAGGGCCGCTGCTCGTGATCGCCGGTGCGGGCTCCGGCAAGACGCGTGTGCTGACGCACCGGATCGCGCATCTACTCGCCGCGATCGGCGTCAAGCCACAGGAGATCCTCGCGATCACCTTCACGAACAAAGCCGCCGGTGAGATGCGCGAGCGCGCCGAGAACCTCGTCGGGCCGCCCGCCCGGGCCGCCTGGATCATGACCTTCCACGCCGCCTGCGGCCGCATCCTACGCCGTGAGGCGCAGCGGCTCGGCTACCGCTCGAACTTCACGATCTATGACTCGGCTGACCAGCTCCGGCTGACGAAGCAGTGCCTGGAGGAGCTCGACCGCGATCCGAAGCGCTTCACCCCGCGCGGGATCCACGGTCAGATCTCGAATGCGAAGAACCAGCTGATCTCGCCGGCCGACTACGCCGCCCGCGTCGCCTCGTTCTACGACCAGACCGTCGCCGACGTCTACGACCTTTACCAGAAGCGGCTGTTCGCCTCGAACGCCGTCGATTTCGATGACATGCTTTTCCTGACCGTCGACGTGCTCCAACGTTTCCCCGAGGCGCTCGAACGTTGGCAGAAGGCGTTCCGGTACATCCTGGTGGACGAGTACCAGGACACAAACCACGCGCAGTACGTGTTCCTCAAGCTGCTCGCGGCGCAGCATCACAACGTGTTCGCAGTTGGGGACCCGGACCAGTGCCTCGCGGAAGGAACTCTCGTAACGATGGCGGACGGAACGACAAAGCCGATCGAGTTGGTCGCCGAAGGGGACGAGGTGCTCTCCTGCTACGGACGCGGCCGGTTTGGCCCCGCGCGCGTTGAGCGCGTCCGCTCTTCGGTTCGCCGTGGTGGGATCGCGATCACGTTTTCCTCCGGGCGGCGGATCGTCTCGACTCCCGAGCACGTGCATTTCGCCGGCTTCAAGGCCGGGCATACGCCGCAGCTCCCGATGACGTACCTGATGTGGAAGGAGGGCGCCGGCTTCCGGATCGGGGCGTCGAGAAACGACACGACGTGGAACGGGGCGTCCCTGGCGGGTCCGGCGTTGCGAATGACGCAGGAGCACGCCGACGCCGCGTGGGTGATCGGCGCGCATGCGTGCGCAGCGGAGGCCCACGCGCAGGAATCGCTCCTTTCGTCGCAGTACTGCATTCCGGCGCTTCCGTTCGCCGCGCGGGCACCGGCCGCCGTGCGGCCCGGTGCAGGCCTTGCCGGCGACGAGCGCCCGGTCGATGGCCCCCTCGATGCCCTCGACACGGAGAGGCGCGGGCGGGAGCTGCTCACCGACCACGGGCTCAGCTTCGCCCACCCGCACGTCGCTGCCGCGACGACACGAGCGACTCGAACCGGCAGCAGCGTACGCGTCTGCCTCTGCGGGGACCCGAACGGAGCCGGGCCGCTGCACCGCGTCGCCGTTCTCGGCGGTGACGACGGCAGTCGCCGCGTCGTCGAGGAGGCGGGATTCTCGGTCCGCCTGACCCCTCGCGGCTCCGGCGGCTGGAGCCTCGAGACGGCCGAAGCGGATTTCGGTCGCGTCGACGAAACGGTCGCTCGGCTTCGGCGCGCGACGGGGGCGAGCGTTCGTTTGACGGCCAGTCTCGTCGCTCCGACCGACGGTGTCGGGGACGGTGCTCTTCCGTTCATGCCCGCGTCGGCTGTGCGTCGCGGGATGGTCATGGTCGACGAAGTCGGAGAGTTCGATCTCGTCGAGGGGGTCGAGCCCGTGGAGCTGACCCGTCCGGTGCACGATCTCGACGTCGAGCAGACGCACAACTTCGTCGCCGGAGGGATCGTCACGCACAACTCGATCTACGCTTTTCGTGGGGCCGACATCCGCAACATTCTCGAGTTCGAACGCGACTTCCCCGAGGCGCGCACGATCGCGCTCGAGCAGAACTACCGCTCGACGAACTCGATCCTCGAGGCCGCGAACGCCGTCATCCGCAACAACCGCGAGCGCAAGGAGAAGAACCTCTGGTCGGAGCTCGGTGACGGCGACCGCGTGCGCGCCATTGAGGTCGAGGACGAGCATGCCGAGGCGCGGTTCGTCGCCGCCGAGATCGCGGCCCTGGTCGAGCAGGGCTACAACGGCAGCGAGGTCGCGGTCTTCTATCGGACGAACGCGCAGAGCCGGGTGCTGGAGGACGTGCTCGTCCGACAGGGCGTCGCCTACCAGGTGATCGGCGGACCCCGCTTCTACGAGCGCGCCGAGATCAAGGACCTGATCGCGTACCTCCAGGTAGTCGACAATCCCTATGACGCCGTGTCTCTGCTGCGGATCGCGAACCGGCCGCGGCGCGGTATCGGTGACTCGTCGCTCGCACGCCTCCAAAGCTACGCCGACGCACAGGGGTTCTCACTCTGGGAGGCGCTTGAGTGGCCTGACGAAGCAGGGGTCGGTGCGGCGCCAACGAAGGCTGTCCGCTCCTTCCGTACGCTGATGGAGTCGCTGATGGCCGGGGCACTCGAGCTCGACGTCCCTGATCTCGTCACGCGCGTGCTCGAGCGCAGCGGTACCCTCGAGGCGCTCGAGGCCGAGCGGACGATCGAGGCGCAGGGCCGCATGGAGAACCTCCAGGAGCTGGTCGGGGTCGCCCGGGAGTGGCAGGAATCCGCGGCCGAGCCGAGCCTCTCCGGCTTCCTGCAGGAGATTTCGCTCTACTCTGACCAGGATGCGATCCGCGGCGACGGTTCGCTTGTGACCCTGATGACACTCCACAATGCGAAGGGGCTCGAGTTCCGTGCCGTCTATCTGATCGGGATGGAGGAGGGGATCTTTCCGCACAGCCGCTCGATCGAGGAGCAGGCAATCGAGGAGGAGCGGCGGCTCTGCTACGTCGGCATGACCCGGGCGATGGAGCGGCTGACACTGCTGCACGCATCCTCGCGCTCACTCTACGGCGGTCGGAACTACAACCTGCCGTCGCGGTTCCTCGACGAGCTGCCCGAGCAGCACGTGGAGCGGGATCGGCTGCGGCCTGCATCGTGGTCTGGCTACAACTCGCCCCGTCAGAGCGAGGTTGTGCCCCGCGACGACGTCCCGTCGCTCCAGACCGGCGACTCGGTTCGCCACGGCAGCCTCGGTGAGGGGGTCGTTCTCCGCATCGAGCCAGGCGGCGTCGTCACGATTCGCTTCGCGAGCGACGGCTCCGAGCGCAAGCTGATGCTCGACTACGCGCCGCTCGAGAAGATCTGACGGCGGACACCTTCTCCCCATCCGCGGCGGGCCTAACGCGATGCGACCACCGTCGAGACGACCTCTGGCTTGCGCAAGGACCCGAACCTCGAGGTGCCGCTTAGTGAAGACCGTGCCGGGGCCATGCAGGTCCCGGAGGCCGACGCGCGCTCGCGCGTATGAGGCGGCGAGAAAGTGTCGGTCTCGGCCTCTTTGGCGACGGGCTTGGCCTTGGCGTTGCTGTTCCGGCTGACGACGCCCGACCCAGATGTGCGCTGTTCCACGTACGGTCGCTTCCCGAGAGCAGCAGCTCAAGAGCCACTCGGGTTCCCGGGTCTCCGAGACGACGAATACCTCCATTACCCCCGCAACGAGCCCGGAGCGCTGACGCGCTGGCGCATGGCCTTCGAGGTCCGTCCTACCCTCCGACGAGGAGAAGGGTTCTCGACAGCAAAGATCGGCGTCGTCCAGTATTTCGGCGCGCGCAATCCGACGAGGAGCGGATCGACCAATTTCTCGGCGGCCTCCCGCTCGAGCGCATGCACGCGACGTTCCAGGAGGGTGATGTGGTTGGAGGCGCCTGCGTCGCGGCGTTCTGCGCTCGATGATGCGCGCAACTCGGCGACATCATAGAGCGCGGCGCACCGCTCGCGACCCTTCTGGTCTCCGAGGAGACGAGCTGCGGACGCTTCGGCCACGGCTCGCCGGTGGTGCGGCGAGATCAAATTCCGCAAGAGTATGCGCCCTTCGCGCGCCCGATGGAGCGTGTGGGCCGCGTGCGGCTGACCGAGCCAGGAAGCGGGGATGCTCTTGCCGCCGCGCTAGGAGGTGCTGATGGACGAGCGGCCGGGGATCTTCACGCGGACACCCGGCTGCTGGGAACTGCGCGTGGTGGCCGATGCTGAGTAGCGACGTGAGGCGGGTGCAGGGCCGAAGCGGTTCATCGTTGTTGAGCTCGGCGGCGCCGCACGCTGCTACGCGGTCTATCGCCACAGTCCCAAGTTCGATGCGGGCGTCTTCGCTCCGCAACTGCGCGTCCTCGAGGCGGTGGCCGTCGACCCGGAAGCGACCCTGGAGCTGTGGCGCTTTTTGCTCGATCGACTGGGTGCCCCGATGGGCCGCCGATCTCCTCCCACCGGATCATCCAATCATTCTGCTGCTCGCGACGCCCCGCCGGATGGGCTACCGCGCAAGCGACGCGGTCTGGTTGCGGCTGGTGGATGTGGGCGCTGCACTGTCGGCGCGTTCGTATGCCGCGGACCACGCCTTGTCTTCGACGTAGCCGATGCTTTGTGCCGTGGAACGACGCCCGCTGGAAGCTCGAGGGCGGTCACCCTTCCCGGACTGACGAGGAAGCGGATCTGCGCCTAGATGTGGACGCGCTTGGCTCTTCGTATCTCGGCGGGATCACTTTTCGCCAACTGGCCGCCGGCCTCAGGGTCGCGGAGCTTCGTCCGGGCGCGGCCGGCTGCGCCGACGCGATCTCGGCTGGCCGGTCGCTCCCTGGTGCTCAGAGATCTTCTGAGTTAGGCTGCCTGCCCCATGGGGACTCTCCGGCGCGCCGCCTGCGCGCTCTTCGTGGGGATGTGTCCGGTCTCGACGGCAGCCGCGCATACCGGCGACGGGACGGGTCTCTCGTTCGGGTGGCCTGCGCAGGGCAGCGTGACATCGCCGTATGGGCAGGACGGCGGCCGGTGGCATCCGGGGATCGACATCGGAGTCCTCCGCTCGCTCGAGGTCACCGCCGCGGCCGCCGGGATCGTCGTCGCCGTCGGCGAGCCGCCGCATTACTCCGGCTATGGCGAGATCGTGGCCGTCGACGTCGGCTCCGGCCTCACGACGCTCTACGCTCACCTTGCCCAGCCGCTCGTCGGGATGGGACAGCCCGTTTGGGCCGGCGAGCGGATCGGTATCGCGGGCTGCACGGGCTGGTGCACCGGCACGCACCTCCAGTTTGAGCTACGCGAGAACGGTGCCGCGGTCGACCCGACGGCGCTCCTGCCCTAGCGCGGCCCGGCACCGTCGAGCGCCGGGAGACGATCTTGCTCGTTGAGAACGAGCCCGTCATGCCGGCCCTCGTGGTTGTGATGCTCCGCGCCAGGGCTACGAGATGTTCGAGCCCCGGCCCGACTCGAGGCTTTCGCCCTTGGTGATGGGCGCCGCTTCGACCTGCTCTTCGCCGATGTGATGCCGGAAGATGACGGCCGCGAGCTGGCCCGCAGGCTATGTGAGCGGCTACCGGATGTCCACGTTCTTTCACCTCGGCTCTACGCTGAGGCGGTTCTCTGGAACGGCTCTGGTGTGGCGAGATCCTTCTGCAGAACCTCGACATCGCGATTTGCCAAGCCCTCAGCGCAGTCGGCGCCCGCTAGTATGAGCCGTCCCCGAGGGCGGTTAGCTCAGTTGGGAGAGCACCAGCTCGACAAGCTGGGGGTCACTGGTTCGAGCCCAGTACCGCCCATTCGAAAAAGCTGTTCCGCACGATAAGCGAGTACCTGATCGTGATGCGGTGGCCTCATCGAAGTGCAAGCGGTCCGCAAGCATCGAACCT
>JBHEMK010000065.1:0-2648 GCA_046262635.1 Gaiellaceae bacterium
GACGACGAGTGAGCAGCAATGATGGAGGCGCCTCGTCTGCGGACGAGGCGCCTCTGGGCGTCGACGCCGTACTGCGCGAGAGCAACGTCGGCGATGTGCTCGACGAGCTCGACCGGACGCTGGTCGCCCTGGCGCCGGTCAAGGAGCGCATCTCGGAGATCGCCGCCCTCCTGGTGATCGACCGGCTGCGCTCGGACGCCGGGCTCTCGTCGCAGCGCCCGTCGCTGCACATGTCGTTCACCGGCGAGCCGGGGACCGGCAAGACGACGGTGGCGCTGCAGATGGCGAAGATCCTCCACGGGCTCGGCTACATCGCCAAGAACGAGGTGGTCGCGGTCACCCGGGACGACCTCGTCGGCCAGTACGTCGGCCACACGGCGCCGAAGACGACGGCCGTGATCAAGCGGGCCCGCGGCGGGGTCCTCTTCATCGACGAGGCCTACTTCCTCTTCCGCCCGGAGAACGAGCGCGACTACGGGGCCGAGGCGATCGAGGTCCTGCTGACCGCGATGGAGAACGAGCGCGACTCGCTCGTGGTCATCCTGGCCGGCTATCACGACCGCATGGAGCAGTTCTTCCGCAGCAACCCGGGAATGGGCTCGCGCGTCGCCCACCACATCGACTTCCCCAACTACACTCGGGACGAGTTGATGGACATCGCCCGACTGATGCTCGAGCAGACCGCCTACAAGATGACCCCCGAGGCCGAAGCGGCCTTCTGCGAGTACATCGAGCGCCGGATGAAGCGGCCGCGCTTCTCCAACGCGCGCAGCATCCGCAACGCCCTCGAGCGGGCCCGGCTGCGCCAGGCCAAGCGTCTGTTCGACGCCGGCGGCCGGCCGACGCGGGACGACCTGATGAAGATCGACGCCGAGGACATCCTCGCCAGCCGCGTGTTCGGGCATGACGGCGAGGGCGAGGCCGACGAGACCCCCGACGCCGAGCGGGACGCGGTCGCGTCCGCAGCCGGGAGCTGACCGCATGCCACGCCCAGTGATCCTCGGAGTCGTGGGCGATTCCGCGACCGGCAAGACGACGATCACCCGGGGGCTGGTCCGCGTGCTCGGCGAGGACGCGGTGACCCATGTCTCCATCGACGACTACCACAAGTACGACCGCAAGCGGCGGGCCGAGCTCGGCATGACGCCGCTGCACCCCGACAGCAACTATCTCGACATCATCGCCCAGGATCTCGGGCACCTGCGCCGGGGCGAGCCGATCCTCAAGCCGACCTACCTCCACGCCGACGGCACGTTCGGCCCGCCCAAGTACGTCGTCCCCAGCCGCTTCGCCGTGATCGAGGGGCTGCTCGGCTACCACACCCAGCCGCTGCGCGACGCCTGCGACGTGCGCGTCTACCTGGCCCCGCCCGAGGGCCTGCGGCGCCACTGGAAGGTCCAGCGCGACTGCTCGCGGCGCGGCTACACGACCGACGAGGCGCTGGCCGAGCTCGACCGTCGCGAGGGCGACTCGGCGGCCTTCATCCGGCCCCAGCAGCGCCACGCGGACATCGTCGTCTCCTTCGTGCCGCGCGTGGACAGCGATCCGGACCACCTCGACGCCGAGCTGACGTTGCGCGACGGCCTCGTCCACCCGGATCTCTCGCCGGTCATCCGCAGCGACGGCCCGATCACGCTGTCGACCCGCGGCGGAGAGCGCTTCCTGCGCATTCCCGGCGACCTCGACGCCGAGCAGGCGGCCGACATCGAGGAGGCGGTTTGGGATCGCATGCACTTCGCCAGCCACCTGCGCACTCAGCGGCTGGGCGAGTTCACCGTCGGCACCGACCTCCACCGGTCGGAGTCGCTCGCGCTGGTCCAGCTCCTCATCCTCTACCACGTCGCGACGGCTAAGGCAGCCATCGCGCTCGGCGGCGACGGCGGCCGGAGCCGCGCCGAGGCGCCGCCGGCCACCGTCCGTACCGAGCCGGAGGCAGCGACCGCATGAGCACGACAACCTCACAACTCGAGCAGACCGTCAAGGATCTGCTGGCGGCCCCCCGCGGCATCCTCGCCGCCGACGAGAGCAAGGCGACCATGTCCAGCCGCCTGGAGAAGATCGGGGTCGACCCGACTTTGGAGAACCGCGCCGCCTACCGCGAGGTGATCGGCACCGCCCCGGGGCTCGGCGGCTACATCAGCGGGATGATCCTCTTCGACGAGACGATCCGCCAGAGCTTTGCCGACGGGACTTCGTTCGCGGAGGGCCTCGCTCGCGAGGGCATCATTCCGGGAATCAAGGTCGACACCGGCGCCAAGCCGCTGGCCTTCTGTCCGGGCGAGACCGTCACCGAGGGCCTCGACGGCCTCCGCGACCGCCTGGCCGAGTACCGGGAGCTTGGTGCCCGCTTCGCCAAGTGGCGCGCCGTGGTCAACATCGGCGACGGCCTGCCCAGCGACTGCGCGCTGGTGGCCAACAGCCACGCCCTGGCCCGCTACGCCGCCCTCTGCCAGGAGGCGGGGATCGTCCCCATCGTCGAGCCCGAGGTCATGATGGACGGCGACCACCCGATGGAGCGCTGCGAGGAGGTCACGACCGACGCCCTCCGCCGCGTGTTCGCCGCCCTCGCCAGCCAGGAGGTCGTGCTGGAGCACATGCTGCTCAAGCCGAACATGGTCGTCCCCGGCAACAAGTCCGGCCAGAAGGCC
>JBHEMK010000066.1:0-41349 GCA_046262635.1 Gaiellaceae bacterium
GTCGAGCTCGTCCGCGGAGGCACCGGTGATGCGCGCGATCATGACCTGCCCGCCGTCGAAGCCGACCTCGACCGTGACGCGATCGTCAGCCACGCCCGACCACCTCGGTGGGGACGGGCTGGGCGGCGTCGGGATGCACGACCGAGACCTCGAGCCCGAACAAGCCCCGCCGGGGCGCCGGGTCGATCAGCTGCGCACCCTGCTCGACCAGGTCTGCGAGCGTCGCACGGAGGTGGGAGACCACGTCGGCGACGTGACGCCTGCCGGCGCCCCGCCCGGCGAGAACCGTGCTCGGAGGGCTGTCCTCGCCGAACGAGGCCAGCAGCTCCACGCGGTCGCCGGCGGGGAGTACCGCCTCGACTCCCCGCTCCGGAGCCGCTTGGCGGTGTTCGAACGCGGAGCCAGAGAGGCGCGCGGAGGTGCTGAGCCCGTCGTCGAGATCCGCGACCGCAACGCCAACGTGGTCAATGCCGCTTACCTCCATCGCAGCCGATGCTACAGGCAGGAGGAGGCCGGTCCGGCACCGCGGAGGCGCCGGGGGTCGCTAGAGCTCAGGCCTGGGAAGCGCACGGACCGTGCCCACCGTCGCGGCAGCGCCCGACTCCGCCTCGACGTCGGCGACGAGCGAGAGCAGCTCGTCGCGATCGAGCGTCTCCTTCTCGAGCAGCGCATGTGCGACCCGGTCGAGCGCCTGACGGTGCTTCTCGATCAGGCGGACAGCCTCGGTGTAGGAGCCGTCGGTGAGAAGTGCCTGCTCGTTGTCGCGGAGGCGTTTGGTCTCCTCCGAGAGCGAGTAGTTGTCCGCCCGCATCGTCCGCGAGGAGACCGTGTCGGACATTCCCCACTCGAAGACCATCGAACGCGCAATCTGGGTCGCCTTCTCCAGATCGCTGGCGGCGCCGTTCGTGACCCGCCCGAAGACAACCTGCTCCGCGGCACGACCCGCGAGGGCGATCTTCATCAGGTCGATCAGCTCTTCCTTGGTCTGCATGTAGCGGTCCTCGGTCGGCAGGTGGAGCGTGTAGCCGAGCGCCTGGCCGCGCGAGACGATCGTCACCTTCTGCACGGGCGAGAGATCCCCCATCATGTGCGAGAGCAGCGCGTGCCCGGCCTCATGGTAGGCCAGGATCCGGCGCTCCTTCTCGGTCAGGGCCTTCTTCTGTTGGAGGCCCGCAACGATCCGGTCGATCGCAGCGTCGAAATCGATCTGCGAGACGAACTGCGCCTCGCGGCGGCCGGCGAAGATCGCCGCCTCGTTGCAGATGTTCGCCAGGTCGGCGCCGGTCAGTCCGGCGGTATGGCGCGCGACGGCGTGGAGGTCGACGTCAGAGGCGAGCGGCTTGTTGCGGGTGTGCACGCGGAGGATCGCCTCGCGGCCGGCGAGATCGGGCGGCGCGACGAGCATCTGGCGGTCGAAGCGGCCCGGGCGCAGGAGCGCCGGGTCGAGATCCTGGAGGCGATTCGAGGCGCCCATCACGACGACCTGGTCCGTGGGTGCGAAGCCGTCGAGCTCGACGAGCAGCTGGTTGAGCGTCTGGTCCTGCTCCCGGTTGAACCCGCTGCCCTGCCGGGCGGCGCCGACGGCGTCGAGCTCGTCGATGAAGACGATCGAGGGCGCGTTCTTGCGCGCGATGTCGAAGAGTTTGCGGATCCGGGCGGCGCCGAGACCGGCGAACATCTCGACGAAAGCCGAGGCACTCTGCGAGTAGAACGACGCACCGGATTCGTGGGCGACCGCCTTTGCGAGCAGCGTCTTGCCCGTGCCGGGCGGCCCGTAGAGCAGGATTCCCTTCGGCACCTTCGCGCCGAGCCGCTCGAACCGCTTCGGGTGGCGGAGGAAGTCGACGACCTCCATCAGCTCCGCGCGCGCCTCCTCGACCCCGGCGACGTCGTCGAAGCTGACGGCCGAGCCCGAGTTCGCCTCCACGTGCGTCGGCTTGATCCGCGGCATCGACTGAAGCGTCCGCCAGAGAATGAAGACGACGAACGCCATCAGGAGGAAGAAGCCAAGCGGCAACCACGTGAGAGCGAAGTTGCCCGTGTCGTGAAGCCAGCGTCCGACGTCCATCGAGAAGCTCATCGACACCTTGGGGCTCCGCCCTTAGCCGAATGAGGCGACGGCGTCGTCGACGATCGTGAACTCGACCCCGCGTTCGCGCCAGACGGCGGTACAGGCGGCGACGCGGGCTCCGTCGAGGCCCCGCGAGGCATCCTCGACGAAGCTGACCCGGCGGCCCCGGTCGAGGAAGCCGAGAATCGCCGCATTGTCGCAGACGTCGGTCGCGACGCCGAAGACGACGATCTCCTCGGGGTCGAGCGCATCGAGCAACGGGTCGCAGTTCGGGTTGGTGAAGACGTCGAAGTTCTTCTTCAGCAACAGGAGCTCGCGGCGACCCCGGACGAGGGCCGGAACGAGTCCCGTCGGGTAGGGCACGAGCGAGAGCGGCAGCGGGTCGCGCTGCTTCGTCTCGAGGATCTTCTCGGCCCCGCGCGTCCCGCGCAGGCAATGCGGCGGATAGGTGTTGCGCAAATCCGGGCGATCTGAGATCTCCGGATCGGTCAGCTCGTGGTCGTCGGCTGAGGCGACGTGGATCACCCCGGCGGCACGAGCGGCATCGACGAGCCGCTCCATCGCAGGGGCGACGCCATTCGCGCCCGGAACGTAGAGCTTGCCGGACGGCTCCATGAAGTCGACCTGGGTGTCGACGTCCCAGAGGATCCGCTTCGTCACAGCTTCGCGACGAAGGGGATCCCGGGGCGATCCTCCGGCCGGATCGGGCCCGAGCCGGACTGGGAGGAGGTTCGAGACGCGGGGTTGGATCCGTGCCGAACTCGCTCGCGCGCGGTCACGTGACCAGCTCGAGTCGCTCGTTTGGTCGGTAGCGGCGCCCGAACTTCGCCGACGGGCGGCCGTCGGTGAGGACGACGTCCGCGGTGAAGTCGTTCGAGCCCCGGATCAGGGACGAGCCGACGCCGTAGGCGTCCACGGGCACGCCGCGTACCTCGAAGTCACTGATCTTCTCGGCCGTGAACCCGCCCGAGGCGACGATCTTGATCCGCTCGAAGCCGTCTCGGTCGAGCGCATCCCGCACCTTCCCGACGAGCCGCTCGTTCACACCGGTCGGCTTGAAGTCGCCCATTTCCCCCCAGAGGGATCGATCGACAAGCGATTCCGACGTGTCGAGCCGGACACCCCACAGCCTTGGGCCGAGGGCGCGAGCCACCTCGAGCGCGGTCGCGACCGAGTTGTTCTCGAAGTCCACGAGCACGGTCACATTCGTGTCGGGTGGCGCCTGCTCGGCGAACTTCGTCGCCGCGAGGACTGTGTTGCCACCGTACGCCGCGATCAGGGCGTGCGGCACCGTCCCGACTCCCTTGCCGCCCCACCAGGAGGCCTGCTCGTCCGTGGTGACGCCGACCGGCGTGCCCACGACCTGGCCCGCGACGAAGGCTGCGTAGCCGTCGCCGGTCTGGACGCGATGATGGTCGAACCGCGCCGGCATGAAGATCACCGGCTTGCCCGCGGCCGCCTCAAGCACCCGCACGACGTTCGTCGTGATCAGTGTGCGGCGCGCCAGCACGCCGAGGTACACGGTCTCGAGGTGCGCGAAGGAGGTGTACTCGCCCTCGATCGTCATCACCGTCTCGTGCGGCTCCGCCCGGTCGCCGTCGTGGAGCGCATGCACGGTCAGCCCCGCCCAGTCCTCCGAGCAGAGCGTGAGGATCGCGATCGCCTCGTCCATGCCTCCGAGGTAGGCGTGCCTCTTCTGGAAGACCTGCATGACCACGCGCGGGCGGCGGCCGTCCTCGAGCAGCGTCGCGCGGGTGTAGTTGAAGTACGCGTCCGTGTAGTAGCCGGCACGCATCTTCTCGACCGGCAGATCGAAGACCTCGGGATCGAGCCGCTCGCGCGTCGACCGCTCAGTCTGGGCCACGCTCGAGCTCCAGGCAGGCAGCGAGCGCCGCCTCGGCGACCTCCAGCTGCTCGGTGCTCGGCTCCGCGGTCGCGAGCCGGTGCTGGAGCTCGTGGCCGGGCCGCGCGAGTGCGTGCGAGACGCGGCTCTCGGGATGGCGGGCCATCCAGGCGAAGATCTCGGTCGATGCACCGAGCGCACCCAGCTGCGCAGCGGCCCGGGCAGGCCCGCGCCAGCGTTCGGGCGCGCGGGAAGCGAGGGCGTTGCCGAGTGCGGTCGTGGCGATCAGGGGGCCGATCAGGTGCGACCCGCAGCGCTCGTGCTCCTTCGCCCGTTTCTCCCCGTGTTCGTAGGTGCCGATCGCGATGTGCTCGGCGCCGTGGTAGGCGGCGAGCTCGGAGCTCTGGAGCGCCATTGTGGCCGGCGCGAGCGAGAGCAGGCCGCTCAGCAGCTCCTGTGCCGCCGGGCGCAGAACGGTCGAGTCGCGGACGACCTTGACGACGACGGCCGAGCCGAGAGCCGCCGCCAGCACGCCCGGCCGCTCGAACGGCAGCTTCGCTGCGGGCAGGCGCCTCTTCACTGCGGGGATGATGGCCATCGCTTCGACGAGCCGTGCGGGCCCGCGCACGAGCGGCGTCTTCATCTTCGCGGCGAGGAAGCGTTTCGGCTGCGCCGCGACCTCGAGGCGGCCGTCGGGGTGCCGGACCGCGCAGGCCCACGAGCGGGGCCCGTGGACGAGCACTCCGTTCGGGAGCGCCATCCCGCCGAGCCGGATTTTCTCATCGGCCATCGCCAGAGCGTAGCTATCCGATCGGGAGCAGGCAGTCGACGCCCCTTCCGGCGCGGGCGCACGTCGAAACCCCCTTGCCGCCGGATCGCGGCATATTCGTCGCACCGCGCGCCCCGTCGCTCGACGATGCAGATGTAGAGCCTGGTCGGAATCGTCTGCACGTACTCGCGGGCGGTGCGCGTGCAGTGCCTCCTCGCGCCGCCGACCTGCGCCTCGACCGCCTGACGGGCAGCGTGCTGCCCGGCGTCCTCGCACGCCACCGCGAGCAGGACCAGCGCGACCGCGATCGCTAGCCGCAGATCGCGCGGGCGGCATGGCGGAGGAAGTCGACGCCGAGCGCGAGGTCGTCGACCGGCACCCGCTCGTCCGCCGAGTGGATCAGCCGGGACGCTTCGTCGGCGCTCAAGGCACGAGCCGGGAAGAAGCCGTACGCGACGGTTCCGAAGGCGTCTCGCAGCCAGTGGCTGTCGGTGAAGCCGGACGAGCAGATCGGCACCGCCCGGGCGGCCGGCTCCAGCTCCGCCACGAACGACTCGACCGCGCTCCAGAGCGGCGTCTCGAGCACCGAGCGGGTCCCTCCCTGGGCCTCGAGCCACTCGAGCTCGTACCCGACGTCGGTGCCGAGGATGCCGCGGATCGCCGGCTCGACGGCCTCCTGGGTCTGCCCCGGCAGCAGCCGGCAGTCGACGGTGACCTCGCAGAGCGCGGGAATGACGTTCCGCGCCTGCGAGGCCGAGATCATCGTCGGCGCGAACGTCGGCCCGAGCAGTGGCTCGACGAGCTTGGCTGCCACCGGATCGACCGCACGGGCGCGGGCGAGGGCATCGACCGCCGCCGGCGCCTCGCCCAGCACCGCGTCCAGGAACGCCTCGATCTCCGGCTGGAGCTCGGGCTCGGGACGGAACCCCGCTAGGCGACCGACGAGCCACGCCGCCTTGACGAGCGCGTTGTCGGCGATCCCGGGCATCGACGCGTGCCCGGAACGCCCGTGGACCCGGAGGAGGAACGCCGAGCTCATCTTCTCCGCCGTCGAGCAGAGGTAGAAGGGCCGGCCGCCCAGCTCGAGTCGGTCGCCAGCGCCCTCGTTGAGAGCAAACTCGCAGCGGACTGCCTCCGGATGCGCCTCGCAGAGCCAGGAGAGGCCGTAGTCGGCGCCGACCTCCTCGTCGGCCGTCGCCGCGAAGATCAGATCGCCGCCGGGCCGGAAGCCCTCGCGCGCAAGCGATGCCAGCGTGACCGCACTCGCGGCGACCTGGCCCTTCATGTCGAGCGCGCCGCGTCCCCAGACCGCGCCGTCACGCAGCTCGCCCGAGAAGGGGTGCACCTGCCACTCGGCGGGATCGGCGAGCACGACATCGGTGTGGCTGAGCAGCAGGAGCCTCGGCCCGTCCCCTCGGCCGGGGATGCGTGCGACGAGGTTCGCCCGCTCGTTCGTCTTCGCGTAGAGCGCGCACTGCACGCCGCTTGCCTCGAGGTACTCGCGCAGCAGCTCGGCCGCCGGCGTCTCGTTCCCCGGCGGATTCGTCGTGTCGATCCGGATCAGCCGCCGGAGGAGGCCGGTGACCTCGCCCCTGAGCGTCAATCGCTCTCCTTACCGCGCGCGGTCAGCCGATTCCGGACCTCCCAGAGGTCGGGGTACAGTGACTTGTGGATCAGGCGGCCGAGCACCTCGACTGGGGTTCCCTGGGTGCCCACCACCTTGTCGCCGATGATCCGCGCGACAACCTTGTAGTGGCGGACGCGCCAGCTCGCGATCCGCTCGTCCCATTCGATCAGCGACTCGGCGAGCTGGTAGAGCTCCTCGTGCTCACGCCCGTGGACGTAGACCTCGTCGAGCGTGAGCCCGGCGCGCGCGATCGCCTCCTCGAAGGCGTCACCGAGCGCCGGGGAGACCCGCCTGATCTGCCGGAAGCCCGGTGAGTCGAACCCGGAGCCGTGTCCGAGGACGCGGCGGATCGTCTGGTACTCCCAGGGCGACATCTGCTCGAGCATGTCGAGCTGCGCGTTCACGTACTGCATGCAGAGGGAGGAGCGGCGGAGCAGGCGGAGCGCGGCCGCGAGCTCGGCCGACCGGACGTGCGCGGTCGCGCGCCCGACCTCGTTCGTCGCGAGCTTCAGCCAGAGCTCGGACGACTGATGGACGGTCTGGAAGAGGAGCTCGTCCGGGTGTGACTGCTCCTCGGCCGGCTTCTGCAGGGCGAGCAGCTCGTCCGTGCGCAGATAGCGCTCGTAGTCGCTCGGCGCTTCTCCCGGCAGGATGGGCTGCGAGAAATCCTCGGCCTGCGCCACGCCGGGAGCATACTTCGCCTGCATGGGAGACCTCTTTTCCGACGCCGCCAGGGAGCGCGCCGCCGAGGTGGCACCGCTCGCGCAGCGCGTCCGACCGCGCACCCTCGACGACTTCGTCGGCCAGCTGCAGGTCCTCGGGGACGGCTCGGTGCTGCGGCGCTCGATCGAGGCCGACCGCGTCCGCTCCTCCATCTTCTACGGTCCGCCGGGCAGCGGGAAGACGACGCTCGCGCGGATCGTCGCGGCCGCGACCGGTGCCGAATTCGAGGAGCTTTCGGCCGTCTCTGCCACCGTGAAGGACGTCCGCGAGGTGCTCGCGCGGGCCCGCGAGCGGCTCGGCACGAGCGGCCGGCGAACGATCCTCTTCCTCGACGAGATCCACCGCTTCAACAAGGCCCAGCAGGACGCCTTGCTGCCGGCGGTCGAGAACGGGCTCGTGACCCTGATCGGCGCGACGACCGAGAACCCGTACTTCGAGGTTAACTCGGCACTGCTCTCGCGGGCGCAGGTATACGAGCTGGAGCCGCTCTCGAGCGACGAGCTCGAGGAGGTCGTGCGGCGCGGCGTCGCCGAGCTCGGGGCCGATGTGCCGGGCGCACTCGTGACGCTGATCGCGGAGCGCGCCGGCGGCGATGCCCGCAGCGCGCTGAACATCGTCGAACTGGCCTGGGAGACCGCGGGCGGCGCGCCACTGACGGAGGAGCAGATCGAGGACGCGTCCCGCAAGCGGCCGCTCGTCTACGACAAGGCGGCCGACGCGCACTACGACTTCGTCTCCGCCTTCATCAAGTCGATGCGCGGCTCCGATCCGGACGCTTCCGTCTACTACCTGGCGGCCATGCTCGAGAGCGGCGAGGATGCCCGCTTCATCGCCCGGCGGATGATCGTGCTCGCCTCGGAAGACGTCGGAAACGCCGACCCGCGAGCGCTGCTCGTCGCCGTCGCGGCAGCCCAGGCGGTCGAGCACGTCGGCCTGCCGGAGGCGCGGCTGAACCTTTCGCAGGCGGCGATCTACCTCGCGCGGGCGCCCAAGTCGAACGCCAGCTACGTCGCACTGAAGGAGGCATCGCGGGACGTTCGCGAGCACGGAAACGCGCGGCCGCCGAACTCGCTGCGGGACGGCAGCTGGTACGGGCGCCAGCTGGGTCACGGCGAGGGCTACGTCTATCCGCACGACGACCCGGCCGGGTTCGAGGTCGACTACCTGCCCGACGAGCTGAAGGGGCGCACCTACTACCGTCCCTCGGGCAACGGCGAAGAGAGGGACTGAGCGGAGACCAGGGCAGCGCAGATGCGCACGCCGCTGCTCGTTAGGCTCCACCGCGTGAAGGTGATCGTTCTCGGCAAGCAGGTTCCCCGCCCGAACTCGATCTCGTTCGACGAGGAGACGAAGGCGCTCAGGCGGGAGGGCGTACCGCTCGACTTGAATTCGTTCGACACTGCCGCCATCGAGCTCGCAGCGCGGCTGCGCGACACCCTGCGCGGCGTGGCCGTCGCGATGACGAAGGGGCCGCCGCAGGCCGAGGCTGCGCTGCGCGTCTGCCGCGCGCTCGGCGCCGACCGCTCGATCCACCGCTGCGACCGGGTCTTCGCGGTCGCGGACGTGGCTCTCGTCGCGGACTGGTGGCAGCTGCCGCCGGAGCTCCACGAGGCCCTCGGCTCCAGACTCTGATGCAGCTTCACGTGCATCAATGGGGCGCGGACGATGCGCCGCCGCTCGTCTGCCTCCACGGCGTCACCGGCCACGGCCGCAGGTTCCGGAGGCTCGCGGAGGAGCGGCTCGCAGCCGGCTTCCGCGTGATCGCCCCCGACCTGCGTGGCCACGGGCGCTCGGAGTGGGAGCCGCCCTGGCGCCTCGAGACATACGTCGCCGACCTCGTCGAAACGCTGGACGATCTCGGCACCGGCCCCGGCACGTTCGTCGGGCACTCGTTCGGCGGCCGCCTCCTGCTCGAGCTGGCGGAACACGCGCCGGAGCGGGTCGAGCGGGCCGTGCTCCTCGACCCGGCGATTCAGATCCTGCCGCACATCGCGCTCTCGAGCGCCGAGGACATCCGCCGCGACCGCGTCTTCGACTCGATCGAGGAGGCGATCGCCGACCGGATCGCGGGCGACCCCACCAACCCGCGCGAATTCGTCGAGGAGGAGATGCTCGAGCACCTGACTGCCGACCGGGACGGCCGCCTGCGCCCGCGGTATTCACAGGCCTGCGTCGCCGCCCTGTACGGCGAGCTCGCGACCGAGCCCCCGGCGCCGGAGACCCTGCGGGCCCGGACGCTGCTCGTCCACGCGCCGGGGTTCGGGCTCGTCAGGGCAGAGCAGGTCTCCGACTATGCGGCCGCGCTCGGCGACCGGCTCCGCGTGGTCGAGGTCGCCGGCGGGCACATGGTCTACTGGGATGCCTACACCGAGACTGCGGACGCGATCGACGCGTTTCTGGCTCGCTAATCCCCGCGGGGATCGCGCCGCTGATCAGATCAGCCTGGCCGGTCGAGCTGCCGTCAGAGGATGCGGGCCCCCAGGGCGGAGGCGACGAGCTCGACTGCCAGCTTCGCCGTTTCGTTCTCGCGGTCGAGAATCGGGTTCACCTCGACGACCTCGAGCGACCCGACGAGACCGGACTCCGCGACGAGTTCCATCGCCAGGTGCGCCTCCCGGTAGGAGAGGCCCCCTCGAACGGGTGTCCCGACCCCGGGGGCGTGGGCGGGGTCGACGGCGTCCATGTCGAGGCTGACGTGGACGAAGCTCGAGCCGGCGAGGTGGTCGAGCGCCTCCCTGATCGCGCGTTCGATCCCGACCCGGTCGATCTCGCTCATGGTGAAGACGAGGGCGTCGAGCCGGCGCAGGACCTCGCGCTCCCCGGCGTCGAGGGAGCGGACTGCGACCAGCGCGACTCTCGGCGGCTCGACCGCGGGCAGCGGCCACTGGTCGTAGGCGAACGCCTCCCCGCCGAGCCCGAGCGCGGCCGCCAGCACCATTCCGTGGACGTTGCCGGTCGGCGAGCTCGCCGGCGTGTTCAGGTCACCGTGGGCGTCCACCCAGAGCACGCCCCCTGGGCCGTACGCCTTCGCGAGGCCGACGAGCGTCCCGAGCGCGACGGAGTGATCGCCGCCGAGCACGAGCGGCACGAGGCCCTCCCGCGTCGCCTTCCCGACGAGCTCCGCGACCCCGGCACAGGCGAGCTTGATCTCGGGCAGAAAGCGGGCCCGCTCGTCGCCGACTCCCGCCGACTCCGCGACCGCCGCCTCGACGTTGCCCCAGTCCACACAGCGGCGACCGATGCGCTCGAGCTCCGCGTCCAGGCCCGCGTAGCGAATCGCCGATGGTCCCATGTCGACGCCGCGCCTACCCTGGCCGAGGTCGAGCGGCGCTCCGATCACTGCCACGCCCGGCTGCGCGTCGTGTACGCTCACGAGCACGAAGGCTAGCGTCCGGCCATGCTCCATTCTGCGGGAATCGAAAGCGCGATCCGGGTGTTGCTCGCCGACGACGACAGGGCGTTCGTCGAATCGCTGAGATCGTTGATCGAGCAGCAACCCGAGTTGACCGTGGTCGGAGCCGCCTGCAACGGCCTCGAGGCGATCGAGCTGGCGGAGTCGCTGGGACCGGATGCGGTCGTGATCGACCTGCACATGCCGCTGCTGGACGGCGTCACCGCGGTCGCCCGGCTGCGCAAAGACCATCCCCACCTCTGTCTGATCGCGCTGACAGGCGACACCTCAGCGGCACTGCACCGTGCCGTCGGTGAGGCGGGCGCCGACGCCGTCCTGCTGAAGGACGAGCTGGTGCACAGCCTGGTCGACCGGCTGTCGGCGGTCAAGTTCACGGCCAGCGTCTAAAACATTCGCCGCCGGGCTACACTTGGCGCCGCGGCGAGGTAGCTCAGTTGGTAGAGCACACGGCTGAAAACCGTGGTGTCGCCGGTTCGATTCCGGCCCTCGCCATCGTGTAGCAGCTGGCGTCGACTCCGAGACCGATGATCTGGGCGCGCGACAGTCGCGGAGACTGGATGATCAGGCCTCTCTCCGGCGGCGGTATCCGGCTGTCCTCCTGCGAGGTTCCTCGCGGAGCTCCGCCGGTGGCTCTCCGTGCTGCGTCGGCATCCGCGCGCCGTCCGGACGAAGAGAGGAAGAAGGTCGGAGCCGGTTGCAACCGTGTCGCCGACGACCTTCATCTCGCGGGCGCAAAGGTCAGCCTCTTCGAGCGAGAACTGCCGTGCCCGGGCCGGCCGAGAAATCCGCGAATTCGGTAAACCCCCGCCGTCCGAGCTCTGCCCGGATGCGCTCGGGCGCGACGTAGATCGGTGTCGAGGAGCCGATCGAGAAACTGAAGAGCGCGGCGCCGCCGGGCGCGACGAGCCGGGCGAGCTCGTCGAAGAAGGGAATCATGTTCGCGAGCGAAACCAGATCGAAGGCGGCGTCCTCGTAGGGCAGCGCCGAAGCATCGCCCTGCTCGAAGCGGATGCGTGCACGGAGCTCCGGGGGGCTCTTTCGCTTCGCTTCCTCGACCATCCGGCTCGAGAGGTCGACGCCGACGACGTGAGCCTGCGGAAAGCGCTCGGCGAGGATGAACGCAGCGAGGCCGGTGCCCGTGCCGAGATCGAGGATCCGGCGCGGCGGCGGGTCGAGTGCCGGCAGCGCGGCGTCGATCACCGCCACCGGGTCGCCGCGGCGCATCCCGTCCCACCCGGGCGCCAGGTGGTCGAATTGCGCGCGGATCGGCCCGCGGAACAGGCGCCAGAGCGCAGGCCGCCGCACGGCAACCTCAGTTGCGATGCGCGCGAATCTCCGGTGTAGACTC
Organism: Gaiellaceae bacterium; assembly: GCA_046262635.1. Classification (GTDB taxonomy): domain Bacteria; phylum Actinomycetota; class Thermoleophilia; order Gaiellales; family Gaiellaceae; genus JBHEMK01. The sequence continues at coordinate 11,794 of JBHEMK010000066.1, forward strand.
GCTCCGATCGTCACGGCGCGTCGAGGCGGATCCGCAGCTCCTGGCCGGATTGCACGCCGAGCAGGGCGCCCGCGTCACCGCGGGAGATCGCGATCGCGATGTTGCCGTAGGCGTCCTCGTAGAGGATCAGGTCACCGGGCCGCGCGTCGGCGAAGGTGCGCGCGGCGACCGCGTAGTACCGCTCGCTGCCGAACTCGAGCTCGACGCGCATCCCCGGCACGATCTCGAGGTGCTCGAGGTGCTCGCGCGCAAGGTTGAGCGCCACGTTGCCGAAGCGATCGGCGTAGAGGACGGTCGCCCGGATGCGGTTGACACCGAGCTCCGGCGTGGGCAGGTCGAGCCGCGCGAGCGCCTCGGGGTCGATCGGCGGCCCGAGAGCCTCCGGCGCCACGCCGAGCGCGAGATGGGCCGCGGCCGGGGAGAAGAGGTCGCGCCCGTGAAAGGTGCGGGAAACTGACGCGAGGGCGTACTCGGGGTTCGCGAGCTCGTAGGCGTCGGCGATGCCGCCGAACCGGTCGGCTGCCGGAACGAGCAGGCCGTTGTCGGGGCCCACGTAGAGCCGGCCAGAGCGGTCGCGCAGCACGAGCGCGCGCCGCTGACTGCCGACACCGGGATCGACAACGGCGAGGTGAATGCCCTCGGGCAGGTAGGGCAGCGTGTTCGCGAGCACAAGGGCGCCCTGCAGCACGCGGCCGGGTTCGAGCCCGTGCGTGACGTCGATGATCTCGACGTCCGGCGCGATCCGCTTGATCACGCCGTGGCAGGTGCCGACGAAGTCGTCCTGCAGGCCGAAATCGGTCAGGAACGTGATGAAGCGCGCCATCTGACGCGGCGGAGCCTAACCTGCGCCGCTGAGCGCTGCGACCAGGCCACCGAGATCGTGCGTCTCGGCCTCCGCCACCACGACGATCCCGGCGGCACGAGCCGCTGCCGTCGTCTGCGGGCCGATCGTGACCGCGGGAACGCCGAGCCCGAGCGCGCCGAAGGCTCGCGCCTGCGAGGCGGACGAGAGCACGGCAAGGTCGCCGCGGGGCAGTTCGGCGGGACGGAGCTCGCGCGTCCGGTAGAGCGGTACGAACTGAGCCCCCAGTTCGTCGGCGAGCAGGCGGCGGGCGCCCTCGGCCGCGGCGACGAGCACACGCCCGGCCGGGCGCGGCAGCTCGGCGAGAAGACCTTCCTGCGTCGACACCCGCGGGACAAGCTCGGCCTCGATTCCATGGGCCGCGAGCGCATCTGCCGTGCCTGGCCCGATCGCGGCGACCCGCGGGAGCGCTCCGGTCCTGCGACGCGCGAGCTCGCCGGCGCCGTTCGGACTGGTGACGACGAGCCAGTCGTACCCCGACGTGTCCACCGGGCCGTTCCCGATCGGCTCGATCTCGATCAGCGGACAGCTGACGACCTCGTGACCGAGCGCCTCGAGCTGTTCGACGAGAGCCGCCGCATGGCCCGCCGGACGCGTCACGATCAGACGACGCCGCCCTGGCCGTGACTCGTCCGACTTTGTCACGCCCGGACGAGAGCCAGGAGCTCGCGGCCAAGCGCCTCGGGGTCGTCGCCGGTGCGTCGCTCGATCCAGGCACCGCCCTCGTCTGCGATGAGCGCTGTCAGCGTCGTGCCGTCGTGATGGGCGGCCACCGGCGCCAGGCAGCCGCCGCCGACCGCTGCGAGGCACGCCCGCTCCGCCTCCACGCGCCTGCGGGTCTCGCTGTCGTCTGCCGCCGCGACGAGGTGCTCGTCGCCGGCGCGCACCTGCAGCGCGAGCGCGCCCTGCGCGGCCTCCGGCAGCATCTCCACCGGCTCAAACCGATGCCCGATCTCCGAGCCGAGCCCGAGCCGGTCAAGCCCACAGGCGGCGAGGACGACGGCGTCGAGCCCGCGCTCGCCACGCTTGCGCAGGCGTGTCTCGATGTTCCCGCGCAGCGGTTCGACCGAGAGCGTCGGCTCGGCTGCGAGAAGCTGCGCGCGCCGGCGCACCGACGCGGTGCCGATCCGCATCCCGGGCCGGATCGCGTCCGCCCCGCAGAGCGCATCCCGGGGATCGTCCCGCTCGAGGTAGGCGCCGACGACGAGGCCGGCGGGGTCGGCGGCGGTCATGTCCTTGGCCGAGTGGACGGCGACGTCGATGCGCCGGCCGAGCAGTGCCTCCTCGAGCTCCTTGACGAAGACGCCCCTCGACCCGATCTCGCCGAACGGCTTCGCCCGGTCGCGGTCGCCCGCGGTCGTGATCGGCACGAGCGCCAGCTCGATCCCGGGCGCTCGCAGCCGCGCCGCGGCCACGGCCGCCTGGGTCAGCACGAGCCTACTGCCGCGGGATCCGACGCGAATCAGCACAGTGCGTCCGCCCGAGCTTCGTCTGTCCGCACGCCCGTGCCCCACGGAGTCGCACACGCACGAACGCCGACGGCGCCTGCACCGGAAGCGGCCTCCCGGTCAGCGCCCGGACGGCCGTCTTCAGCGCTCGTCCTCGCCGAGACCGAAGAGGTGACGCACCGCGTCAGCATAGACCACTCCGTCGGCCGCCGCGGCGGCCTGCTTCATGCGCACGGTCGGCAGGTGCAGGAGCTTCTCGATGATCCGCGAGGTCATGGCCTCGACGGCTCGCCGCTGCGCCTCGCTCAGCGGCGCGAGGCGCGACTCGGCCCGGCGCAGCTCGGCCTCGCGGATCTCCTCGGCCCGCGCGCGCAGCGACGCGATCGCCGGCACGACCTCGAGCGACGCCTGCCAGGCGCGGAACGCGTCGGCCTCACCGGCGGCGATCGTCTCGGCCCGCTGCGCCTCACGGCGGCGTCCTGCGAGCGTCTCGGCCACGACCGCCTCGAGATCGTCGATGTCATAGAGATAGCACCCGTCCAGCTCGTGGATCGCGGGGTCGAGGTCGCGCGGGACCGCGAGATCGACGAGCAGCAGCGGCCGCCCCTTCCGCGCCTTCAGCGCACGGGCAACCGCGTCGCGGCCGACCACGTAGCCGGGCGCGCCCGTCGACGACACGACCACGTCGGCACGCTCGAGCTCGGGCCCGACCTGCTCGAGCGACAAAGGCTCGGCCCCGACCCGAGCGGCCAGCTCGGCGGCACGGTCGATCGTCCTATTGGCGACGAAGGTGATCCGGGCACCGCGCGAGAGGAGGTTGCGCGCGGCGAGCTCGCTGATCTTGCCGGCGCCGATCAGGAGGATCGAGCGCCCGTCGAGGTCGCCGAAGACCTGCTCGGCCAGCGCGGCCCCCGCGGACGAAACCGAGGCGGGGCTCTCGGCGATCGCGGTCAGCGTCCGCACCTTCTTGCCCGTGTGCAGAGCCTGCCGGAAGAGCCGGTCGAGCAGCGGGCCGGCGGCGCCGGCTTCGAAGGCCGCACGCACCTGGCCAAGGATCTCGCCCTCGCCCGGGACGAGCGAGTCGAGGCCGGCCGCGACCCGAAACAGGTGGAGCGCGGCCGCCTCGTCGCGCAGCCGGTAGAGCGCGGGCTCTACCTGGGGTTCGAGCGCCACGAGCGCGCGGACCGCCTCCTCCTCGAGGCCGCCGGCGTCGGGGCCGGCGACGTATACCTCCGTCCGGTTGCACGTCGAGAGGCAGACCGCCTCGCGCCCAGGCTCGGACAGCCGCGCCGCGAGCGCCACGGCCTGCGCATGGGTCAGGGCCACCCGCTCCCGCAGCTCAACGGGGGCGCGATGGTGGGACGTGCCGACGAGGACGAGGCGCATCAGCCGAAGTGGGTGACAGGTAGGCCGAGGCGGACGACGATGACGAGCACGAAGCCTGCGAGCGCAAGGTAGGCGGCGCGCCGTCCGTGCAGGCCACCGAAGCCGCGCAGGCCGAGGTAGGCGCCGTAGACCACCCAGGTGACGAGGGTGACCGCGATCAACGCGTCGACGCGGGCGCCGGAGCCGGCCAGGCGCACGATGCCGACGAGGATCCCGAGCGTCAGCGCCGGCAGCGCGACCGCGATCGTGCGGAAGGCGAGCCGATCGAGTACGGCGAGCGAGGGTGCCGGAAGGCGGAGGATCGTCGCCGTCCGCCGCTTGAGCCTCCGCTCCTGCCAGAGGTAGAGCCCGGAGAGGCCCGCGGCCAGCGTGAAACCGGCAAATGCGACGAGCACGAGGCCGACGTGGAGGAGGAGGAAGAGGTTGGAGTAACGGGTCTGCACACCGACGCCGGTGCCGCCGCCCCACCAGGCGAGTGCGAGCAGCACGGCCGCGAGCGGCATCACGACGAGGCCGAGCAGCCGGAAGCGGGGCTGGCAGCCCCAGATCAGGTAGACGCCGACGACGAGCCAAACGAACAGGTTCAGCGAGCCCGCCCAGCCGGCCCACGGAAAGCCTTCGTCCCGCGAGGCCTGGAGGCCGAGTAGCGCGGTCTGGACGAGCCAGCCGATCCGCACCCCCCAGGTGGCAAGCCGACCCGGCAGCCCGGGTCGCCGCGTCTCGCCGAGGTACGCGAAGGCCGCCTCGCCGTAGGCGAGCAGCACCGGCCAGAACAGGAGCTCAGCCAACCTGAGCGGGCTCCCGCTCGACGGGTTCGGCGCGCTGGCGCTGCCGCGCAAGCTCGACGAGCTCGTCGACCTGGCGCGACAGCCGCTGCAGCTTCGCAGCGATGATCAGGACGTAGACGAGCACCGCGACGAAGACGACCAGGTAGGCGGCCGTGACGTAGGTCTCGACCGTGCTCACGTCAGCAGCTCCCGGAGCTCGCGCAGCTTCCCGTCCAGCCGTTTGCCAGTCAGCTCGATCGCATAGAGACAGGCGGCGAGCGAGAGCATGGCCGCCTGGCACACACAGAAGGTCAGGAGCTGGCTGCCGCCGAGCTGCGGGCCCTTCGACGTGAAGACGACCGGGTGCACGATGTCCTGCGCCAGGTGGATCGCGAGCCAGCTGACCGGGATCAGGACGACGCCGAAGAGCGCGTAGACGGCGGAGAAGTTCGCGCGCTGGGGCCCGTCCTCGACCGAGTAGCGCAGCATGAAGTACGCCGAATAGAAGAGGAAGAGGACCAGGAAAAGGACGAGCTGGTTCGAGCTCCAGAGCCACCAGTGGCCCCAGCGATACTTGGCCCAGATCGAACCGGTCAGGAGCACGAGCACGCCGAGGATCACCCCCTGGTGGATCGCGACGTAGCTCTCGAGGTCGGCGCGAGGGTCGCGCTTCCACAGGTGGACGAGCGCCTTCCAGGCTCCCCAGGCGAAGCAGCCGTATGCCGTGAGCGCGATCGGCACGTGGAAGTAGAAGATCTTCTGATTGAAGTTGTCCGCATCGACCGGGGCGTAGAAGAACACCAGCGCGATCGCCGTGCCCGTGAGGACGAGCGCCAGCGCGGCGAGCAGCTGCAGTGAGAGTCGGTCCCGCACGAGAATTCTGTGCCAGTGTCGCAGATAGCGCCGTCTCTCCGGCCCATCCGCACGGGAGCTCGACACCTCTCGCTACTCGGTGACGACGTACTCGAAGGAGGCCCAGCAGACGAGCGTGAAGATCGCGTCGTAGAGCGCGAGGAAGCCGAGGTACCTGCCGGGCGCCTCGACGACGCTCGCACCCACGCCGCCGATCACGATCGGGATCGCGAGCGGCAGGAACAGGGGCGGCAGCAGCAGGTCGCGCGCCCGGCCGGCCGTCGCCATCGCGCCGACAAACGTCCCGACGGCGCAGATGCCGACGTCCGCGAGGGCAACCCCGCCCACGGCAGCCGCATCGAGCCCGCGGAAGAACGCGCCGTAGAGGGGCAGCGCCACGACCTCCGCCGCCACGAGGAAGGCCAGCGTCGCGAGCGCCTTGGCGAGCCAGATCGCGCTCCGGTCGCAGGGGGCGAGCACGAGCCCGTCGAACATCCGCTGCTCCCGCTCCGGCACGAAGGCGCGTCCAAGGCCGAGCAGGGCGGTGAAGAGGATCGCGACCCAGAGCAATCCGCTTGCCGCAAGGTCGGACGAACCGACCGGCAGCGCGAAGTGGAAGACGACGAAGACGGCGGTCACGAACAGGAGCATCGCCGGCAGCGTCTCCTTGGCCCGCAGCTCGAGCAGGAGATCCTTGCGCGCGAGTGCAGCGACATCGGCGAGGTAGCTCACGTGATCGCCAGCCGCGCCGTCGCGAGCCGCTCGACGCGGGCGGGATCGTGGGTCGAGACGAGCAGTGTCCGGTCGCCCGCGAGCTCGGCCAGCTGCGCGTCGAGCAGCGCGGCGCCACCGGCGTCGAGCGCCGTGAAGGGCTCGTCGAGAACGAGCAGGCGAGGGTCGTGCAGCAGCGTCCGGCAGAGGGCGAGCCGCTGGGTCATCCCGCGCGAGAACGTGCCGACGCGCCCATGCCGCTCGTCCCAGAGGCCGAAGCGCTCGAGCAGCATCCCGATCCGCTCTCGCCGCTCGGGTACGCGGTAGAGCCGGCCGTAGAGCTCGAGGTTCTCGAGCGCCGTCAGCTCGCGGTAGACGAGCGGCTCGTGCCCGAGGAAGCCGAGCTGCGCACGCTCGGCGTCAATCCGGAGCTCTCCTTCGCTCGGAAGCGCCAGGCCGGCGCAGATCCGCAACAGCGTCGTCTTGCCCGAACCGTTCGGGCCCGTGACGAGCAGGAACCCCCCGGCCGGTAGGTCGGCGTCGATCCCGCGCAGCACGCGCTTTGCCCCGTAGCGCTTGCCCAGGTTCCGGGCCTGAATCATTCCGGCGAGCGTACTACCGCTCAAGCGGGACCCGCGGGCCGCCGACAACCCTCGTGGAGTCCCTCGATCTAGTGATGACCTCGATCTCGACCACTGCCCGGGTTCAGGCGCCGACGGCGCTCTCGCGTGCGCACGCGCTCGCGAGCCGCCTGCCGCTCGTGCTCGTCTTCGCCGCGGCCGCGACCCTCGCGTCCGTCCAGTCGCTCGGCCACCGGACGCCGCTCGTCTTCTCGGACGAGCTTCTCTACGCCAAATTCTCGCAGAGCATCGCCGAGGGCCACGGTCTCTCGATCTGGGGCGTCCATCAGTTCTTCCCGTCGTTCCTCCTGCCGCTCGTCCAGTCGCCGGTCTGGCTGCTCGGGCCGGTCGGCGACTCCTATCTCGCCGCACGGGTGCTCAACGGTCTCCTCATGGCTTCGGCCGTCTTCCCGGCCTCCTGGCTCGCGGTCCGGCTCGTCCCGCGGCGGTGGGCGCTGCTCGCAGCGGCGGCCGCGGTCGCGCTGCCGGAGCTCGGCTACCACGACACGTTGATGGCCGAGCCGCTCGCCTACCCGCTCTTCCTGCTCGCGGCCGGCGCGATCGTCCGGGCCGTCGCCGACGGCGGCCGCGGAATGCGCGTCCTTGCCGTCGTCTCCTGCGCTCTCGTCGCCCTGACGCGCCTCCAGCTCGCGGCAGTCGTGATCGGCTACGGCGTGGCGGCGATCGTCGCGAGCCCGCGGCGGCTCGCGCACGCGCTCCCGCTTGCCGTGCTCGTCCTCCCGCCGCTCGCCGCGTACTGGCTCTGGGGCGAATCCGCGCTTGGTCAGTACAACGGCTTCCTGCACCTCCAGTTCGGCGTGCCGGCGGTCCTCCACTGGATCGCACTTCTGCTGCTCCTGCTGCCCTTCTCCTGCGGGCTCGCCGTCCTGCCCGGCGCACTGCTCGGGCTCGCCGGGCGGCCTCGCAACCGGGCGGAGGCCGCCTTCACGACCTTCGTACTGACGGTCGGCTCCGTCATGCTCGTGCAGGCGGCGATGATCTCGGCGGCGGATGCACAGCGCGCGATGACGCGCTACGTCTTCTACCTGGCGCCTCTGCTCGTGATCGCCTTCTTTCTCTATGTGGAGCGCGGCGCGCCGCGGCGGCCGATCTACCTGGCGCTCACGGCCGGCGGTGGATTGCTCGCCGTTCGCATCCCGTTCTCGAGCCTGACGCCGGCCGGCTACTTCGACGGCGACACGCCCACCAGCACGGTCTTCGCCACGATCGAGGGCCGGCTCGGTGTCGCGCACGGGATGCTCGCGATCGAACTCGGCATCCTCGCGCTGGCCGCGCTCGTCGCAGCAACGCCGCTGCGGGCGGCGCGCGGGGCGGCGGCGGTCGCGGGCGCGGGGATCGCCGTCAGCCTGGGCCTCGGGCTCGTCTACGGCCACGCCGACCACCGCGTGACGCGCAACGTCGCCGCGCAGGTCTCGCCCGCCGACCGGGACTGGATCGACGCGTCCCGCTTCGGCCCGGTCACGTACCTGTCGCTGCCCGGAAGCCTGATCGTCCCGGACTCCGAGGTCGCCTTCTGGAACCGCTCGATCCGGCACGTCGCACAATTTTCGTCCGCGACGAACGGCGCGCTGCCGCTGGGGCAGGCGTCGGACACTCCCGGCGGAAGGCTCGAGATCGACGGACGGCCGAATCCGGCCGGCCGCTACGTCGTCGGCTCGTGGGGGTCGCGGGTCGCCTTTGTGGGCCGGCTCCTCGGCCGCTTGGGCTGGCTGACCGCAGTCGAGCTGCCCCGCGGCGCGCACCTCCGCTGGCTTGCCGCCGGTCTCGACCGCGACGGCTACTCGGTCGCCCTCACCTACGACGCCTGGCCGACGGGGCCCGCGCGATCGGGCCACTTCACGGTCGATCTCGTGCTTCCTGCCTCTCGGCGAGGGCAGACCCTCTGGCTTACGGTGCGCGGCGGCACGGGCCGGATGATCGAGCTCAGGCCCGGAACGCAGCTCCACCTCGTGCTGCCGGCTCCGGCGACGCCTCGGCCCGAGCTCGTCCTGCGTGTCCACGGCTCGGTGGACACCGGGCTGCGCGAACGCGGCGTGCTCGTCCGGCGGATCTCCTACGCCCGAGGCTCGCGTTCGGCGTCGCGCACGCGGCGCCCGCGGCGGCCGCGCCGGTAGAGACCGAGGACGTCCTCGACTGCACCGCGGGCGCCGCGATCCGAGAGGGCGCGGCCGGCGAGCAGCGCGTGTTGGGCCCCGAGGCCCGCGAGCGCGCCGCGGCCCGGGGGCCGCGGGCGGCCGGGTGCGGCGATCAGATCAGCGAGACGCGCGACGGCGCGCGGCCATGCGAACTCCCCGCGTACCTCGGCGATCCGCTCCCGTGCGGCCGCGCGTGCGCCCTCGTCCTCGACGAGCTCGAGAATCGCAGCGGTCAGGCCGTCGAGATCCTCGGCGTCCGCGGCGCGACCGAGCCCCTGCCGTTCGACGAGCTCACTGAGCACGTCACCGCGCGACGTCACGATCGGCAGACCGGCCCAGAGGTAGTCGAGCATCCGCGTCCGGAACGAGAAGCGCGTCTCCACGTTGTCGAAATGGGTCGAGACACCGATGTCCGCCTCGAGCAGGTAGTTCTGGCGCTCCTCGTAGGGCACCCAGCCCGGGTTGAAGAACACGTGCCGTTCGGCGAGTCCGAGCTCACGGGCGAGCGCGACCGCGCGCGTTGCCATCGCCATCTCCTCGATCAGCGGGTTCGGGTGACGGACGCCGAGGAAGTACAGCTTCACGTCGTCGCGGCGCTCGGCGATCCGACCGACCGCGCGGATCAGCGTCAGCGGGTCGAACCAGTTCCAGATCCCGCCGCCCCAGAGCAGGACGACGTCGGAGTCGCGGATCCCGGGCACGACGCCCCTGAGCACCCGCGCGGTCTGCCGCGGCCGCTCCGGCTCGATGCCGAACGGCACCACGTCGAGGAGCGAACGGAGCGTCGGGTCGCGTTCGTACTGCTCGAAGTCGACCCGGCCGAGCGCGCCGAGCGCACCGAGCCAGAGGTCGCGCTGCCGCTCGCTCGCGCAGATGAAGGCGTCGCCCGTTCCGAGGGCGACCCCCTGGACGAGGTTCATCCCCTGGTACTCGAGCAGGCGCCGGCCACCGCCCCCGCTCTCGGAGCGATGAAGACCCAGGTTCTCCATCATGAAGGGCACGTAGAGGTCGTAGATCGTCCGCGTCCGCGAGCGCGCGAGGTGCGCCATCGTGCGGATGCCGAGCCGCTGTGCGACGACGGCGTCGAAGCCCGCCGTCCAGCGCCTGAAGCCACCGTCCCCGTAGTCACTGCGAACGACCACCTCTGCGCCCGGCAGCTCCAGATCGGCCGCGAACGGCACCGCGAGAGTGACATCGAAGGAGCCCGCGAGGTGTTTCGCGAACTGGAACGAGCGGATCCCGGGTCCTGCCATGCTCCGGCCGATCCGATCGTTGGAGACGACGAGGATCCTCACCCGTGGATTCTAGGCGGCGTCTACGACACGGCCCGCGCGCGTCCGGCCGCCGCGACGTAGGCCGAGAGACCGCGCGCCATCGAACGCCGCAGCTCGAGTGCGCCAACGACTCGCTGCCCCTGCACCCTGCGCCGACGCGCGAGGATGCCCGGGAGGCTGGTCAGGGCGGCCCACTGGGCCCGCAGCACAATCCGGGCGCGGCGGCGGCGTACACCCCACACGAGCAGCAGCAGCTGCGTCAGGACGTGTTGCGGCAGGTACACCACGAGCAGCGGCCACGGCATGTCCTTCGCGTAGGTCCAGACGCAGTTGCGGTACTGGTGGAAGAGCGTGAAGTCGCTCAGCCGGCCGGCCGAGGCTGAGCCGACGTGGAGCGCGACCGCCTCGCCGACGTAGAGGGAGCGATGGCCGAGCAGACGCAGCCGGAACGCGAGATCGGTGTCCTCGAAGTAGCAGAAGAACGCCTCGTCGAAGCCGCCGACCTCGAGGAAGGCGTCACGCCGGTAGAGCGCCGCCGCCGCGCACGGCGAGAACACCTCGCCGGACGGCCGCACCGTCGTCGCGGAGCAGCCGTGGTCCCGGCGCCAGGCAAAGCCGTTCACGTGGTAACGGTCGCCGGTGCCGTCGAGGACGGCCTCGTCGGCCGCGCAGACGAGCCTGCTGCCGAAGCTCGCATAGGCGGGATTTGCCTCCGCGGCGCCGAGCAGCGCCTCGAGCCAGCCGGGCTCGGGAAACGCGTCCGGGTTGAGCGTCGCGACCCAGTCGCAGCCGCCCGCGAGCCGAGCGCCGAGGTTGGTCGCCGCCGCAAAGCCGGCATTCTCCGCAAGCCGGACGAGCTCCGCGTCCGGGTGAAGGCGCGCGATCGCGTCGGCGGAGCCGTCGACGCTCGCGTTGTCGACGACGATCGTGCGCCGCGGACGAACTGTCTGCCGCGCGAGCGCGTCGAGCGTACGGCCGATGTGCGCACCCGAGCTCGCATTGACGACGACAACCGCGACCGAGCCGGCGGACGGCATCCGGTTCCGCCCGTCAGATCACGCGCTGCGCGAGCGTCCAGTACCCGGACAGCAGCGGGTTGATGACGAGCCGGACGAGGGCGGGCACCGGAACGGCGCGCGGGTCGATCACCGGCGTCAGGGCCTGGACGAGCTGCCGGTCGGGGACGCTGCGCAGGCGCTGCGTGCGCCAGCGGAGCGTGAGGAGCAGGCGGAGGTTCCCGACGCACCAGAGCGAGCCGGCGAGCTTCTCGCGCAGCCAGCCCTGCCGCCAAGCCAGGAGCATCATCGACAGCTCGGTCGCGAGCAGCACCGGCAGCAGCACCAGGATCGTGCGCAGCGAGAAGTCGATCAGGACGAAGGCGAGCCGGTTCCGCTCGAGGAAGTAGCGCTTGCGCTCGTGCCGGTCGAATTCGAACTCGTGGTAGACGTCGGCACGGCAGTTCATCACGATGCGCCGGCCGGTCATGCGCATCCGCCAGCCCAGATCCTGGTCCTCGTAGTAGAGGAAGAGCTCCTCGCGGAAGCCGCCGAGGGCGAGGAACTCGTCCCGCCGCACGGCCATCGCGGCGCCGCACGGAGAGGCGACCTCGCGCACGTCGACCGCGTCGTCGACGAGGTCGCCAAAGCCGCCCGACCAGCCGAGGCCACTGATGTGGACGACGTTGCCACGCGAGTTCAGGAGCTCCGGCTCCCGCAACAGCCGCACACGGGCCATCGCGATCCCCACGGTCTCGTCGTCGAGCGTGTCGACGAGCTCGGTGATCGACCCGGGCATCGCGATCGTGTCCGGATTGAGAAAGACGACAACCTCCCCGGTCGCCACCTCCGCGCCGGTGTTGCAGCCCGCGCCGAAGCCGAGGTTCCGCTCCGGGGTGATGACGCGGACACGCCGGGAGCGTGCGGCGATCTCGAGCTCGGGTCCGGGATCGCCGTGGTTGACGATCACGATCTCGCTGACGGCTTCGACTTCCTGGTCGATCGTGGCGAGGCAGCGCAGCAGCGCGCCGCCGGAGTTGAAGGAGACGAGCACAATCGAGGTCCGCGGGCGGGCAGGTTGGGGAACCGAGTGCGGGGGCGGGAGGAGCGCACGCGGCTCGACGGCGAAGGCAACGGTGGCCACACCGTCGGTATCGGTGCCGCGCGAGGCGACCTTGAGACCCGCTCGCGGGTAGGACTAGAGCGCGTCGACCAGGACGAACGCGAAGAAAACCCCGGAAATGACGCCGTTCATCGTGAAGAACGCGAGGTCGAGCCGGCGAAGATCGGCCGGACGCACGATCAGGTGCTCGTAGGCCAGCAGGGCGGCCACGCTCGCGACCCCGAGCCAGTAGGCGATCCCGACGGGCAGGCCGAGCCCTGCCGCGACCAGCAGCACCAACGTGCCGACGTGGAACGCCCGCGCGCCCTCGAAGACGCCGCCGACGCCGAAGCGCGTCGCCCACGAGTGCAGTCCCTGCTCACGGTCGACCTCGAGATCGAAGAGCGCATAGAAGAGATCGAAGCCGGCGACCCAGAGTGCGACAGCGCCGCCGAGTGCCCAAGCCTGCCACGGGAGCTTCCCGGTGATCGCGACCCAGGCTCCGACCGGGGCGAGCCCGTCGACGGCGCCGAGCCAGAGATGGCAGAGCCAGGTGAACCGCTTCAGGTACGGATAGACAACGAACGCGGCGACCGGAATCGGCCAGAGCCACCGGACGAGCGGATCGAGCTCCCACACCGCGACCAGGAAGAGCCCGAGCGAGGCGAGGCAGAATGCGACGACCTGGAGCGCGTTCAGCTGGCCGCTTGGCAGCTCGCGGGCGGCCGTACGCGGGTTGCGCGCGTCGATCCCGGCGTCGATCAGGCGGTTCAGGCCCATCGCGAGCGAGCGGGCACCGACCATCGCGAGCGTGATCCAGAGCAGTTCGTGCGCGCTCGGGACCCCGTCGACCGCCAGGAACGCCCCGACGTAGGCAAACGGCAGCGCGAAGAGGGTGTGCTCGATCTTGACGAGCCGCGCGAGACGGGCCGGGAGTGGCGCGATCGGCGTCGCCATGTGGGGGGATGCTAGACGCAGCCGCTGGCGGGACACCCCGTGTTCGAGCAGGATGTCCGCATGGGCAGGGCGAACGACCGCGACCACATGCCACCGGAGCCCGCGAGTCCGCGGTGAAGGTCGTCATCCTCGCAGGCGGATCGGGAACCCGGCTGAGCGAGGAGACGTCGCTGCGGCCCAAACCGATGGTCGAGATCGGTGGCAAGCCGATGCTGTGGCACATCATGAAGATCTATTCCGCCTTCGGCCTGAACGAGTTCGTGATCTGCCTGGGCTACCTGGGCTACATGATCAAGGAGTATTTCGCGAACTACTACCTGCACAACGCCGACGTCACCTTCGACGTCGAGACGAACGCGATGGATGTGCACCAGTCGACGGCTGAGCCGTGGCGCGTCACGCTTGTCGACACGGGCGTGGACACCCAGACCGGCGGCCGGCTGCGACGGGTGCTCGACTACGTCGGCGGCGACGACTTCTGCTTCACCTACGGGGACGGACTCGCGGACGTGGACATCACGAAGCTCGTCGACTTCCACCGTGCCGAGGGCACGATCGCGACCGTCACCTCGGTGCAGCCGGCGGGACGATTCGGCGCCGTCTCGCTGGACGGCCGCCGGGTGGCGGGCTTTCGCGAGAAGCCCGCGGGCGACGGCGCCTGGATCAACGGTGGGTTCTTCGTTGTCTCTCCCGCGATCGGGGACTACATCGAGGGGGATCGGACCGTGTGGGAGCAGGAGCCGTTGCGGCGCCTCGCTGCGGAGCGCCAGCTCGCGGCCTTCGTCCATCCGGGGTTCTGGCAGCCGATGGACACGCTCCGGGAGAAGCACCAGCTCGAGGAGCTGTGGGCGACGGGCCGCGCGCCGTGGAAGGTGTGGTGATGGCCGGGTTCTGGAGCGGCCGGCGCGTCTTCCTCACCGGCCACGCGGGGTTCAAGGGGAGCTGGCTCGCGCTTTGGCTCGCGAGCGCCGGCGCGCGCGTCGTCGGCTACAGCGACCGGGCTCCGACGACGCCGGCTCTCTACGAGCTCGCCGGCGTGGAGGAACTGCTCGCGCACTCGGTGCGGGGCGACGTGCGCAACGGGCCGGCGCTCGCAGCCGCGCTCGCCGCGGCCGAACCGGAGATCGTCTTCCACCTGGCGGCGCAGCCGCTCGTCCGCCGCTCGCTCGCCGACCCCGTCGGGACGTACGAGACGAACGTGATGGGGACGGTCAACCTGCTCGAAGCCGTGCGGACGACCCCGAGCGTGCGCGTGGTCGTCAACGTGACCACCGACAAGGTGTATGCGAACCGCGACTCGCACGCGGGCTACCGGGAGGACGAGCCCCTCGGGGGCGACGATCCTTACAGCAGCAGCAAGGCGGCGGCGGAGCTCGTCACAGCCGCGTACCGCGTCTCGTTCGGCTCGGGTCCTGCCGCGGCGCGCATCGCCACCGCGCGCGCGGGGAACGTGATCGGCGGAGGCGACTGGGCCGAGGACCGGCTGGTGCCGGACCTGATGCGGGCCGCGCTCGGGCATGGGCGCGTGGTCGTCAGGAATCCACGCTCGACGCGCCCCTGGCAGCACGTTCTGAACGCGTCGGCGGGATATCTCCTCCTCGCGGAGCGGCTCTGGGAGGATCCGTCGCTCGCCGACGCCTGGAATTTCGGTCCCGAGCCCGACGACGTACACCCCGTGTCGTGGATCGTCGAGCGGATCTCGGCCCTCTGGGGCGAGGAGCTCCTCGCCGTCCCGCCGGACCGACCCCAGCCCGCGGAGACCGTGGCCCTCACGCTCGACTCGACGCGCGCCCGCACCCAGCTCGGGTGGCAGCCGCGCTGGGGTTCCGAGCGATGCCTGCGGAGCATCGTCGAGTGGTATCGCGCTTTCGCTGCGGGCGAGTCGGTGCGCAAGGTCACACTCGACCAGATTGTCGCCTACGCGGACAACAGCGCCGCGGTGACAGCCGCGTCGTGAGCGGTCATCGCTGCCGCCTCTGCGGCGCCCCCGCCGAACATATCTTCGCGGACCTCGGCCTCTCCCCGATCTCCAACGACTTCGTCCGGGAGGATGACCTCGGCAAGCCCGAGCAGTTCTTCCCGCTCAAAGCGCTCGTCTGCGCGCGCTGCTTCCTCGTCCAGCTCCAGCAGTTCGAGGCGCCGGACCATCATTTCTCCGACGACTACGTGTACTTCTCCTCGTACTCCTCGACATGGCTCGAGCACGCCCGCGGGTACGCCGAGCAGATCGCCGAGCGCCTCGGACTCGGGCCGCGCAGCCAGGTCGTCGAGGTGGCCTCGAACGACGGCTACCTCCTGCAGTACTTCGTCTTGCTCGGCATTCCCGCCCTCGGCATCGAGCCCGCCGCAAATACGGCGGCCGTCGCGCTCGAGCAGGGGATCCCGACGGAGGTACGGTTTTTCGGCAAGGAGGCGGCGCTCGAGCTGCGCGACGAGCACGCCGCCGACCTCCTGATCGCCAACAACGTGCTCGCGCACGTGCCTGACCTGAACGACTTCGTAGCGGGCCTGCAGATCATGCTCAAGCCGGGCGGTGTGATCACGATGGAGTTCCCGCACCTGCTGCGGCTGATCGACGAGATCCAGTTCGACACGATCTACCACGAGCACTTCTCCTATTTCTCGCTCTCGACGGCGGCACGCGCGCTTGCGCGGCACGGGCTGACCATCTTCGACGTCGAGGAGCTGCCGACCCACGGAGGCTCCCTGCGGGTCTACGCACGCCACGCCGCCCGGGACGGTGAACCGGTCAGCGGGCGCGTCGAGGAGCTGCTGGCGCGGGAGGAGCGGTCGGGCTACGGCCGACTCGAGACCTACCTCGCGTTCCCAGAGCGCGTGCAACGCGAGAAGCGGGCGATCGTCCGGTTCCTCGTCGAGGCGAAGGAGTCGGGGCAGTCGATCGTTGGCTACGGTGCGCCGGCGAAAGGCAACACGCTGCTCAACTACTGCGGCATCCGCACCGACTTCATCGAGTACACCGTGGATCGGAATCCGCACAAGCAGGGCCGCTACCTCCCGGGCACGCGGATTCCGGTTCGCGCGCCCGAGGAGATTCGGCGCACGAGGCCCGACCTCGTCTTCATCCTCCCCTGGAACCTCCGCGACGAGATCGTCGATCAACTGGGATTCATCCGCGAATGGGGTGGCCGGTTCGCCGCGCGCTCGCCCGAGCTCAGGGTGATCGCGTGATCTTCAGCCCGGCGCTGCTCGAGGGCGCCTGGACGATCCAGCCCACCCCCGTGGAGGACGAACGCGGCAGCTTCACGCGAACCTTCGATGCCGAGGCGTGGAGGACTCAGGGGCTCGATCCCGCAGTCGTCCAGTGCAGCGTGTCGTTCAACACCCGCCGGGGCACGCTGCGCGGGCTCCACTACCAGGCGAGCCCGCACGGCGAGGCGAAGGTCGTCCGGTGCACGCGCGGCGCGATCTACGACGTGATCGTCGACCTGCGCCAGGACTCATCCAGCTACTGCCGGTGGTTCGCCGTCGAGCTCAGCGAGTCGAACGGGACGATGCTCTACGTGCCAGTGGGCTTTGCGCATGGTTTTCAGACGCTCTCGGACGCGACCGAGGTCTCCTACCAGATCTCACGGGCCTACGCGGCGACGCACGGGCGCGGCGTCCGCTGGGACGATGCCGCCTTCGGGATCGAATGGCCGCACGCGGACGAGCGCGTCATCTCCGAGCGCGACCGGACCTACGCGGACTACCGGCCGTGAATCGAGTGCTCGTGACGGGGGCCAGCGGCTTCGTCGGACGTCACGTGATCGCACCGCTTCTTGCTCGCGGCTTCGAGGTGCACACGGTCGCCCGGCGGCCGCTGTCCGGCCTGGAGGCGCACCGGCACGCGATCGACCTGCTCGAGCCGGAAGCGCCCGATCGAATCCTCACCGCGGTCCGCCCGACGCACTTGCTCCATCTCGCCTGGTACACCGTGCACCGCGAGTTCTGGACGTCCGTGGAGAACCTCCGCTGGGTGGAGGCAAGCCTCCGGCTCCTCCGCCGGTTCCACGAGCTCGGCGGCCGCCGCGCGGTTCTCGCCGGCACCTCGGCCGAGTACGACTGGAGCGGGGGCATCTGCGTCGAGCGCCGCACGCCGCTCGCGCCGCAGGCGCTCTATGGCGCGGCGAAGAACGGGCTGCGGGAGGTCGCGACGGCGTACGCGGGCACCGTCGGGCTCGAGCTCGCTTGGGGCCGGATCTTCTTCCTCTACGGACCGCACGAGCATCCAGAGCGGCTCGTCGCGTCCGTTGCCCGAGCGCTCCTCCGCGGCGAGCGAGCGCCCGTCAGCGGAGGCTCGCAGCGCCGGGACTACCTCTATGTCGAGGAGGCGGCGGCGGCCTTCGCGGCGCTCCTCGACTCGGAGATCGTCGGCCCCGTCAACATCGGCAGCGGCACGGCGCCGACCGTCCGTGCCATCGTCGAGACGATCGCGGCCGGCATCGGCCGGCCGGAGCTCGTCGAGCTCGGGCGGCGGGGGCCGGACGACCGAGCTCCGCTCGTCGTCGCGGACGTGCGCCGCCTGCGCGACGAGCTCGGCTGGAGCCCGGCGGTGGCACTCGAGGACGGGATCGCGCGGACGATCGACTGGTGGCGGGCAGCGGAGGCCGCCGCCGGATCCGCTACGGTCAAGGCGCGTGAGCGGTAACAACGACCGCAGATGAACGAGGCCTCCCAGGCGGTGCCGCAGACGCCGTCGCTCACGGTGATCGAGCCGGCCGGATCATGGCTGTCACTCGACTTCGGTGAGCTCTGGGCCTACCGCGAGCTCCTCTACTTCCTCGTCTGGCGCGACCTCAAGGTCAGGTACAAGCAGAGCGCGGTCGGAGTGACGTGGGCGCTGCTGCAGCCGGTCGCGACGATGGGGCTCTTCACGGTCATCTTCGGCCACCTGATCCGCGTCAAGACGAACGGTGTGCCGTACCCCCCGTTCGTGCTCACCGGGTTGATCGCATGGCAGCTGCTGGCGCACGCACTCAGCCAGGGGACGACGAGCCTCACCGTCAGCAGGGGCCTGATCACGAAGGTCTACTTCCCGCGCCTGTTCGTACCCGCGGCCACCGTCCTTGCCGGCCTGGTCGACTTCCTGATCGCAGGCGCAGTCCTCGCGGTCTTCATCGGGGCGTACGGCATCCGGCCGCCGACCCGCCTCCCGATCGCGTTCGCGTTCCTCGTGCTCCTGCTCGCTGCTACGCTCGGGGTCGCGTTCTGGCTCTCGGCCCTCAACGTCAAGTACCGTGACGTCCAGTACGCGATCCCGTTCCTGTCGCAATTCTGGTTCTTCGCGACACCGATCGTCTACTCGGCGACGAGCGTTCCGGCCGCGTGGCGCCCGGTGCTCGGGATCAACCCGCTCGCGGGCGCCGTCCAGGGGCTCCGCTGGGCGATCTTCCCGCGGGCGCCGCTCTTCCCCGGGCTCCTGGCGGTGTCGACCGCGGTCTCGATCGCTCTCCTCGTCAGCGGGCTGCTCTACTTCCACGTGACCGAGCGCGACTTCGCGGACGTCGTATGAGCCCGGAGCCGGCGGTCTCGGCCGAGAGAATCGCGAAGCGCTACCGGATCGGGGAGCGCGAGCCGTACCGTGCGCTACGCGACACCCTCGCCACCCTGCCGCGCCGCGTTGCCCGCGGCCTGCACGCTGGCGAGCCGCGCGCGAACGAGTACCTGTGGGCGCTCGAGGAGGTCTCGTTCGAGATCGGCTCCGGCGAGGCGGTCGGCATCATCGGCCGCAACGGCGCGGGCAAGTCGACCCTGCTGAAGATCCTCTCGCGGATCACCCGGCCGACCCGGGGCCGCGCGGCGATCCGCGGCCGCGTAAGCAGCCTGCTGGAGGTTGGCACGGGGTTCCATCCGGAGCTGACCGGCCGCGAGAACGTGTACCTGAACGCGGCGATCCTCGGCATGCGCAGGTCAGAGGTGGCGCGCAGGTTCGACGAGATCGTCGCGTTCGCAGAGGTCGAACGGTTCCTCGACACGCCGGTGAAGCGCTACTCGAGCGGCATGGAGGTCCGGCTCGCATTCGCAGTCGCGGCCCACCTGGAGCCGGAGGTGTTGATCGTCGACGAGGTACTCGCAGTGGGAGACGCCAGCTTCCAGCGGAAGTGTCTGGACAAGATGGAGGACGTCGGGCACGAGGGGCGGACCGTCCTCTTCGTCTCGCACAACATGCCCGCCGTCACGCGGCTCTGCCGGCGCACGATCCTGCTCGACCGGGGCCGCGTGCTCGCCGACGGGCGCTCGCACGAGGTCGTAACCTCGTACCTGCGCTCGGGTCTAGGCACGACCGCCGGACGCGAGTGGGATGCCGCGGACGCCCCGGGCGACGCCGTCGCCCGGCTGCGGGCCGCGCGCGTCGTCGGCGACGACGGCGGCGTCGCCGAAGCGGTCGACATCCGGCGAGCCGTGGCAATCGAGATCGAGTTCGACGTGCTCGAGCATGGAAGCGTGCTCGTCCCGAACTTCCACTTCTTCAACGAGGAGGGCACCTGCGTCTTCGTCGTCCACGACAGCGATCCGGACTGGCGGCGAAGGCCCAGACCGCGTGGTCGCTACAGTACCCGGGCCTGGATCCCGGGGAATCTCCTCGCGGAAGGCTCGCTGATCGTCGGCGTCGCGGTGAGCACGCTCGACCCGGTGGTGATCCATTTCTACGAGCGCGACGCGCTCGCGTTCCAGATCGTCGACGCGCTCGACGGCGACTCGGCCCGCGGCGACTACGCCGGCACGATCCCCGGTGTGATCCGGCCCCTGCTGGAATGGGAGACGTCGTACCTGGCGCCGCAGCCATAGGCCATCCGGCCGCGTGCAGCAACTGCGGCGGGGAGACGGCCCCCGCGTTCGAGACCACGGATCGCAACCGAAAGACCACCGGCGCGACGTTCCGGTACCGCCGCTGCACCCGGTGCGGACTCGTGTACCTCGAGAATGTCCCCGACCGGCTCGCCGACTACTACGCAGCCGAGTACTACGGCGACCCGACGGCCGAGGAGTTCGCCGCCGCCGCCCGGGCGCACGAGGGCTACAAGGTCGAACTGCTTCAGCGGTTCGCCCAGGCCGGGCGCCTCCTCGACATCGGGCCGGCGCGCGGCGGCTTCGCCTATCTTGCACGCGAGAGCGGCTTCGACGTCACCGTCGCAGAGCCGGACCCGGGCTGCTGTGCGTTCATCGCGAAGAGGCTAGGCATTCGCACCGTCAACTCCGGTGACGTCGTGGGCGTCCTCGCCCGCGAGGAAGCCTTCGACGTGATCACGCTCTGGCACGTGATCGAGCACCTCACCGACCCGTTTGCGGCGCTCGCCGCCGCCGCCGGCGCACTCCGCCCCGGCGGTGTTCTCATCGTCGCCGCGCCCAATCCGCAGGCCCTCCAGCTCCGCGTGTTCGGCAGCCGCTGGACGCACGTCGACGCGCCGCGGCACCTCGCCCTGATCCCGCTGCGCGTGCTGGAGCAGCGTTCGGGACTGCGGACGCTGCTCCGGACGACGTCCGATCCCGGAGGCATCGCGTGGAACGCGTTCGGCTGGCGCGAGTCGCTGGGGAACCTCACCACCGTTCACGTCGCCGGCGCCGCACTGCGCCGGGCCGGTTCCGCGCTCGCCGTCTTGGCTGCGCCGATCGAGCGCCACGGCCTGTGCGGCGCGGCCTACACCGTCGTCTTCGGTGCATGAGCCTGGCGCTCGTCCACCTCGTGCGCAAGGAGAACGGCATCGCCGCGTTGCGCGCGTTCGCGGAGTCGTATCGCGCCGTGCCGGCCGGCGCAGACCACGACCTCGTGCTGGTGCTGAAGGGGTTCGACAGCACGCGCGACGCCCGCGAGCACGCCGCGCGGGCCGGAGCCGTGGCGGATGCCGAGCTGCTCGTGGCCGATGAGGGGTTCGACCTCGGGGCGTACTTCGCGGCTGCGGACCGCCTCGATCACGACCGGTTGTGCTTCGTCAACTCCTTTACGACCGCACGGGCAACCGGTTGGCTCGGTCTGCTCGACGCGGCGGCATCAGCACCAGGAGCCGGCCTCGTGGGCGCGACCGGGTCCTGGGCGAGTCACTGGTCGTGGGCCCGCTACGAGCTTTTCCTTCCGAGCACCTACACGCGGATCTTCGAGTCCCGAACCGTGGCCGCCGAGCAGATGCTGCGTGCCGCGCGAGCGCAGGGTGCAGCGCTCGCCCGACGCACCTCGTGGCCCCCGTGGCGTCTGCTCGGGGCACTCCGACGCTCCCCGTTTTTCGCCCGGGGCTTCGACCAGTTTCCCGCCTACCACCTCCGGACGAACGGGTTCCTGATCGCCAGTGAGCTGATGCGATCGCTCGACCGCGAGCGCATCGAAACGAAATTCGACGCATACCGCCTCGAAAGCGGCGTGAGCAGCATCATGCGCCAGGTCGAGGCGCTCGGGCTCGCCGCCCTCGTCGCCGGCGCCGACCGGCGCGTGTACAACCGGGACGAGTGGGCTGCGAGCCGGACGTTCTGGCAGGGCAACCAGGAGAACCGCCTGCTCGACGACAACCAGACGCGCGTCTACGACCGCGGCGACCTCCCGCTGCGTGACTTCCTCGCGCGGTTCGCGTGGGGCGGGGCCGCAGCGCCAGAGGCGCCGCCGTGAGGTACTCGATCCTCCTGCCGACCCGCAACAGGCTCGGCCTCCTGCGGGAAGCGATGGTGACCGTCCTGCGCCAGGACTACTCCGACTGGGAGATCGTCGTCTCCGACAACTGCTCGGACGACGACGTCGGCGGCTACGTCCGCTCGCTCGACGACCCGCGTGTGAACTACGTCCGGACCGACCGCGTGCTGCCGGTGACCGAGAACTGGAACAACGCACTCGCACACAGCTCGGGCGACTACTTCCTCATGCTCGGAGACGACGACGGCCTGCTCGACGGCTATTTCACCGAGCTGGACCGGTCGCGCGCGCGCTTCGGCGATCCCGATCTCGTCTACTCACGGACGCTGCAGTTCGCCCACCCCGGCGTGCTTCCCGACTACCCGAACGGCTACCTCGCCCTGGTCGGACTGGCCCGCTTCTTCCGCGAGCGGCCCGGCCCCTACGTCCTCGGCCGGGCCGAGGCCGTACGGCTCGCCGAACGGTCGATGCGGTTCGAGCTGGCCTTCGACTTCAACATGCAGTTCGCGACGATCCGGCGCGGTCTGGCCATGGAGCTCGGCGGACCCGACACGTTCTTCCGCTCGACGTTTCCCGACTACTACGCGATGAACCTGCTGTTTCTCCGCGCCCGTCGCATCGTCGTCCACCCGCGGCCGCTGACGATCGTCGGAGTCAGTCCGAGGTCGTACGGCTTCTACCGGGCCAACGACCGGGTCGCGGAGGGAATGAGGATGCTCAGCGGCTTCGACGAAGATGCGCTCCAGGGCGGAATCGTTCTGCCCGGTGATGACATCAGGGCGGGTTGGCTCGATGCCGCGAAGGAGCTGGAGTCCTTCACCGATGGCGCCCTCCACGTCGATCGGCGGCGCCTCGACGAACTGCGCGCGATCGCTGCGCTCCTGGGCTATCGACACGGGGCCGTGCCGTTCTCCGGTGCGATGCCGTTCCTGCGCTCGCTCCCGCTCAAGTCGCAGATCCTGCTCGCGGCACGGGTCGCGGCGTTCCTCGTGCTCTCGCGCCCGCTCTCGGCCGGCCGCCGAGCGCAGCTGATGGCGAGAATCTTCAAGCTGTCGCCCTTCTACAAGCCCGAGATGACCGACGCTCCGTACACGAGCGTCGCCGACATCTTCGCTACCGGCGTGCCGGTGCGCTGGAGAACGTAGACCTCTGACCACCCTGCCCGGGCCGCCGGGCGCGGCCCGGACCGAGGCCGGCTACGTCTGCTCGTGGTGCACGTCTCGCTCCCCTGCAAGCAGCTCGAGCGCGTGGTGGAGCGCGGGGCGCAGGACCGCGAAGCCGTCGCGGCAGCCGCCGGGGGACCCTGGGAGGTTGACGATCAGGGTGCTGCCGCGCACTCCCGCGAGACCCCGCGAGAGCAGCGCGTGCGGCGTCTTCGCCAGCGCGTCGGCCCGGATCGCCTCGGCGATCCCCGGCGCGTCGCGGTCGAGCGCTCCGGCGGTCGCCTCGGGGGTGACGTCGCGCGGTGCGACGCCGGTCCCGCCGGACGTGAGGACGACGCGCGCGCTCTGCGCGAGCTCGATGAGCGCTGCCCAGATCGCCTCGCGCTCGTCCGGAACGACTCGCCGCTCGACCTCGAAACCCTCGCCGGAGAGAAGCTCGGCGAGCAGGTCGCCGCTTCCGTCCTCCCGGGTGCCCGCCGCAACGCCGTCCGAGACCGTCAGGACGGCGGCTCTCAAACGGCCTCCTTCGTCTTCTCGAGCAGTCGGACCTCGGTGACGACCATGCCCTTGTCGACCGCCTTCGCCATATCGTAGACCGTGAGGGCAGCGAGGGCTGCTGCCGTGAGCGCCTCCATCTCCACCCCGGTTTGCGCCGTCGTCTCCGCGACCGCCACGATTTCCACCGAGGACTCTGCGACGGTCAGCTCGACCTCGACGTGCGAAAGAGGGAGCGGATGGCAGAGCGGGATCAGATCGCTCGTGCGCTTCGCGGCCATGATCCCGGCGAGCTGCGCCGCCGCGAGCGCGTCGCCCTTCGGCAGCTCGCGCAGGCGGCGCGCCGTCTCGGGTGACATGCGCAGCTCCGCGCGCGCCACGGCACGCCGACGCGAAAGCGGCTTGGCACCGACGTCCACCATCCGCACGGAGCCCGACTCGTCGAGGTGCGAAAGCTCGCTCACCGTCGGCCCCCCCAGGCGAGCCGGGTGAGCGCGCGCCGATGCAGGCAGGCCGCACAGAGCCGGTGCTCGCGGCCGAGCGCCTCGAGCGCGGCAGGCCCCAGCATGGCCGGATTGACCGAGTCGAACCGCTTTGGAGCGAGCACCGTCATCCTGCGATCGTACCGCCGGCTCAGCTGCGGGCCCGAACAGAGACCCGGTCGAGGTCGGCGAGCTGCGCGCCGATCCACGCTTCGAGATCGTGCTCGCGGACGTGCTGCCTGATCGCCGAAGCTCGCCGGTGCCGCTCGCCGGCCGCCATCGTCAGCGCCTCGTGGATCGCCTGCGCCTGGCCGTACACATCGAAGGGGTTCACGGTCAGCGCCCATGCGCCGAGCTCCTCGTGCGAGCCCGCGGTCTCGGAGAGGACGAGAACACCGTCGCGGGCGTTGATCAGCGGCGCCTCCTTCGAGACGAGGTTCAGCCCGTCGAAGACCGCGTTGACGAGCAGGACGTCGTATTGCTTGTAGGCCGCGACCGCCTGCGCGAAGTTGTCCGCGATCTGGAGATCGAGCGGCATCCAGCCCTCGCGCTGGAAGAGATCGTTCACCACACGCGCCTCGCGCTGGATCGCGGCGAGATACTCGGAGTACTCCGGGATGTCCTGACGCGACGGGTCGAGCAGGGCGAGCATCGAGACGCGCCCGTGCATCTCGGGGTGCTGGCGCAGGTAGATCCCGAAGGCGCGAAGCCCGCGCACGACGTTCTTGGACGGATCGGTGCGGTCGACGCGGAGGATAAGGAGCTCGAGCCGCGCGCCTTCGATCACCCGCTCCTGCTCCAGCACTCCGGGACTCTCCTTCAGCTCCTCGAACTCCTCCGGGTCGACGCCGATCGGGTGGTTCGTGACAAGCGTGCGCCGGCCTGCGTGGGTCACGCTGCCCTCGTCCACGGCCGCACCGAGGATGTCGCCACAGGTGCTCAGGAAGTTACGGCGCCAGCGCCGTGTGTGGAAGCCGACGATGTCGTTCGCCAGCAGGCCCTCGTGAATCGCACGTCGCAGGTGCTCGGGCAGCACCGACCAGTAGTCGGACTGTGCCCAGGGAATGTGGACAAAGTGCGCCATCAGGGCGTCCGGGTAGCGCTCTCGCACGAGCGCGGGGGCGAGGTACAAGTGGTAGTCGTGGAAGAAGACGGTCGCGTCGGGCTGGCGCTCGAGCTCAGCGCCGACAGCGTCCGCGAAGGCGTGGTTCACCGGCACGTAGCCGTCGAACCATGCGGTGTGCAGCCCGAGGTCGACGTCCGGCGAGGTCGTCAGACCCCACATGTAGTGCTGGATGAACCACAGCGTCGGGTTCGAGATCACGTTGTAGTAGCGGTCGTAGGCGACCGGGTCGTGAACGACGAGCCGCAGCCGGTATGAGGAGCCATCGCGCGCGACCTCCTCGAGCGGCTCGCCGGACGACTCCGCGACGACAGCCCTGTCCTCCTCGCTCATCGCGCTCGCGATCCAGGTGACGTCGTGGTGGGAGACGAGGCTCCGCAGCGCCGTGACGAGACCGCCGCCGCCGCGGCGGGCGATGCGCTCGCCGTTCGGAGCGCGGGCGTAGGCGACGGGTCCGCGATTCGAAACGACGATCAATTTCCGGCGCCCTTCCACCCCTGCCACCCTAGTTCCTTGCGGCCGCCGGCCGAAACGCGGCGCGGATCCGGGCTATGCGGAGGCGACCGTCTCGACCTCGACGCCGGCTGTGTCATTCCCGAGCAGCCGGTTGAAGAGGACGAGCCAGTCCCGCAGCAGCCTCGGAGTGAGGAAATGCCGGCGGACGTACTCCTTCCCGGCTCGGGCGCGGGCCCGCGCCATGCCCGGATCGGCGAGGATCTCGAGGCAGGCGTGGGCACACTCCTCGGATGAGTCGACGAGCCAACCGGTTTCGCCACGCTGGATCTGCGTGACGATCCCCCCGACGTTGCCTGCGACCATCGGGCGGGCCTTCCAGAGCGCCTCCGCGACGGTGAGCCCGAAGCCCTCCCGGATCGACTTCTGGATCACCGCGGCAGCGTGCACCTGGAATGCATTGACTTCGACCGAGCCGACGTTGTTGAGGTTCGAGAGGATGTAGATGTCCGGGTCGCCTGCGGCGTAGGCAACCGTCTGGTTGTAAAAGTCCCACCCCTCCGGGTCGTCGTGCGCCATCGAGCCGACGAGAGCGAGCTGCACGCCCTGCTGCTGCTCCTTGACGACGCGGTACGCGTCGATCACACCCAGCGGGTCCTTCCAGGGGTCGAAGCGCGAAACCTGCGTCAGAAGCGGGCGGTCGACCTCGATCCCGAACTGGTCGACGATGTACGCGGCATCCTCCATCGAGAGCGCCATGTTCTTTGGCGCCAACGGGTCGATCGCGGGCGGCCAGATGTAGCAGTCCGGCAGGCCCTCGACCTTCGGCACGTACTGGTGCATGTGGAAGATCGCGGCGTCGTACCGCTTGATCGAGGGCAGCAGGAAGTTGAAGACGTCCCAGTTGGGCGTCGAGAAGTCGATGTGCCCGCGCCAGATCCACTTCGCCGAGCCTCCACCCAGGTAGTCGATCACCCCGACCGGTTGCGGGTCGTGGACGATCACGAAGTCGTAGTCCTCAGGGTCGATCTCCCGCGCATTCAGCTCCTGGTAGCGCGTGAAGATCGCCTGCTGCTCGCCTGCCAGCCCCTGCGGGTTGCCCTGGAGCCCGTTGTGGATCGTCTTCGTCACGTTGAAGAACTCGTCTGCGCCTTTGATGATCCTCCACTCGGTTTCGAGACCCGCGCTCTGCATCAGCGGAACGAGCGTGTAGTTGATCTCGGCGACGCCGCCGCCGAACGCTGTCGCCGACACGTGGGCGATCCGCTTGCCCTGCAGCGGGTCGGCGAGACGCCGGATCTCGTCCATCAGACCGCGCGTGGCGATCGTGGCGTAGTCCGCGAGCGACTTGTGACCGACGTTGACGAGCTGGAGCATGGTCTGGGCGCCGTGGCGGCCCGCACGATACCGGCGGGCGCGGTCGCTAGCGGTCGAGAACTTTCACGAACCGCAGGCGCGACCCGCGCGAGCCCGGGCTCGACTCGATCACGAACTCGTCCGCGATCGAGCGGATGATCGCAATCCCGAGCCCGCCTTCGCTCAGTTCGCCGTCGAGGCCGCCCTCGACCGCCGGGTCGAACCCTTCGCCGTCGTCGACGACCTCGATCGCGATCCGGTTCGGCCAGAGCTCGTACGACACCTGCACATGCCCGTTCTCGCCGTCGCCGTACGCGTGCCGCACGGAGTTTGAGGCAGCTTCGGTCAGCGCAAGCTTGAGATCGGCAAGGGTTTCCCTCGCGAACGGGCGGACACCGGCGAGTCCGGTGAGAGCGAGCCGGCAGAGCGTGATGTACTCCGCCTTCGCCGGGATCGTCAGCCGGATCGTGCGATTCTCCCCCGGGGCGCCGGGGCTGCTCTCGGAGTGGGTGATCTCCATGCTCGGCTGCATCACCAGCGATATACCACGAGATTTACTGCGCTAAATCTACCGATTCCTGCCGAGCGGAGAGCGCGGCCTCCACCCAGGATTCCCCGATCGATGGGTTCTAACCGCAGGTCGCTACGGGTTGTGCGGATTCGAAGGCCGTTGGCCGAGCCTCACCGCGATCGTCCGGCGGGTACCCGCGCGCACGATCGAGAAGGTTGCGATCTGGCCCGGTCGAAGCTGCTCACTGACGATGCGCACGAGGTCGTTCGCGTTGCGCACCGCGATTCCGTCGATCGCCACGATCACGTCGCCGCCGCGCACGATCTCCGTGCCCTCGAACTGCTCGGTGTCCGTACCGCCGAGCAGCCCGGCCGCCGCCGCGGGGGCGCCGGGGATAACCGAGTCGACCATCGCCCCGTAGTCGACGGAGAGCTTGAGATGCCGGGCAAGCGACGGGGTCAGGTCCTCGGTCGTCGCACCGATGTAGGCGTAGCGCACCCCGCCGGTTCGCAACAGGTCCTCCATCGAGCGCTTCGCAGAATCGATCGGGACGGCGAAGCCGATCCCCGCATCGTTGCCGCCGCCGGACTGGCTGCGAATCTGTGCATTGATCCCGATCACGCGGCCGCGGCCGTCGAAGAGCGGCCCCCCGGAGTTGCCGTGCGTAATCGGCGCGTCGGTCTGGATCGCGTCGATCAGCTGGTAGCGCGACGTCAGCGAGGCGATCGAGCGTTTGACGGCCGAGACGACGCCGACCGCGAGCGAGTTCTCGTTCCCGAGCGGGCTTCCGATCGCGGCGACGGGCTCGCCGACCCGGACACGGCTCGAATGGCCCAGCGGTACCGGCGCCAGCGTGTGAGCCTTCGGCTCGACCCTGATCACGCCGACGTCGTCGAAGACGTCCCAGCCGACGACCCGGGCGGGGATGCGGTCGTGGTCGTTGAACTCGACGAAGATCGCGCGGGCGGGCGAGACGCCCGAGCCCGGACCGTTCTCGCCCGCATTCGTGACCACGTGGGCGTCGGTGAGAATCGTCCCGTCGCGCGAGACGACGAAGCCGGAGCCCTGGGCGGCGGTGGCGGAGGTAGCCGTGCCGAAGAACGAGTAGATCGTGACAACCCCCGCGGAGCGGCCCGCGTAGACCTGGGCTGCGTCGAAGGCGCCGCGCGGAAGCGGCTTCGCGCTGGAGCGGAGGACCACCGGCACGTCCGCGACCGGTGCGGGCCGGGCGGCGACGACCACCGTTTTCGTCGTGCTCTGCCCGAGCAGTCCGAGGGCGGCGCCGACGACGATCACGGCGATGCCGCCGACGACGGCGGAGACGAGCGAGACGACGGCGAGCGCAGAGCGCATGGCGCGCGGCCACTGTAGCGACCTGCCCGTCGCGCCCGGAGAGCATTTTCGCGGGGTCGCCGCCCGGCCGGAGCGATTTCCCGTGGAAACGGTCAGGCAGGGAGCTCGACGCGCTCGCCCCTCGTCGCACTCCCGACCGGCAAGGCGAGCGTGAACGCCGTCAGCCCGGTCTCCGACTTCAGCCGGATCGAGCCCTCCATCAGGGTGGCGAGTTCGCGGGCGATCGCGAGACCGAGCCCGCTGCCCGAGGCATGGGCGCCGTCGAGGCGCGTGAAGCGCTCGAAGACCTGCGCCGCCTGATCAGAGGGGATGCCCTGACCCTCGTCCTCGACCGCCAGCTCCGCCGGCGCGCGCACGACGACTCGAACCGGGGTCTCCGGCGGAGTGTGCTTGAGCGCATTCTCCAGCAGGATCCGGCCGATCTGGAGCGCCCGCTGGAAATCGCCAAACGCGACTGCCTCCTCCTCGACGATCACCTCCAGAGGATGACCTGCGGCCCGCGCGACGGCGCTGAACTCCCCAGCCAGGAGCCGGGCCAGCGGCCCCAGCTCGACCTCCTCGTGCTCGATCCGCAGCCGGCCCGCATCAAGACGAGACAGGTCGAGCAGGTCGGTTGCGAGCTTCGTCAGCCGGACGACCTGCTCGGCCATCGTCGCGAGGAACTCGTGCCGCGTCTCCTCGTCGAGCTCCTCGTCCTGCAGCAGCTCGAGGAAACCGCCGAGTGAGAAGAGTGGCGTCCGCAGCTCGTGCGACGCGTTCGCGATGAAGGCGCGCCGGGCGTCGTCGAGCTGGGCCAGGCGGCCCTGCATCCGTTCGAAGGCCCGCGCGAGCTCGCCGAGCTCGTCCCTGCCGACGTCCACCACCGGCTCCGAA
>JBHEMK010000067.1:0-84682 GCA_046262635.1 Gaiellaceae bacterium
GCTCGACGAGCAGCCAGAGCAGGTGCGCGAGGCCCTCCTTCGCCCCGATCGTCGCGATCGCCTCCCGTTCGGGGTCGAGCGTGACCCCGAAGCGCCGCAGGTAGAGGTCGCACACGGCCTCCCGGAGCTTCGGGATCCCCCTGCTGGCCGAGTAGCGGTGGTCGCGCGGCTTGGCGGCGGCCTCGGCGAGCTTCTCGACCGCCACCTCCGGGGAGGGGAGGTCGGGATTGCCGAAGCCGAGGTCGACGACATCCTCCCCCGCCCGGCGCAGCTCGAGCTTGAGCCGCTCGATCTCGGCGAACGCGTAGGGGGCAGTGCCGAGATCCGGCGGAGGTCGATCATCGCGTGAATCTTCACAGACGAAGCGACTTCATTTTTGACAGGAATGCGGGATGGGACGCGCGCCGTGCGCCAACGCGAGACCGCCACCTGGGAGCTCGTGCTCAAGCGCAATCCGGTCGAGCGGCTCAAGCAGGAGAAGAGCCCGCTCGGGATCCTCGCCGAACTGGCCGCGGCGGCGAAGAGGCGCTCGCGCTCGCGCAGGCGGAGATCCCGTTCGAGGTCGTCCCGGGCGTATCCTCCCTGGCTGCGGTACCAGCCGCCGCCGGGACCCGCTCACCCGTCGCGGCGTCTCCGCGCAGGTTCGCGTCGTGAGCGGCCACTCGGCCGAGGACACGGCCGACGGCGGCACGATCGTCGTCTTCATGGGTCTGCAGACGCTCGAGAGCGTGTGCGGGGGGTCGTGGCGGAAGGACTCGAGCCGGCCACACCCGCCGCGGTGGTCTCGCGCGGCACGCTCGCCGGGCAAGAGGTCGTCGTCGCGGGCTCGGCCCGCTTGCCGACGCCGCGGTTCGCCTGCCGGACCGGCGCTCGTGGTCGTCGGCGAGGTCGTTGCGCTTCGTGCGCGGCTGCTCGGCGAAGTGCTGCAACACTACGTCTCGTGAGGAAGACGCTCTTCGAGAAGATCTGGGAGTCCCACGTCGTGGCCGAGCCCGAGGGCGAGCCGGCGTTGCTCTACGTCGATCTGCACCTGATCCACGAGGTGACCTCGCCGCAGGCCTTCGAGGGGCTTCGGCTCGAGGGGCGGCCCGTGCGCCGCCCTGACCTCTCGGTGGCGACGATGGACCACAACGTTCCGACGGAGGAGGGACCGGTCCGGGACCCGCTCGCCCACCGGCAGCTTGAAGCGCTGCGGGCCAACTGCGAGGAGTTCGGGGTGCCGCTCTTCGCGACCGGGAGCGGCCGGGAAGGAATCGTCCACGTGATCGGGCCCGAGCTCGGGCTGACCCAGCCCGGGATGACGATCGTGTGCGGCGACAGCCACACCTCGACTCACGGTGCCTTCGGGGCGCTGGCCTTCGGCGTCGGCACCTCCGAGGTCGAGCACGTGCTCGCGACCCAGTGCCTCCCCCAGCGTCGGCCGAGGACGATGCGGCTCAGCTTCTCGGGTGAGCTGCCCCCCGGTGTGACGTCGAAGGACGCGATTCTCGCCGCGATCGGACAGATCGGCGTCGCCGGGGGCGTCGGCCACGTGATCGAATACGCCGGCGAGGCGATGCGCGGCTTGACGATGGAGAACCGGATGACGATCTGCAACATGTCGATCGAGGCCGGGGCCCGGGCGGGGATGATCGCCCCCGACGAGACGACCTACGCCTACCTCGAGGGCCGCCCCGGCGCGCCGCAGGGCGCAGCCTGGGAGCGCGCCCTCGACAGGTGGCGCGCGCTCGCGACCGAGCCCGGGGCGAGCTTCGACAGCGAGGTCACGGTCGACGTGGCGGGGCTCGCTCCGCAGGTGACCTGGGGAACGAATCCCGAGATGGTCGTGCCGGTGCACGGCGAGGTGCCCGACCCCTCCGACTACGACGATCCGGAGCAGCGGTCGGCCGTCGAGCGTGCGCTTGCCTACATGGGCCTCGTCCCACGGACACGGATCGAGGACATCGCCGTCGACCGCGTCTTCATCGGGTCCTGTACGAACGCGCGGATCGAGGACCTGCGCGCCGCCGCGATCGTCGTCGCCGGCCGGAGCGTTCACCCGTCGGTTCGTGCGCTCGTTGTCCCCGGCTCGGCCGGGGTCAAGCGCCAGGCCGAGGCGGAGGGGCTCGACCGGGTCTTCACGGACGCGGGCTTCGAGTGGCGCCGCGCCGGCTGCTCGATGTGCCTCGGCATGAACCCGGACATCCTGGAGCCGGGGGAGCGGTGCGCGTCCACCTCGAATCGCAACTTCGAGGGGCGCCAGGGCAGCGGTGGCCGCACGCACCTCGTCAGCCCGGCCCTGGCCGCGGCCGCGGCGCTGGCAGGCCACTTCGTCGACCCGCGCGAGCTGGAGCCGGCCGCATGAGGCCCTTCCGGACGCTGACCGCGCCGGTCGCGGTCCTCGACCGGGGCGACGTCGACACCGACCAGATCATCCCGAAGCAGTTCCTGAAGCGGATCGAACGCACAGGCTACGGCGAGTTCCTCTTCTTCGACTGGATGAAGCAGCCTGACTTCGAGCTGCTTCGGCCGGAGTACGCCGGGGCGAAGATCCTGCTCGCGGGGCGCAACTTCGGGTGTGGCTCTTCGCGGGAGCACGCGGCCTGGGCGTTACAGGATCACGGCTTCGAGGTCGTGATCGCGCCGTCCTTCGGCGACATCTTCCGGACGAACTCGCTCAAGTCGGGGCTCGTGTCGATCATCCTGTCGGCCGGGGAGGTACGCGCCCTGATGAAGGCGGTCGCAGGCGGTGCCGAGCTGACGGTCGACCTCGAGGCGCGGCAGATCGTCGACCCCCGGGGCCGCCTCGTCCCGTTCGAGTTCGACGACTTCGCCCGTGAGTGCCTGCTCGACGGCTTGGACGACATCGGGCTGACGCTGAGGCGCGAGGCGGCGATCGGCGCGTTCGAGGCCGCGCACCCCGCCGCGATCGAGACGACCGCGCTCGCGCTCTAGCCCGCTTCGGCGCTGGCGTGCAGAGACATCCGTGCCCTCTTTGAGCGTGAGTGCGGGAAGCCCCACAGCCTCAAGGGAGGGCCGGAGAGAACCTCAGCCGTTCACGACGTCCGGAGGCACGACGGCTAGCTGCCCACCGGGTACGAGCCGAACACGCGCAGGCGCAGCACGCGCGCGCGGACGTCCGTCAGCGCGGCGCGGGTGACCGGGTCGAGCGGGTGGCCGGCCAGCACGGCGTCGAAGCGGTAGTTGAACGGCGAGTGCGGGATCGGCCGTGAGACAAGCTGCACGAGGTCGATGCCGTGGCGAGCGAACGGCTCGATCGCGGCGTGCAGCGCCCCGGCGCGATGGTCGGTGACGAACGAGAACGCGGTGCGCCACGCCGTCTGCGAGCCGTCGAGGCGCGTGTGCGTCGCGACCGAGACGAAGCGCGTGAAGGCCTCGGGATGGTCGCCGATGTCCGAGGCGATCACCTGGAGGCCGTAGACGCGCACCGCCCGTTCGCTCGCGATCGCGACCTCGCCCGGAATGATCGACTCGGCGACCTGCGCCGCCGCCTCGGCTGTCGTCGAGGTGGCGATCATCTTCGCTCCGCTCAGCGAGCGGAGCAGGCCGCGGCACTGTTCGAGCGCGACCGGGTGGGAGCGGACGACGCGTACGTGCTCGAGCGGGAGGGCCCGGCGCGCGACGAGGTGGTGGCGGATCGGGATCGACGTCTCGGCGACGATCGAGAGCGGCGAGTCGAAGAGGAGGTCGTGCGTCTCTGCGACCGGGCCGGCGAGCGAGCTCTCGATCGGAAGCACGCCGAAGGCGACACCTCCGTCGACGGCGGCATCGACGACGTCGGCGAATGTTCCGAGCGCGACCAGTTCGCTGTCGAGCGGGAAGAGCCGCTCGGCCGCGGCAGCGCTGTGCGCCGCCGCGCCGCCGGCGTAGGCGACCGAGGTCGTCATCGCTTGCGCACCGGGACGGGGAGGCCGCAGCGCTCACAGACGGTGGTCGCAGCCCCCTTCCGCTCCGCTCGCTCGCGCGGCAGCGGGCACTCGCAGGTGCACGCGTAGGTGGTCGGGGGCGGAGTTGTCGGGGTCGAGCTTCGTGGGTGATCGGGGTGCATCGGACGTGCTCCTTGGGATTGTGTCGACTCCCGCCTCTCGAGTGCGGTAGCCGGCGGAGGCGGGGAGCTGAACGGCCGGCTAGCGGGTAAACCCGCGCGCGCCGATGCGGAACCGAAACGGCTGAGGAGAGGTCCGCCTCATGCTGTACAGAGTAAAGTTATGCGGTCGCACGGTCAAGCGCGTGCAACACGGTGTCGGTGAAGGCGGCGGTCGAGGCGGACCCGCCGAGGTCGGCCGTCGGAGCCGACTCCAGCGCGACCTCGACCGAGCGCTCGAGCGCTTCGGCCTGCTCCGGCTCGCCCGCCGCATAGCGGAGGAGCAGCGCGACGGAGCGCAGCATTCCGGCCGGGTTCGCGACCCCGAGGCCGGCGATGTCCGGCGCCGAGCCGTGCACGGGCTCGAAGATGCCGGCACCCCGGTCGCCGAGACTCGCCGAGGCCGCGAGGCCCAGCCCGCCGCAGCGCCCCGCGGCCACGTCGGAGAGGATGTCGCCGAAGGTGTTCTCGGTCACCAGCACGTCGAAGCGGCCGGGATCCTGCACGAGCTGCAGACCGGCCGTGTCCGCGAGGACATGCTCGAGCCGGACGCCCGGGTACTCGGGCGCGAGCCCGCTCACGACCTCGCGCCAAAGCCGGGAGGTCTCGAGCACGTTGGCCTTGTCGACCGAGGTCAGGAGGCCACGCCGCTCGCGGGCGAACTCGAAGCCGCGCCGTGCGATCCGCTCGATCTGGGCCGGCGAGTACTCGCAGGTGTCGAAGGCAGAGCCGTCGGCGCGGC
Source organism: Gaiellaceae bacterium (assembly GCA_046262635.1). Taxonomy (GTDB): domain Bacteria; phylum Actinomycetota; class Thermoleophilia; order Gaiellales; family Gaiellaceae; genus JBHEMK01. The sequence continues at coordinate 4,827 of JBHEMK010000067.1, forward strand.
GTCCGCTCGCACCGAAATAGAGGCCGCCGACGAGCTCGCGGACGATCAGCAGATCGACACCGTCGCCGCGGGTCGGGCGCAGGTTCGCATAGACATCGAGCTCGCCGCGCAGGCGGATCAGCCCCTGCTCCGGACGGACCCGGGCGCCGTCGAACTCCGGCAGACCGACCGCGCCGAGCAGCACGGCGTCCGCGGCGAGGCACGCCCCAAGCGTCTGCTCCGGCAGAGGATCGCCGGTCTCGTGGATCGCGTGGCCGCCGAACGGCTGCTCCTCGAACTCGACCTCGAGCGGCAGGGACTCGAGCACGCGCGCGGCGGCGGCGGTCACCTCCGGCCCGATACCGTCCCCGGGGAGGCAGACGACCCGCAGCGTCAGACCTCGCGCTTCGTCAGCGCCAGCAGGGCCGCCTGCAGCGCGGCGAGTCCGTCACGCGACAGCGGGCCGCGGTTCGCACGCTCCAGGTCGCGCAGCATCAGCTGCTCTCGCTGCGGGTCGAGAAACGGGAGGCCAAGCTCGTCCTTGCGCCGCTTGATCCGCGCGACGAGCGCGAGACGCCGGTTGACGAGGTCGACGATGGCGCGGTCGTTGTCGGAGACCTGCTCCCGCAGCTGGCGGAGAACGGCGTCGGCCGCCGCCGGCGGGGACTGTGTCTCGTCGCTCGTCTCGGAAGCCATCAAGGGGAGAGACGGCCGAGGCGACGGAGTTCCGCCGCCTCGGCCACAGCCGGAGGGAATCGACCGGAGCCGAGCCTACACGAGAAACTGTAGAAGGTAAAGCGAGATGAGTACGGGAGCCTGATGCTTCCCGTGCGTCACGTGCCGGTCTGCGCCGAGGCCGTCCCGGGGCAGCTCGCACCGCCCGTGGCGTCCGGATTCACGGGCCCGGGACTTGGGAATGCGGTTCGGGGGTGTGGACGAGATCCGCCACTCGACTGAAGTGGGCGAACCACCTGGACCGTACGCCGAGGCAGCTGGCGCTGTTCGTTGCTTTCGGTGCGGCCTTGGCTCTCGGCGGGTCGGTAGGGGTGGCCTGGGCGGCGGGCCTCGGGAAGGTGGAGACCCGGCTCCTGCACGCCCAGCCGGATTGGATCCCGCTGGCGTTGGTGGCGGAGGCGGTCGCCTATCTCGGCTACGTGCTTGCCTACCGAGAGCTCGCCCGGGTCGGGGGAGGGGCCGAGCTCGAGCTGGCGCAGGTGGTCGCGCTGGTCACGACCGGCTTCGGTGTCTTCATCGCCCGCGGCGGCTTCGCCGTTGACCAGCAGGCGTTCCGCGATGCAGGAGTCTCTCGTCGCGATGCTCGGGTGCGCGTCCTCGGTCTCGGCGCTCTGGAGTACGCGCTGCTGGCGCCCGCGGCCTGCCTCGCGTCGCTCATCCTGTTGGTGCGCGGAGCGGCGAAGCCGTCCGCGAGTTTCACGCTGCCCTGGGCGATCGGGGTTCCGGTCGGGGCGGCACTCGTGGCGGGGTTGCTCGCACAACGGGCTCGCGACGGTCGCCGGACGCGGTGGCGATCATGGCTCGCTTGGGCCCTCGAGCCCGGCGAGGTTGTCCGGAAGCTGATCGCTCAGCCGCTGCGGCATGGGCTTGGCCTCTTTGGCATGGGGCTCTACTGGTTCGGCGAGGTTCTCTGTCTGTGGGCGACGTTGCGGGTCTTTCTCGTTCGGCCGCCCTCGCTCAGCGCCCTCATCGTCGGCTTTGCCACCGGCTATGCGCTGACGCGTCGAAGCCTGCCGCTCGCGGGCGCGGGCGCGGTCGAGGCCTTGCTTCCGTTCGCGCTGGCATGGTCCGGGATGCCGCTTGCCGCTGCCGTCCTGGCGGTCTTCTGTTACCGCTTCTTCAATCTTTGGCTGCCGGTGGGCCCCGCACTCGCAGGACTGAATGCCCTGAAGACCTGTCGCCTCGCGCGGCCGGCCGCGAGCGAGTCGGGTTGAGCGCCACGCTGGTTCGTCCACGTGGCGGGTCGCGTCGAGCCGGCCCAATCGGGGGCGGCCGAGGCCTCGCCGAGCGGCGATGAAGACTCCTCGCTGCAGTCGTCTTCCACCCCGCCTCGAAAGGCTGGTGCAGCGGCGTCGGCTAGATCCTCGACGGCCTCCCACGTCCTTGACCGGCTCGCCGCCGAGTGGCGGACGCACTGGGCTGCCTCTGCCGGCTCGGCGATCGACCGGGGGACGTCGCCTGCCCTCTGGGCCGCCACCCGGATCTTCTCCACGAGGCCATCACTTCCCGGCGTCCTGCTGGCGCACGCCGTCGGCTATCTGCTGACCCGCCGCACCTTGCCGCTCGTCGGGGCGGGTGTCGTGGAGGTTCGGTGCCGTTGACGCTCGCGGCCACCGGTGTGCCCTTCTCGGGGGCCGTCGCCGGCGCGTTTACCGACCGGGCCTCCTTCCTCTGGCTGCCGCTTTTCCCGGCGCTGACCGCGTTTCCCCGCGGCCAAGCGCGGCCTCGAACGGCAGGATCGGAACGGATCCAGAGGGAGCCCGGGAGCAAACGCCCCTCCTCGGAGGACGATCACGGGCGGGCGCTGCCTGTCCATTGCTCGTGCCGTCATCGCGCTGCGCGCACGATCACCTGCAGGCTGCTCCGCGCGCACGCGACGGCTCTCCGCAGCCTCGGCCGCGGGGCTGGACGGCGGCCGGCTGAGGCGGGCCGCCGGCGGTGTCGGGCGGGCGCAACTCCTCGTGACGCCTGGTTCGGTTCACGGTGCCTCCTGCTCTGCCACCGCCTCGCCTTCTCGACCCGGGGCCCCGGTCAGACCGCAACTCCCAGCCGGGCGAGCAGGCTGTCTGCGTCGGGTGCGATCTCGATCGGCGAGAACCGGTCCGCGACGGGTCCGGGCGTTTTTAGCCCGTCGCCGGTGACGAGCAGGACGACGCGCTCGTCCCGCTTCACGGCGCCGCCGCGAATCGCCTCGCGGAGCGCGCCCAGCGTCACGCCTGCGGCCGTCTCGCCGAAGACGCCGGCGGTCCCGGCGAGCAAGGCCATGTTCTCGCCGACCTCGTCCTCCGGCACCTGGTAGATGGTGCCGCCGGAGCCACGGACGGCCGCGATCGCCGTCTCGCCGTCGGCGGGATTGCCGATCGCGAGGGAGCGGACGATCGTGTCGGGCCGGATCGGCTTCACCGCCCGGCTCTCGGCGAAGGCCGAGGCGACCGGCGCGCAGCCGGCGGCCTGCGCGCCGATGAGCCGGGGCTCGGCCCCCGCCACGAGACCGAGCTCGAGCAACTGCCCGAAGCCCCGACCGACCTTCGAGAGCAGCGAGCCCGAGGCGATCGGCGAGACGACGACATCCGGGAGCTCCCACCCGAGCTGCTCGGCGATCTCGAACGCGACTGTCTTCGAGCCCTCCGCGTAGTACGAGCGCAGCCCGACGTTGACAAATCCCCAGGGGAGCTCGAAGGAGAGCTCGACCGTGAGACGGCTGCAGTCGTCGTAGCTGCCGCGGACGGCGTAGATCGTCGCGCCGTAGGCGGCCGTGGCGACGAGTTTCTCGCGCTCCAGATCGAACGGGCAGAAAACGACGGCGTCAAGGCCCTCGACGGCGGCGCGGGCCGCGACAGCGTTCGCGAGGTTGCCGGTCGACGAGCACGAGATCGTCTCGTAGCCGAGCTCCTGCGCCTTCGCGCACGCCACGGCCACGACGCGATCCTTGAAGGAGTGGGTCGGGTTCGCGGTGTCGAGCTTCAGGTACAGCTCGGCAAGCCCGAGCTCGGCCGCGAGCCGCGGTGCCGGGACGAGGGGAGTCAGGCCCGGTGCGAGCCTCGGCTCGTCCGGCGGCGCGACGGGCAGCAGCGGGGCGTAGCGCCAGAGCGACGGCGGACCGGCCTCGATGCGCTCGCGCGAGACCGTTCGGCGGAGCTCGTCGAGGTCGTAGACGGGGTCGAGCGGCCCGAAACAGCGCGGGCAGGCGCCGACGCCCTCGAGGGAGAGATCGTGGCCGCAGCGGCGGCAGGAGAGGTGGGTCGCGGGCAAGGATGGCCTCCTTCGGTCGGTCTCGCTCTACATCGTCCGAGCGGTACAGCTCGGCCGGCTTGGCACCTTGCGTGGTACGCAGGTTGCCGAGGCGTCAGCGGGCCGGTTCCCTCAGCCTCTCTTGATGCGGAGCGGGCACGCCCGCCCTCTGCAGCCGCAGTATAAAGTAAAGCGACCATCGCCGCAGGGACGACAGAGAGACTGGTCGCGCTGGTCGAGGGCGAGGCCGAGGCGGCGATCGCCACTCTCCCGCTTCTCGACGAGCAGGCGATCGAGCAGGGGCTCGTGCTCGCGGCCCGCTTGCTGCGTGAGCGACGCGGGGAACTGCTGGAGGCGAATGAGCTCGACGTCGCCGCGGCGCGGCGGCGGCTCGATGCGGGGGCGCTTGATCGGCTCCGCCTCGACGACGGGCGACTCGAGGCGATCGCCCTAGGGCTCGAGGCGACGGCGGCGCTCGAGCCGCTTGAGCGCGAGGCGGGCTCGTGGCGGCTGCCGAACGGCCTCGAGGTCTCAGAACGGCGGGTTCCGATCGGCGTCGTCGGCGCGAACTTCGAGGCCCGGCCGAACGTCGCCGCGGATGTCGCCGCGCAGGTGCTGAAGAGCGGCAATGCGGTCGTGCTCCGCACCGGCGGCGCCGCTCTCGGCACAGTCACGGCGCTCGTCGACCGTGCGCTCAGACCCGCCCTCGACGAGACCGGGCTGCCGGGCTCCGCGATCGGGCTCGTCCGCTCTGCGGACCGTGCCGGCGCGGAGGCGCTCGTCTCGCTCCCGCAGCTGATCCCGCTCGTGATCCTGCGCGGCAGCGGGCCCTCGACGGCGGCCCTTGCCCGCACCGCTGCGCTGAGCGGCGTCAGGACGCTCGCCCACGCGGAGGGCGGCGGTGTCCTCTACGTCCATTCGGGGGCATCCTTCGAGCGGCTCGTGGCCGTCGCACGCGCGAGCCTCGATCGGCTCGGTGTCTGCAACAGGCTGAATCTCGTGCTCGCCGACCGGGCGGCGACCGGGCTCACCTCTGCCCTGCTCGATCTCCTCTCGGAGCAGGGCCTCGCGGTGCGGGGCACGGAGCGCGCGCTCGCCTGCCGCGGCGTCCTGCCGCTCGACGAGCGGCTTGGCCACGAGTGGGCGAGCGATCCCGAGCGCGTGGCGACCGTCAGCCTCGATCTCGTCGACAGCCTCGACGAGGCGGTGCGGATCGCCAACGAGGAGACCGCCGGGCTGGCCGCGGCGATCGTGACCGAGGACGAGCGCGCCGCGCAGCGGTTCCTCGACGGCTACCGCGGCACCGCCGCGTTCTGGAACGCCACCACCCGCTTCACCGACGGCTTCGAGCTGCTGGGTACTCCGGAGACGGGAGTCAACGTCGACCGGGCCCCGGGCCCGCGCGGGCCGGTCACCTACCGGGACCTCTGCCTGCGTCAGTACCGGGTCGTCGGCGACGGCACCCAGCGCAGATGATCGTCGTCGTCAAGCTCGGCTCGACGCTCGTGGCCGACGCGAACGGGCGCGTCCGGCGCTCGCTGCTGACCGCCCGCGCCGCGGAGATCGGGCAGCTCGCGCGCGGAGGCGAGCGCGTCTGCGTCGTCTCGTCCGGCGCGATCGCGCTCGGGCTCCCTCGGCTTCGTCTCGCGCGGCGGCCACGGTCGACGCCGCGGCTCCAGGCCGCCTCCGCGCTCGGGCAGGTCCGCCTGCAGCAGGCGTGGGACTCCGCGCTCCGGGCCGAGAGGCTCGAGGCGGCGCAGATCCTGCTCTCGGCCGCCGACCTCGCCGAGCGCTCCAGCTACGTCAACCTCCGCAACGTCTTCGAGGCGCTCCTGCGCGCGGGCGTCGTGCCGGTCGTGAACGAGAACGACGCGACTGCGACGGATGAGATCACCTTCGGCGACAACGATGCACTCGCCGCGCAGGTTGCGGTCTTGACGCGGGCGCGGCTTCTCGTCCTCCTGACCGAGGTCGACGGCGTCTACACGGCCCACCCCGCCGCGCCGGGAGCGACGCCGCTCCCGGACGGCGACGCGGCGGCTGGGGCGCTCGTCGGCCCCGGCAGCGCGCTTGGGCGCGGGGGGATGGCGAGCAAGATCGCCGCCGCCCGGCTCGCAGCCGCCGCCGGAATCCCGACGGTGATCGCCTCCGGACGCGGTCCTGACGTCTTAGGCGCGCTCGTCGCGGGGGAGCGCCGGGGGACGCGGTTCGCAGCCCGCCCGGCGACCGGTGCGAGCGCGTTCAGGCTCTGGCTCCGCTATGCGAAGCCGGCCGCGGGTCGGATCGTCGTCGACGAGGGGGCCCGCAGCGCCCTGCTCGCCCACGGGCGCAGCCTGCTCGCAGTCGGTGTCGTCCGCTGCGAGGGGCCGTTCGTCCCAGGCGACGCGGTTGAGCTGGTCGCGCAGGACGGCACCGTCTTTGCGAAGGGGATCGCGAGCGCGGGCGCTGCGGAACTGCCGGACCGCCCCCGCGGCCTGGAGGTTGTCCACCGCGACCGGCTCGTCCTCCTCGACCCGGGGACCGGTGCGTCCCCTGGAGACGCGGGCGTGCAACCCGCTCAGGCTCGCAGTCTACGGGCCACGTGAGCCGCCGGCGCCTGGGGCGACGCGATCTCCGACCGGCGCGGGTGGGCGGGTGATGGCGCCGTCTGAGGCGGAGGAGACGAGCGCCGCGTACTTGCCGAGCACGCCCGCGCGATAGCGCGCCGGCGGCGGCCTCCACTCCGCGAGCCGTCGCTCCAGCTCGCCCTCCGGCACCTCGACGCGCAGCTCCCTGCCCTCGACGTCGATCGCGACGGTGTCGCCTTCCTCGACCGCCGCGAGCGGCCCGCGGCGCGCCGCCTCGGGTGCGATGTGGCCGACCATCAACCCGTGCGTGGCACCGGAGAAGCGGCCGTCCGTGACGAGCGCGACCGCATCGCCGAGGCCCGCCCCGACGAGCGCGCCGGTCACGTGGAGCATCTCGCGCATCCCGGGCCCGCCGGCCGGCCCCTCGTAGCGGATCACGATCACGTCGCCGGGCTCGATCGAGCCCGCGGTGACGGCGGCGAAGCACTCCTCCTCGGAGTCGAAGACCCGCGCCGGGCCGCGATGGAGGAGCCGCTCGTGGCCGACGAGCTTGACGACGGAGCCCTCCGGCGCGAGGTTGCCGCGGAGGATGGCCAGGCCTCCCGTCGCCTTCAGCGGCCGTCCGGCCGGCCTGATCACCTCCTGACCGGGCGTCTCCCGTGCCGCGGCGGCGATTCCGCCGAGAGTGCGGCCGTCGACGTTGAGCGTGCCCTCGTGGACGAGGCCCGCCTCCACGAGCTCCCGTGCGACGAGCGCGAGCCCGCCGGCGCGATGGAGGTCGGTGGCGACGAAGCGGCCGGCCGGCTTGAGGTCGGCGAGGACCGGCGTCCGCGAGGCGATCTCGTCGAAGTCGTCGAGCTCGAGCGCGATGTCGAGCTCGCGCGCGATCGCGAGCAGGTGCAGGACGCCGTTCGTCGAGCCGCCGGTCGCGACGATCGCCGTGATCGCATTCTCGATCGCCTCGCGCGTGAGGATCGCGGAGGTGCGGACGTCGTCGCGGACGAGATCGAGCACGATCCGGCCCGCCTGCTCGGCCGCGCCCGCCTTCGCCGGGTCGAGCGCCGGCACGTCGTTCAGTCCAGCCGGGCTGACTCCGAGAAACTCGAGCGCGGTGGACATCGTGTTCGCGGTGAACTGTCCGCCGCAGGCGCCGGCGCCGGGGCAGGCGACCCCCTCCAGCTCGTGCACGTCCTCGGCGCTCATCGTCCCGGCCGCGTGCGCACCCACCGCCTCGAAGACGTCCTGGATCGTCACGTTGCGGCCGCGGAAGCGGCCGGGGGCGATCGAGCCGCTGTAGAGAACGAGTGCGGGCAGGTCCAGGCGCGCGAGGGCCATCACGGCGGCGGGAATCGTCTTGTCGCAGCCGACGAGGCAGACGAGCCCGTCGAACAGATGGCCGCGCGCGACGAGCTCGATCGAGTCTGCGATCACCTCGCGCGAGACGAGCGAGGCGCGCATCCCGTCGCTGCCCATCGAGACGCCGTCCGAGACCGCGATCGTGTTGAACTCCATCGGCGTGCCCCCGGCAGCGCGGATGCCGCGCTTCACGTCCTGCGCGAGCCTACGCTGGTTCAGGTTGCACGGCATCGTCTCGATCCACGTCGTCGCCACACCGACGAGCGGGCGCGCGAGGTCGTCGTCGGAGAAGCCGGTGCCCTTCAGCATCGCCCGGGCCGCGGCGCGCCCGACGCCGTCGGTGAGCGCCGCGCTGACGCGCTTGGCGGGATCGGACGGGCGGTCGTACGGGTCGCTCATAGCGGGCCGGCTCCTTTTGACGAGATCGCGAGAGGGCGGACGTTGGCTCCGGGAAAGCGCTCGGCGAGCTCGGCGGCGCAGGCCTCCGAGGCGCCGGGCCTGGCCCAGACGATCACCGTCGGGCCGGAGCCCGAGAGCGTCGCGGCGACCGCGTCGGCGGGGAGCGGGTCGCGCACAGCGGTGAGCACCGGCGCGTTCGCCGCGCGGTACGGCTCGTGCAGGCGGTCGTCGGCCGCGGCGGCGAAGAGCTCGGTCGAGCCGCCCGCGAGGCCGGCGCCGAGCAGCGCGGCGCGAGCGACCGTGTGGGCCGCGTCGGCAAACGGCACCTGCTCCGGCAGCGCCGCGCGCGCGGCCCGCGTTTCCACCAGCCCGGGCGGGACCACTGCGACCGGCTCCGCCGGGGCGCCGTCGGCGATGCGGGCGATCCGCCCGGCCCAGGTCAGGCAGACGCCGCCGGTCAGCGCGGCCGCAAGGTTGTCCGGATGCCCTTCGAGGTCGAGCCCGAGCCCGAGCAGCTCCTCCGCGTGGGCGTCGCGGCCGGAGGCAATCGCGCCGGCGATGAGACCGAGGGCGATCGTGGCTGCGCTCGAGCCGAGGCCGCGCTGGCGTGGGATCCGGTCGGTGAAGGCGAAGCTTCGGTGACCGACCGCCGCGAGCCGCGCGAACGCCTGCACGGCGAGGTGATCGGGGTCGGCACCGCCGCCGTCCTCCCGGACCTCGAGCTCGTTCCAGAGGTCGAGCGCCGCCGCCGCGCAGTCGAAGCCCGGACCGAGGTTCGCAGTCGTCGCCGGCGCGTGCACGCGGATCGTCACGCCCCCCGCTCCGCCAGCAGGTCGACCGCCGCGGGATCCTTCAGCCCATGGCCGGTGAGCACGCACACCACACGCTCGCCGAGCGCCGCCGCCCCGCGCGCCAGGCCCGCGATCGGCGCCGCCGAGGCAGGCTCGCAGAAGAGGCCTTCCTCGCGCGCGAGCGAGCGCCAGGCGGCCGCGATTTCGTCGTCGCTGACCGAGATCACCGAGCCGCCCGAGCGGGCGACCGCCACATCGACCTCGCGTCGGTGGACGGGAACCGCGATCCGGATCGCCGAGGCGACTGTCTCTGGGCGGGTCTGAGCCTCGACCGGATGCAGGCGCGGAAGCGAGCCGGTCTCGAGAAAGCCCTTCGCGTAGGCGGCCGTGTTGCCGCCGCCGCCGTAGGGGAGGGCGAGCACGTCCGGCGCCCCGCCGAGTTGCTCGATGATCTCGAACGCAGCCGTCTTCTGGCCCTCGAGCCGGTTCGGGTTGGTCGAATTGACGAACGTGAAGTGCTCCGCCTCGGCCAGCTCGAGGGCGGCAGAGAACGCGTCCTCGAACGAGCCACGGATCTCGAGCAGCCGCGCGCCGGCGGCACGCACCTGAACGAGCTTCGAGGCGGCCACGGCGCCGGCCGGGTAGGCGACGATCGCCTCGATGCCGGCCCGGGCGGCGTAGGCGGCGGCCGACGCCGCGGTGTTGCCGGTCGAGGCGCAGACGACGCCCCGCGCGCCCTCCTCGAGCGCCTTCGCGACCGCGACGGCCATGCCGCGGTCCTTGAACGAGCCGGTCGGATTCGCGCCCTCCCACTTCAGCCAGATCTCGACGCCGAGCCGAGCCGAGATGCGCCCGGCGCGCACGAGCGGGGTCGAGCCCTCGCCGAGCGTGACGAGCGGTGTCTTCTGCGAGACCGGCAGCGAGTCGCGGTAGCGCTCGAGCAGGGGGACGTGCACCGTCAGATCCCTCGCTCGGCGATCACGCGGAGGGAATCGGGGCGGTGGCGCACCTCGGCCAGCTGCTCGATCGCGTCGAGCGCAGCCTCCATGCGTCCCGCCGGGGCCGCGTGCGTCACGAGGTCGAGGCCCGCGCTGCCGTCTAGGAGGCTCTGGGTCAGGCTGGCGATCGAGACGCCCTCCTCGGCGAAGCGCTCGGCCACCTGTGCGAGCACGCCGGGGCGGTCTGCGACCTCGATGTGGATGTAGAACGGCGAGGCGAGCTCGCCCGGCGGCAGCCGGTCGAGTGTGCGCCAGCAGGCGTCGTTCTGGAGGAAGCCGGTTCCGGTTGTGCCGAGGACGCTGACCATGTCGGCGACGACGGCGGAGGCGGTCTCCGTCCCGCCCGCGCCCGGGCCCTCGAGCGTGATCTCCCGGATCGCGTCGCCCTGGAGCATCACGGCGTTGAACGGGCCCACGACGGAGGCAAGCGGGTGGTGCCGGTCGACGAGCGCCGGCCCGACGCGGACGTCGACGGCGCCGTTGACGAGCGTCGCCGCGCCGACGAGGCGCACGACGGCGCCGAGCCCGCGCGCAGCGGCCATGTGCTCGGCCCTGAGACCCTCGATCCCTTGATAGGTGACATCGTCGAGCTCGGCGCGCGCGCCGAAGGCGACTGTCGCGAGGATCGCCATCTTGGCGGCCGCGTCGGCGCCGGAGACGTCATCGGTCGGGTCTGCCTCCGCGTAACCGAGCAGCTGCGCCTCCGCGAGTGCGTCCTCGTAGCCTGCGCCGTCCTCCATCCGGGTGAGGATGAAGTTCGTCGTCCCGTTGACGATCCCGAGCACCCGGTGCACGTTGGTCACGACGAGCGACTCGCGCAGGACCTTGATCACCGGGATCGCCCCGCAGACCGACGCCTCGAAGCGCAGCTGGACGCCTCCGGCCGACGCCGCCTCGAAGAGATCGGCGCTGCGCCGTGCGAGCAGCTGCTTGTTCGCCGAGACGACCGGCTTCCCCGCGCGCAGCAGGTCGAGGACGTAGCCGCCCGTCGGGTCGGTGCCGCCCATCACCTCCGCCACGAGCGCGATCGACGGATCCTCGAGGATCGACGCGAAGTCGCTCGTGAGGACGCCGTCGGCGGGCTGGAAGGCGCGCTCTTTCGCGAGATCGCGCACGAGCGCCCGCACGACGCGGAGGCGGTGACCGGTGGCGCGCTCGATCTCCTCGGCGCCGTCGATCAGGAGACGGTTGACGGCCGCGCCGACCGTGCCGTAGCCGAGCAGCGCGACCGGAACGTCAACCGACGCCATGCTCAGCCGACGCCATGCGCCTCCGCGCCGAGGAGCCCTTCTTTGCCGGCGAGGGCGCGGAGCTCGACACCGACCTGCTCGAGCTGGCCGCCCGCATTCTGCCGCCGCAGCTCCTCGAAGCGCGGCCGCCCCGCCTCGTCGTCCTCGAACAGCTCGCGCGCGAACGCGCCGCTGCGGATCTCCTCGAGCAGCTTCGTCATGTTCTCGCGCACATGATCGTCGACGATGCGAGGCCCGCGCGAGAGGTCCCCGTACTCGGCGACGTCGGAGATCGAGTAGCGCATGTACTCGAAACCGCCCTCGTAGATCAGGTCGACGATCAGCTTCAGCTCGTTCAGGCACTCGTAGTAGGCGATCTCGGGCTGGTAGCCGGCCTCGACGAGTGTCTCGAAGCCGGCCTTGATCAGGGCCGTGACACCGCCGCAGAGGACCGCCTGCTCGCCGAAGAGGTCGCTCTCGGTCTCCTCCGCAAAGGTCGTCTCGAGCATGCCGACGCGGCCGCAGCCGATCCCGGTGCCGTAGGCGAGCGCGAGCTCGAGCGCGCGCCCGCTCGCATCCTGGTGGACAGCGACGAGCCCGGGCGTGCCGGCACCGCTCTTGAACAGCTCCCGGACGCGGTGGCCCGGGGCCTTCGGCGCCACCATGACGACGTCGTGCGCGGCGGCCGGCGTGATCCGGCCGAAGTGGATGTTGAGCCCATGGGCAAAGAGCAGTGCTGCGTCGGGCTCGAGGTTGGGCTCGATCTCCTGCTCGTAGACGCCCTTCTGCAGGTGGTCCGGAACGAGAATCGCCACGACCTGGGCCCCGCGGGTCGCCTCGGCGACGGTGCGGACCGCGAGGCCCGCGTCGTCGGCCGCCTCGCGGGAGCGACTCTCCGGCCGCAGGCCGACCTCGACCTCGACGCCCGAGTCCCGCAGGTTGAGTGCGTGCGCGTGGCCCTGGCTGCCGTAGCCGACGACCGCGACCTTTCCTGAGAGCAGGTCGAGATTGCCTTCGCGGTGGATCGTGGCCATTTGGAGCTCCTTTCGATGCTCAGCGCAGCACGAGCTGGCTGCGGCGGACGCTGGTGGGGGAGGAGGAGGCGCGGCGGAGGCCGATGCGCCCTGTGCGGACGAGCTCCTTCACGCCGTGCGGGCGGACGAGCTCCTCGAAGGAGTCGATCTCCTCGGGGGTCCCGGCGAGCTCGAAGACGATCGCGTCGGGGCCGAGGTCGGCGATGCGTGCGCTGAAGACGTCAGCGAGCGCCATCAGCTCGGTTCGCCGCGTGGGCGGGGCGGAGACCTTGATCAGGGCGAGCTCACGCTCGATCGACTCGCCCGCGGCGAGCTGGGTGATGCGCAGCACGTTCACGAGCTTGTGCATCTGCTTCTCGATCTGCTCGAGCGAGCGGTCGTCGCAGTCGACCTGGAGGGTGATCCGGGAGATGTCCGCGCGCTCGGTCGGCCCGACCGCGAGGCTCTCGATGTTGAATCCGCGCCGGGCGAACATGTTCGAGATCCGGGCGAGCGCACCGGGCTTGTTCTCGACGAGCACGGAGAGCGTGTGCTTCACGTGCGTGGCCGCCTTGCGCTCCTGCGCCCTGGACGGGCGCTCGGCCAGAGGCCGAGGCCGCCGATACGGGCTGAGCCCCCCGGCGCCCGGACTGCGCCGGACGTACCGCGCGGCGGCGGCTCCGACGACGAGCGCCGGCGGGTCGTGACGAGGCTCACGTCGAGACCACCTCGCTCTCGCCCGGATACTCGACCAGGTCGAGCGCAGCGGCGCCCGCGGGAATCATCGGGAAGCAGTGCTCATGGGCATCGACGCGGCAGTCGACGACGGCGGTCCGGCCGCACCCGATCGCCTCACCGAGCGTCTCCTCGAGGTCGTCCTCCCGGTCGACGACGAAGCCGCGCGCACCGTAGGCCTCGGCGAGGGCGGCGTAGTCCGGCAGGTGGTGCGTGAGCTCGATCTGGGAAAAGCGCTCCTCGAAGAACATGTCCTGCCACTGACGAACCATACCGAGGTGGCCGTTGTTGACGATCACGACGACGATGGGGAGGTGCTCGAGCACCGAGGTCGCGAGCTCCTGCTGGGTCATCTGGAAGCAGCCGTCGCCGTCGACGCAGATCACCGTCGCGTCGGGGCGGGCAGCCTTGGCGCCGATCGCGGCCGGGAGGCCGTAGCCCATGGTCCCGAGGCCGCCCGAGGTGATGAACGAGCGCGGCCGGTCGCAGAGCAGGTACTGCATCGCCCACATCTGGTGCTGGCCGACCCCGGTCGTCCAGATCACGTCGTCTCGGCCGGCGGTCAGCGCCTGCAGCGTCTCCAGCACCGGCTGCGGCTTCATCGGGCCGCCGCCACCGCCGTAGCGCAGCGGGAACTCCTCGCGCCACCGGCGGATCTGGGCGAGCCATGGCTCGGTGGCGTCCGGCCGGTGCACCTCGCGGAGCTCGCGGGCGAGGTCGGCCAGCACGGGCTTCAGCGGCCCGACGACGGGAACGTCCGCGTGGCGGAGTTTGTCGATCTCGGCGGAGTCGACATCGAGGTGGATCACCGTCGCGCCAGCCGCGAAGGACGCGAGCTTACCCGTGACCCGGTCGTCGAAGCGTGCGCCGACGGCCACGAGCACGTCACACTTGTTGATCGCGTAGTTCGACCACTTCGGGCCGTGCATCCCCGGCCAGCCGAAGTGCAGCTCGTGCGTCTCGGGGAAGCCGCTCTTGGCCATCAGGGTCGTCACCACGGGCAGGCGCCCGCTCTCGGCGAGCTCGAGTAGCTCGGGACACGCATCGGCGTTCAGCACACCGCCGCCGACGTAGAGAACCGGGCGCTCGGCCGAGGCGATCCGCTTCGCCGCCTCGCGGATCTGGCGGGGGTGCCCTCGCCGCGGCGGTCGCCAGCCGGGCAGGTCGACGGTGTCCGGATACCCGAAATCGAGCTCGGCCTCCTGCACGTCGCGCGGGATGTCGACGAGGACCGGTCCGCAACGGCCGGTGCTCGCAACGTGGAAGGCGGCCTTCATGATGTGGGGCAGGTCGGCGACGTCCTTCACGAGCCACGAGTGCTTGACGACCGGGATGGTGATCCCGGTGATGTCGCACTCCTGGAACGCATCCGTGCCGATCAGGTGCGAGCGAACCTGGCCGGTGATGCAGACGAGCGGCGTCGAATCCATCCACGCGTCGGCGATCGGGGTGACGAGGTTCGTCGCTCCGGGGCCGGAGGTGGCGAGCGCGACCCCGATGTTGCCGGAGGCGCGCGCGTAGCCCTCGGCCATGTGGCCGGCTCCCTGCTCGTGGCGGGCGAGCACGTGCCGGACGGTCGTGCCGCGGGCGAAGGCGTCGTAGGTCGGCAGGATCGCCCCGCCCGGAAGACCGAAGACGACGTCGACGTCCTCCGCCTCGAGCGAGCGAAGGACGGCGTCGGCCCCGTTCATCCTCATACGGCCTCCCGGTGGAACTCGGCGTTCGACCAGGCGAGCGGAAGCTGCGCCAGCACCGTGTCGGCGTGACCTCGGGTCGACGGCGGTTTCGCGCGCGCGTGCACTTGGCCGACCGCCGAGGAGAGCGTCGCGGCGGCGCGGCGCTCGCCGAGCCCCTCGCCGACCATCAGCGCGGCCGCAAGCAGCATCGAGCTCGGGTCGGCGACGCCCTGGCCGGCGATGTCGTCGGCGGCTCCGTGCGTTGCGCCGAAGACGCTCGGGCCGCCCGGGGCCAGGCGGCCCCACGCGGCGGTCCGGTTCTGCGCGAGGCAGGCGGCCAGGTCGCCCGCGGTCGTCGCCAGCTCGGGCGAAACGACGAGGACGTCGAATCGATGCGGCGCGAAGACGAGCGCACGCACCGCCTCGGCGGTTCGGAGCCGCTCCACGTCGAGCCCGTCGTGACGCGCCTCGAGCGCCGCCGCGCGGCCGTTGTCGACGTCCACGAGCGAGATCCGCGCGCGGCTCTCCCGCGCGAGGTCGAAGCTCCGCTCCAGCGTCCAGTCCCAGGCGTCGGCCCTGAGCGGTGCTACCACCGAGAGCTCCGCGGACCGGTCGAAGCGAACGCGGACGATGGAGGCGCGAAGGTCGAGCTCCTCCTCGAGCGTCTCGAGCTGGGCGCCGTCCTCCGAGGCGACGAGCACTGCGTCGGCGCCGAGGACCGCTCGCCGGGACGAGCTGGGGAACGGGTGGCCGAACCGCATGATTGCGTCGGCACCGAACGGTACGTGCAGCTCGTCGACGGCGAAGCCGTGCAGCCGCGAGGCGGCGCCGACTGCCCGGCTCGCCTGAGCCATCACCTCCGGGCCGATGCCGTGCCGGGAGAGGCAGGCGACGGTGTAAACGGTGCGTCTCACGCGGTCACCTCGGCGAAGAGCTCGTGCAGGCCAATGGGGCGACCCGTGTCGGCCAGCGCCTTGAACCGGCGAAACGCCGCCGTCAGCTCCTCGTGGCTGAGCTCGATTCCGGCCTCGTTGCAGGCGCGGGCGAACGCGTGCCGGCCAGAGTGCTTGCCGAGCGGCAGCGTCATCGTGACACCGAGCTCCCCGGGATCCATGATCTGGTACGTCGAGAGATCCTTGAGCAGCCCGTCCTGGTGGATGCCGGCCTCGTGCGCGAAGGCGTTGGCGCCGACGATCGCTTTGTTGCGCGGCACGGCGTAGCCGCTCAGCCGCTCGACGATCCGCGAGGCTGCGCCGATCTGCGACGCGTCGATCCCCGTCTCGGCGCGCAGGGCCGTGCGCCGCACCCGAAGCGCCATCACGATCTCCTCGAGCGCGGCGTTGCCCGCCCGCTCGCCGATGCCGTTGATCGTGCACTCGATCTGACCGACGCCCGCCTCGATCGCCGCGAGCGAGTTCGCAACCGCGAGACCGAGGTCGTCGTGGCAGTGCGCCGAGAGCGTCACACCGGCGAGCTCGGGGCAGAGCCGGCGGACCTCGTTGAGGAAGCCGACGTACTCCACCGGCAGCGCGTAGCCGACCGTGTCGGGCAGATTGACCACCGTTGCGCCCGCCCGGACGGCTGCACGGCAAACCCTCGCGACGAAGGCCGGATCGGAGCGGGTGGCGTCCTCGCACGAGAACTCGACTTCAGCCACGCGCGCCACCGCGGCGGCGACCGAGCGGGAGGCTTGCTCCACCACCTCGTCGGGCTCGAGCTGCAGCTTCTTCTCCATGTGCACCGGGCTCGTTGCGATGAAGAGGTGGATCCGCGACCGGTGGGCGTCGGCCAGCGCCTCGGCTCCGGCGGCGATGTCTTCCGGCCGCGTTCGGCAGAGGCTGGCGACGGTCGCGCGCCCGGCGGTGCGTGCGACGGCTCGCACGCCCTCGAAGTCGCCGGGCGAGGACACGGCGAATCCGGCCTCGATCACGTCGACTCCGAGACGCTCGAGCTGCTCCGCGATCTCGGCCTTCTCGTGCGGGAGCAGCGCGATTCCCGGCGATTGCTCGCCGTCGCGAAGCGTCGTATCGAAGATGGCGATCCTGCGCGAACTCACTGAATCCTCCTTGCGTCCCGAGTGCGGGCGGACGGGTGGCGGCGACGGTGGGGTGTGCGCCTTTCAGCGCGTGTTCGCGTCTCCCCCTAGCGGGGGAGAATCGAGAGGATAAGCGCGATCGACCCGGACACGGAGGTCCGGGCGGAGAGCGAGCCGCGGTTCGAGCCTGTCCTCATCGTGCCGCCAGTGTGGCTGAGGGCTTGCACCTTGTCAAGTCGCTGCCAACGCGACAGATGCCCGACGCCACCCGGGATCGGCCGGCCTCGTTTGACAGCGGCGGTCGTGGGGCGCGATAGTCCCTGCGGTGCATGACAACGATGTCATCTTGCAGGCGGATGCAATCGAGAAGCACTTCGGGCGAGTCGTCGCCCTCCGCGGGGCTTCCTGCGAGCTCCGCGCGGGCGAGGTGCACGCGATCGTCGGCGACAACGGCGCCGGCAAGTCGACGCTGATCAAGGTGATCTCGGGTGTCTACCACCCCGACGGAGGGACGCTGACGCTCGAGGGCCGCGCGGTGACGATCGACAGCCCTCGCGCTGCGCGGGAGCTCGGGATCGAGACCGTCTACCAGGATCTCGCCCTCGCCGACGAGCTGGACGCGACCTCGAATCTCTTCCTCGGTCGCGAATCGCTGCTGCCGCCGCCTCTCTCCTGGTTCGGCTTCCTCGACAAGAAGGAGATGCGGGAGCGGACGAGCGAGGCCGTCCAGCGGCTCAAGGTAGGCATCCCTTCGGTGCAGCAGCCGGTGATCAACTTCTCCGGAGGCCAGCGCCAGTCGATCGCCGTCGCGCGCGCGATCGCCTGGGGCCGGCGGATCGTGATCATGGACGAGCCGACCGCCGCGCTCGGAGTCCGGGAGTCGCAGATGGTGCTCGAGATGATCCGCGAGATCAAGCAGCAGGAGCTCTCCGTGATCATGATCAGCCACAATCTGCCCGAGGTCTTCCTCGTCGCCGACCGGATCACGGTGCTGCGGCTCGGGCGGACGATCTCGACGCTCGAGACGAGCGAGTCGAGCGTCGAGGCGGTCGTCGGGATGATGACGGGGGCGCTCGCCGGGTGACACGGCCGACGATGACAGACGTCGCCGAGGTGGCCGGCGTCAGCCTGAAGACGGTCTCGCGGGTCGTGAACGGCGAGCCGCGCGTCACGCCCGCGACGGCCGAGCGGGTCCGGGGGGCGATCGCCCGGCTCGGCTACCGCCGCAACGAGGCCGCGCGGTCGCTCCGGCAGGGCCGCGTCTCGCGCACGCTCGGGCTCGTGATCGAGGATGTCGCGAATCCGTTCTACTCGGCGATCACCCGAGGGGTCGAGGAGGAGACGCGGGCCCACGGCTTCCTCGTCATCGCGGGCTCCTCGGACGAGGATCCCGAGCGGGAGCGTGCGCTGCTCCAGCTCCTCTGCGAGCGCCGCGTCGACGGCCTGCTCGTCGTTCCGGCCGGGGGGGACCACCGCTACCTTCTGAGCGACCTCGAGCACGGTACTCCTGCCGTCTTCATCGACCGTCCAGCCGGCCGGATCGACGCCGACGTGATCCTGCTCGACAACGTCGGCGGCGCGCGGAGCGCGGTCGCGCACCTGCTCGCCCACGGGCACCGGCGGATCGCGATCGTCGCTGACACGCCGACGATCGCGACGGCGGAGGAGCGCTACCAGGGCTATCTCGAGGCTCTCGACGCGGTCGGGATCGCGACCGATCCGGGGCTCGTCCGCCTCGGCTCGCACGACAGCGAGGGCGCCGAGGCCGCAGTCCTCGAGCTGCTCGACCTGCCGGAGCCTCCGACTGCGATCTTCACCGGCAACAATCGCGTCACCCTCGGCGCCCTCCGTGCGCTGGGCGGGGGCGTCGGCGTCGCCCTGGTCGGTTTCGACGACCTGGAGCTTGCCGAGTACGTGATGCCGCCGCTGACGGTGATCTCCTACGACGCGTCCGAGCTCGGGCGCCGCGCCGCCCGCCTGCTCTGGCAGCGCCTCTCGGGTGACCGTCGGCCGCCGCAGCGCATCATCCTGCCCACGACGCTCGTTGCGCGCGGCTCCGGAGAGATCGCCGCGTGATCCCCCTGCGCTTGCCGCCGAACCAGCTTCAGCGCTTCTACCGCGGTGGTGAGGCGATCGCCCGGTTCCGCGGGACCGAGCCGGTCGGCGAGTACGCGCCGGAGGACTGGGTCGGATCGACGACCACGAGCTTCGGCGAGCCCGAGGCCGGGTTGTCCCGCCTCGAGGACGGCGTCACGGTGAGGGCTGCGGTCGCCGCCGGCCCGGAGGAGCTGCTCGGGCCCGGGCGAACGGAGACCGGGCTGCTCGTGAAGCTGCTTGATGCAGGCGAGCGCCTGCCCGTGCACTGCCACCCGGACCGCTCCTTTGCCGCACGACACCTCGGCTCGAGCCACGGCAAGACGGAAGCCTGGGTGATCGTCGAGGCTCGGGGCAAGCGGCCGGTCGTCGCGCTCGGCTTCAGCCGGCCGGTGGACGCGGGCACGCTCGCCGGGTGGGTCGAGCGGCAGGACGTGGAGGCCCTGCTCGGCTCGCTGAACGAGCTGCCCGTGGCCGCGGGCGACGCCATCTTCGTCCCGGCGGGGGTGCCGCATGCGATCGGCGAGGGAATCCTGCTCGTCGAGCTGCAGGAGCCGTCCGACCTGTCCGTCTTGCTCGAGTGGGAGGGATTTGCGGTCGACGGGCGAGCGGCGGGCCACCTCGGGCTCGGCTTCGAGACCGCGCTCGCGGCCGTCGACCGGTCGGCGTGGACCTGCGAGCGGCTCACCCCGCTGCTCCGCTCGACTGCGGGCGGTGGCGAGCGGATTCCGCTGCTGCCGCCCGCGGCAGCGCCGTTCTTCGGGGGTGAGCGGCTCCGGCCGGCGCCCCGGCTCGAGCTCGAGCCGTCGTTCTCGATCGTCGTCGTGCTCTCGGGCTCGGGGCGCATCGATTGCGCTGACGGCGGGCTCGACCTCGCTGGCGGGCAGACCCTGCTCGTTCCTTACGGGGCCGGGCGGTGCACGCTCACCGGCGCACTGGACGCGATCCGCTGCCTGCCGCCCGACCGAGCCGGTGGCTGAGACTCCGACGGGCCTCGGCACCCCCCAGCCGCAGGAGCGTGCGGCCCGGCTCGCGTTCCTCGTTCTGACCCGGTTCTGGATCCTCTTCTTTCTGATCGGTCTCATCCTCTACTTCTCGGTCGCAACGCCCGGCCACGCCTTCTTCCAGGCGGCGAACTTCAAGAACATCGCGCTCGATACCTCCGAGGTGATCCTGCTCGCGATCGGGGAGACGTTCATCATCGTCACCGCGGGTATCGATCTTTCCGTCGGGGGCATCCTCGTCTTCTCCGGCGTCGCGGGTGGCCTCGTGATGCTGAAGCTCTCGGGGACCCACGCCCAGACGTCGAACCTCCAGTACCCGCACGACGTGCGTGGGATCCTGATCGGCGGCCTCGTGACGTTGCTTGCCGGCTCGGGCTGGGGCTTCCTCAACGGCGTCCTCGTGACGCGGCTGAAGCTGCCCCCGTTCATCGTCACCCTGGGCACGCTCGGGATGGCCTTCGGGGCCGCCGACCTGCTGACCGGCGGCACGAACCTCTCGTCGGTGCCGACGCGGTTCCAGGATCGCTTCGGAAACGGCACCGTCCTCGGGATCTACGTGCCCGTACTGCTCGCGGCCTTCATCGTCCTCGTCGCCTATGTCACCCTCCGCCTGACCCGCTTCGGCCTGTATACCGCGGCGATCGGCTCGAACGAGGACGGCGCGCGACGCGCCGGCGTCAACGTCGACTGGCACCTGATCAAGGTCTACACCCTTACCGGATTTCTCTGCGGCGTCGCCGGGCTGATCGACCTCGCCCGGTTTGGGACCGAGAACCTGTCGGCGCACAACACGGACAACCTGAACGCGATTGCGGCCGTCGTGATCGGGGGGACAAGCCTCTTCGGGGGTGTCGGCACCATTCTCGGCACGGTCGTCGGCGCGTTCATCCCGACCGTCCTCCAGAACGGCTTCGTCATCAACGGGATCGATCCGTTCTGGCAGGAAGTCCTGGTCGGGGCAACCATCATCGTCGCCGTCTACATCGACCAGGTGCGTCGGCGGCGATGGAGCACGTAGGAGACGAAAGGAGCAGAGCGATGAGCAGAGGGCGCATACGGTTGGCGCTCGCGGGAGTCCTTCTGGCCACGGCCGCGATCGCGGCGGTCGGCGGGACGGCGAGCCAGAAGGCGAAGGCGGCCCCGAGGAAGACGCTGACCTTCTACCTGATCCCGGGCATCTCGACGGATGCCTTCTACACGACCATGCACAAGGGCGCGGCCGCCGAGGCGGCGAAGCTCGGCGTCAAGCTCGTCTTCCAGGGCGCGCCGAATGCCTTCAGCGCGCCGACGCAGATCCCGTTCCTGAACGGGGCGATCGCCCGCCATCCGGACGCGATCCTGATCGCGCCCACTGACAAGACTGCGTTGATCGCACCGATCCAGAAGGCGATCTCGGCGGGGATTCCGGTCGCGACCGTGGATACGTTCATCACGAAGCGGATCGCGTTCACGAACATCTCCTCCGACAACATCGCAGGCGGCAAGTCGGCGGCGGACGCGCTCGCGCGGGCGATCGGCAAGAAGGGCACGGTCGCCGGCATCAGCGTCCAACCGGGCATCTCGACGACCGACCAGCGCAAGCAGGGCTTCGAGCGGGAGCTGAAGAAGTATCCGAACATCAAGTACGTCGGGACGCAGTTCGATAACGACGACCAGACCAAGGCGGCGCAGATCATGTCGGCCCTGCTGACCCGTTACCCGAACCTCTCCGGCGTCTTCGCGATGAACGTCATCTCCGGCAACGGCGTGACGACGGCGACGAAGCAGGCCGGCAAGTCGGGCAAGGTCAAGCTCGTCGAGTTTGACGCGGAGCCGAACCAGGTCGGGGCTCTGAAGTCGGGCACGATCGACGCGCTCGTCGCCCAGGACCCGTTCGACATCGGGAAGCTGGGCGTCGACCTCGCCTACAAGTACGCCACGGGCAAGAGGGCCGGGATCAAAAAGCACTACGGCACGGGCTCCGCGATCATCACGAAGGCGAACGTCAGCGCGCCCGCGATCAAGAAGTTCCTCTACACGAAGTGACCCGACAGACCGAGGGGGTGGGCCCGGGCCCGCCCCCTCGGTCCGAGCGATAACCCCCCTCGCCAGCGCCTGGGTCCGGTCCGACGACGGCCGAGGAGGTGCTGCGCGTCCGCGCAAGGCGGGCGCGGACCAGGGGTCGGCGCCGGATCCTCCCGGCCGCCGCGGCGCGAACGGGTGTCGACCGAGCGGTCGACCGCGCGGGCCGCGTCGGCCGGTGGCTCGACTCGCTTTAGAAAGGACAGATATCTTTCCCCAAGCCGGATCCGGCCTTGCTCCGTCCGGCCAGAGCCTCTATGCTGAGGTGGTGGACTGCGTGCGCACAGCCCTGATTTCACCCTTGCTCGGCGTCGCGCGCGCGGACGCGCGCTAGCCGGCGGCCTCCCCTCCCCGCCCTCGCCGGCTAGCTGCTATTCCCCGGGCGGGCCCCTCGATTGAAAGGTGTGCCGGTGCCGCGTCCTTCGGCGCTCGACATCGCGACCGGCGAGCGTGATGCCTGTGGCATCGGCTTCGTCGCCCGGCTCTCGGGTGAGCCCTCGCATGACGTCCTCGCCTCGCTTCTCGAGGCCCTCCGTCGCGTGCGCCACCGTGGAGCCGTGGCGGCCGACCACCGCTCGGGCGACGGTGCCGGCGTGCTCCTCCCCCTGCCGCGGGCGCTCCAGCCCGAGCCGGGCGCCGGGCTCGCGATGGTCTTTCTGCGCGGGCCGGGCGGCCGGCTCGCGGTCGAGGAGGCGTGTGGCGCCGAGGGAATCGCCGTTCGCAGCTGGCGGGTGGTTCCCACCGACCCCGACGCGCTCGGCCCCGGCGCCCGGTCGTCGGCGCCGCTGATCGCCCAGGCGGTGCTCGAGCCGCCGCCCGATGCCCGCGACGGCGGCGAGCTGGCGGCGTTCCTCGCGCGCAAGCGGCTCGACGGCGGGGACGCGGTCTACGCCGCCTCGCTGTCGTTTCGCACCGTCGTCTACAAGGCGCTCTGCGCCGCGGACCAGCTCGACGCGTTCTACGCCGACCTGCGCGATCCGGCGGTGGAGGTCGCTTTCGGGGTCTTCCACCAACGCTTCTCGACGAACACCGAACCCTCGTGGGAGCGCGCCCAGCCCTTCCGACTGCTGTGCCACAACGGCGAGATCAACGCGATCCGCGGCAACGTCAACTGGATGCGTGCACGAGCCGGCTCGCTCGGTTGGGACACCGAGCTCGGCGGCCCCGTCCTCGACGAGTCGAGCTCCGACTCGGGGATGCTCGACAACGCGCTGGAGCTGCTCGTGCGCGGAGGCCGCGACGTGCACCACGCCCTCGCGATGCTCGTGCCCCCGGCCTGGCAGGAGGACGCCGAGCTCGACCGCCCGGTCCGCGACTTCTACCGGTTCCACGCCGGCCTCGTCGAGCCCTGGGACGGCCCGGCCGGAATCGTCTTCACCGACGGCCGGGTCGTCGGCGCGGCGCTCGACCGTAACGGACTGCGCCCGCTCCGGTATGCCGTCGGGGGCGGGCTTGTCTGCTGCGCGTCCGAGGCCGGCGTCTTCGACTTCCCCGAGGGGACGACCGTGCGCCGCGGGCGACTCGGTCCCGGCGAGATGCTCGTCGTCGACCCGGAGGGGGGCCTCCAGCACGACCAAGAGATCAAGGCGCGCCTCGCCGCCGCCTCCCCGTACGGGCGCTGGCTCTCGGAGTGGCGGCGAGCGGCGTCGACGGGGCAGCCCGTCCCTCCGCCCGACGAGGATCTCGCCGGTCGCCACGTCCTCTTCGGCTACACGCGTGAGGAGCTGTCCGTGATCGTCCGCCCCTCGGCCGCCCGCGGGCACGAACCGACCTCCTCGATGGGCGACGACACCGCTCTGCCGCTGCTCGCCGGTCGGGCGCGGCCGCTCTACAGCTATTTCCGCCAGCGCTTCGCGCAGGTGACGAACCCGGCGATCGATCACATCCGCGAGCGCTTCGTGATGTCGCTCGGCACGCTGCTCGGCGCGCGCGCGCCGCTGCTCGTCGAGGCTCCGGAGGACGCGGCGGGGATTGAGCTGGAGAGCTTTTTCCTCTTCCCGTCCGCGCTCCAGGAGCTCGCGGTCGTCCGCCTCGATGCGACCTTCGATCCCTCGGAGGGACTCGCCGGCGCCTGCGCCCGGCTTGGCTCCGCGGCAGAGGCGGCCGTGCGGGAAGGGCACGGGATGCTCCTCCTCTCCGATGCCGGGGCCTCTCCGGGGCGGCCGCCCGTGCCGATGCTGCTCGCGACCTCCACCGTGCACCACCGGCTCGTTCGAGCCGGCATGCGGACGCTCGCGACGCTGGTCGTGGAGAGCGACGAGCCGCGCGAGGTGCACCACTTTGCCTGCCTGCTCGGCTTCGGAGCCGAGGCGATCTCGCCTCGGCTCGCGCTCCAGACCGTCGCCGCCCTGGCCGAGGCGGACCGGATCGGCGGCGACCGGCCCTCGCCCGCCGCGGCGCAGCTGCGCTTCAGGCAGTCGGTCGAGGACGGCGTCCTCAAGGTGATGTCGAAGATGGGCATCTCCGACGTCGCGAGCTACTGCGGAGCGCAGATCTTCGACGCCCTCGGTCTCGACCGGGCGCTCGTCCAGTCCGCATTCCCGGGGACGCCGTCGGGAGTCGGCGGGATCGGGCTGGCCGAGCTCGAGGCAGAGACCGTCGCCCGGGCGGGCGCGGGCGCCGGGGCGAAGCCGAGGCTCGAGAACCCCGGCTACGTGAAGTTCCGCAAGGGCGGCGAGCCGCACGCAACGACCCCGGAGGTCGTCGACGCGCTCCAGGCGGCCGTCGGCACCAGCGACCTCGCGGCCGCGCATGCGCTGCGCCGGGCCGTGACGGCGGACGGCGGCTCGGCCGCCTATGCCCGCTTCGCCGCGCTCGTCAACGGGCGCGAGCCGATGGAGCTCCGCGACCTGCTCGAGTTGAGCCCGGCGGAGCGCCCTGTTTCCCTCGACGAGGTCGAGCCGGCGGAGTCCCTCGTCAAGCGGTTCTCGAGCGGCGGCATGTCGCACGGCGCCCTGTCGGCGGAGGCGCACGAGACGATCGCGATCGCCTTCAACAACCTCGGCGGCCGCTCAAACTGCGGCGAGGGAGGGGAGGATCCCGCCCGCTACCGCACCGACCGGAACTCGCGCATCAAGCAGATCGCCTCCGGGCGCTTCGGGGTCACGGCCGCGTACGCCGCCTTCGCCTCGGAGCTCCAGATCAAGATCGCCCAGGGCTCGAAGCCGGGCGAGGGGGGCCAGTTGCCCGGCCACAAGGTCAGTCCCGAGATCGCGCGCCTGCGCCACACCCGGCCCGGGATCGCCCTGATCTCTCCGCCGCCCCACCACGACATCTACTCGATCGAGGATCTCGCGCAGCTGATCTTCGACCTGAAGCAGGTCAACCCCGCCGCGGACGTCTCAGTCAAGCTCGTCGCCGAGGCCGGCGTCGGCCTCGTCGCCGCCGGGGTCGTCAAGGCGCTCGCCGACGTCGTCCACATCGCCGGCGCCGACGGCGGCACGGGCGCGAGCCCGCTCTCCTCGATCAAACACGCGGGCGGCCCGTGGGAGCTCGGCCTCGTCGAGGCACAGCGGGCGCTCGTCGAGAACGGCCTGCGCGGACGGGCGCGGCTCCGCGTCGACGGCGGGATCAAGACTGGGCGCGACGTCGTCGTCGCTGCCCTCCTCGGCGCCGACGAGGTCAGCTTCGGCACCGCGCTCCTCCTCGCCGAAGGCTGTCTGATGGTCCGCTCCTGCCACGTCGACACCTGTCCGGTCGGGATCGCGACGCAGCGGCCGGAGCTGCGGGCCAAGTTCGGCGGGACGCCGGCGATGATCGAGAACTACCTGCTCCTCGTCGCGGAGGAGGTCAGGCGCCACCTCGCCGCGCTCGGCCTGCGCACGTTCGACGAGGCGGTCGGCCGCAGCGACCTGCTGCGCCGCCGAGGCCCGGGCGGCGGGCGCTCGAGCCTGCTGGAGCTCGACGCGCTGGTCGTGCCGCCCGCGGGCGGCGACCTCCGCTACGCGGGCCAAGCCACTCCGGTGGCCTCGGGAGGCGAGCTGGGCGAGCGGGTCGCAGCCGACCCGCGGCGCCGCGAGCCGAGCTACCGGATCCACAACCGCGATCGTGCCGTCGGCGCCCGCCTCGCGGGCGAGCTCGCCCGCGTCGGCGGGCGTAGCGGCGCACTTCGCCGCTACCACTTCCAGGGCACCGCGGGCCAGAGCTTCGGGGCGTTCCTTCCCGACGGCGTCGAGTTCGTCCTCGACGGCGACGCGAACGACTACGTCGGCAAGAGCCTGAGCGGCGGCCGGATCGTCATCCGCCCGCCGGCCGGCGACGCGGGCGACCCCTGCCTCGCCGGCAACACGCTGCTCTACGGGGCCACCGGAGGCGATCTCTACTGCGCGGGCTCGGCCGGCGAGCGCTTCGCCGTCCGCAACTCGGGCGCGACCGCGGTCGTCGAGGGGGTGGGCTCGAACGCCTGCGAGTACATGACAAGCGGGACGGTGGTCGTCCTCGGGCCGATCGGCCGCAATCTCGCGGCCGGCATGACCGGCGGCGAGGTCTTCGTCCACGACCCGCACGGTCTGCTGCCGCTGCGGCTCAACGGCCAGCTCGTGACCGCGGAGAGGCCGGACGCCGAGGCCGCCGACCGGCTCGAGGCCCTGCTCGAGCGGCACCGGGGCCACACGGGCTCGGCGCGGGCCGCCGGGCTGCTCCTCGCCTGGCCGCGAGCGGCGGACGAGTTCCGGCTGGTTCGGCCCCGGGCCGAGGTGGGGCGAATCGAGGCGGAGGCCGAGGGAACCGAGCAGACGGAGCCCGCCGCCGACCGGGACGGCTTGGGCGTCCCGGCTGCGTAGATCGCCTCACGCGACGACGCGGTCGAAGGCCCGTGAGCGGATAGTCTCCCTGCGGCGCGCGGCCCGCTGTGGCTGGGGATTCGAGGGCCGCGGCTAGACTCCCGCAGATGACGGCACACACACTCGAGAGCACCGACGAGAGGCGCGATGCGGTCGCCGCGTCCGCGGACATCATCGGTGCGAAGTGGACCGCGCTCCTGATTTACGACCTCGCCGCAGGCACGAGGCGGTTCCGCGAGCTCGAGCAGTCGTGCTCGGGGATCAGCAGCCGGACGCTGGCCGAGCGCCTGCGCGCGCTCGAGCGGACCGGCATCGTCCGCCGTCGCAGCTACCCCGAGTCGCCGCCGCGGGTCGAGTACGAGCTGACCGAAAAAGGGCAGGACCTCCTGCCGATCATCGACGCGATGACCGCATTCGGGCGCTCGTGGGCAGCGATCTCCGCGGCGCCGCTCGCCCGCTAGACCCCGAGCGCTGCGAGCAGCGTGTCGACGTCCGGGCCGATCTCCTCGGCCGCGAGCACGTCCTGGTCGCCGTAGGGCTCGAGTGCGCTGCCGGTGAGGACCAGCACCACCTGCTCGCCGTTCGCGATCGCGCCTGTCCGGACGAGCTCGAGCAGCGCACCGACGGCGACGCCGCCGGCCGAGTCGGCGGGCACACCGGCCAGCTCGGCCAGGAACCCCGTATGCGCTGCGATCTGCTCCTCGGCCACGGCGTGGATCGCGCCGCCCGACATGCGCGCCGCCCCGACGGCCAGCTCCCCGTACGCCGGATCGCCGATCGCCAGGGAGCGCGCCTCCGTGTCCGGGCGCACCCGCGACGGCTGGCGGTCCTCCGCCCACGCGGCCGCGAGCGGCGGGCACCCGCTCGCCTGCGCGCCGTAGAGCCGCGGTGAGGCCCCGTCAGCGGCCCCGAGGGTGACGAGCTCGTTGAAGCCCTGGGCGAGCTTGGCGAAGAGGGTGCCTGACGCTACCGGCAGTACGACGGCATCCGGCAGGCCGCCGAGCTGCTCGGCGAGCTCAAACGCGATCGTCTTTGCACCCTCTGCGGCCATCGCATGCAGGTTGCCCCCGACGAACCCCCAGGGGAACAGCCCTTCCAGCTCGCGCTCGAGTTTGCAGCAGTCGTCGAAGCTGCCGGTGACGCCGAAGACCCGGGCCCCATAGGTCTGCACCGGCACGAGCGGCAGGTCCTCGCTCGGGCAGAGGACGACCGCCTCGAGCCCGGCCGCGGCGCAGCGGGCGGCGACCGCCTCCGCGAGATTCCCGGTGGAAGCGCAGCAGACGGTCTCGAAGCCGAACGCCTCGGCCGCGGCGACCGCCGTCGCGGCGAGCCGGTCCTTGAACGAGTGGGTGGGATTCGCGCCCTCGAGCTTGAGCAGGAGCTCGACCCCGAGGATCTGGGAGAGCCGAGGGGCTGGCACGAGCGGGGTCATTCCGGGCGAGCTGGACTCTGCCGGTACGTGCGGCAGCAGATCGGCGTAGCGCCACATCGACTGCGGCGACGAGCCGTTCCCGGGCACGAGCCGCGCCCCCGAGAGGTCGTAGTCGACGTCGAGCGGGCCGTGACAGGCCGTGCAGGCCGCACGGGGTGCCAGGGCCTGGGTCCGCTCGCAGAGCCGACAGCGGAGAACCGCCGCTCTCATCTCTCCGCCTCCGGTGAAGCTGCTAGTCGGTGGGGCGGAGAGCCGGCTAGCGCGCGTGCGGGCGCACGATCACGAGAATCTCGAGCTCAAACATGATCGTCGCGCCCACCATTGGTCAGAGGGTACTGGACCTGCCTGCACCGCGCAACGCGACGACCCTCGCCGGTGTTCAGGAGCGCGGCCGCGATGCCGGCGATCGAGGCATCTTCGGCAGCCGCACCTCCTCGTCGCCGGCCCGAACAGCTATCTCGACCTGAACGAGCTGCGCTCGCGCGGTCTCGCGTGGTCGGAGCTGCTCGCGGGCCGGGTCGGCGAGGCCGTCCGCGTCGGTGTCCCGCACGGCGACGGGGTCCTGATCATCCACCACGTGTTCCGTCCCGACGCAAGCCTGCAGATCCTCGAGGTCGGAGCGCTACACGCACATCTCCGCCGCGGCGCTGCGCCGCGAGCTGGCCCTCGTGCGCGACCGGCGGCTACGCCCTCGAGCGGGAGGAGGCGGTGCTCGGCGAGGGGGCGATCGGCGTCGCGGCCCGCGCGAGCGAGTGCTTCGGCGCACGCCCGAGGTAACCGTGGCTGCCGCCGTGATCGAGGCCCTCGCGGGATCTCGCGCGGCCTCGGCGCCCCCCGCTGGCCCGGCTAGCGTCCGATCCGGTCGCGGGCGGCAGCGAGCGCGGCCCGGACCCCGCCGGGACCGGGCGCGCGGCGAGCCGCAGGGGCCGGCGGCTCGAAGGTCCCCGCGCGCACGTCGGCCGCCACGCGCTCGTGCGCGTCGCGGAACGGCACGCCTTCGAGCACGAGCGCCTCGGCCGCATCGGTCGCCCCGAGCAGCGGGTCGGCCGTGGCCGCGGCGAGGGCGTCGCGGTCGAAGTCGATGCCGGCGACGAGCACCGCCAGCGCCCCGAGGGCTCCGCGCACGTCGCGCCGCGCGGCGAAGACCGGCTCCTTGTCTTCCTGCAGGTCGCGGTTGTAGGCGAGCGGCAGTCCCTTCAGCGTCGCGAGCAGTCCCGTCAGGCGGCCGACCGCGGTGCCCCCCTTCCCCCGGACGAGCTCGGCGACGTCCGGATTGAGCTTCTGCGGCATCATGGACGAGCCGCTCGACGCCTCCTCGGGAAGGTGGGCGAAGCCGAACTCGGTGGTCACCCAGAGGCAGAGCTCCTCGCCGATCCGCGACAGGTGCGAATGGAGCACGGCGCAGGCGTAGAGGTAGTCGAGCGCGAAGTCGCGATCGGCGACGGCGTCGAGTGAGTTGCGCATCTGCTCCGGCGGCGCCGCGAGCGGCAGCGTCGAGCCGGCCAGCGCGCCGGCGCCGAGCGGCGACGGCCGCGCCTGGGCGGCGGCGAACCCGAAGCGCGTCTCGTCGCGCTCGAGCATCTCGATCCAGGCGAGCAGGTGGTGCCCGACCGTGACCGGCTGGGCGCGCTGGAGGTGCGTGTAGCCCGGCATCGGCGTGCCGGCTTCCGCCTCGGCCCGCTCGAGGACGACTCGCGCGAAGGAGTGAATCGCCTCGACCGCCTCCCCGCAGGCATCCTCGACGTAGAGGCGCAGCGCCGCGGCCACCTGATCGTTGCGAGAGCGGCCAGCGTGGATCTTCCGTCCGATCCCGCCGAGCTGGCGCTCGATCGCCGAATGCACGTCCTCGTCGGCTCGATCGACCGCGGCGATCGCCGCCAGCAGCGTCTGGGCCTCGGCGAGCTCCTCGTCTGTGAGGATCCCGGCGGCGGCGAGCCGCCGCGCGTGCAGCGCGGTCGCCCGGAGGTCGTACGGCAGTAGCTCGGCGTCCTCGACCCGGAGGAAGTTCCAGACCTCGGGCGCGAGCTGCGCGCCGACCCGGCCGGCCCAGAGCATCAAACCGCTGCGGCCTTTCGCTCCCGTGCGGCCACGAGCACGGTCTCGAGCGCGGTGATCGCGATCAGTCCCTCCGCCGCCCGGTGGGGAAACGTCTCGCCCGTCGCGTACGAGGCGAGCGTCTCGGCATAGAGCGCATACTCCGACCGCCGCCCCGCGACCGTGGCAAGACCTGCGTGCAGGAGGAGGCGCACCTCGCCGGTGACGAGCTCCTGGGTCTTCGCGAAGAAGGCGTCGTAGGCCTCCCGGACCGGCGAGAACCAGAAGCCGTCGTAGACGAGCTTGGCCCACTTCGGCTCGAGCTCGCGTTTCGCGGCGGCCTCGCCCGTGGTCAGGATCAGATCCTCGAGTGCCGAGTGCGCGGTGATCAGTCCGATCGCCGCCGGGGCCTCGTAGAGCTCGCGGCTCTTGATCCCGACCGCGCGGTTCTCGATCATGTCGATCCGCCCGATCCCGTACGGTCCCGCCAGCCCGTTCAGGGCGGTGATCAACGCGTGCAGCGGCAGCTCCTCCCCGTCGAGCGAGACGGGTCTGCCCTCCTCGAAGCCGACGACGACCTCGAGCGGCGCGGGCGCAACCGACGGCGACGCCGTCAGCACGAACGCATCCTCGGGCGGCGCCGCCCACGGGTCCTCGAGCACGCCCGCCTCGATCGCCCGGCCGAAGAGGTTGTCGTCGATCGAGTAGGGCGAGCCCTGGGTTGCCTCGACGGGGATGCCGCGGGACTCGGCGTAGGCGATCTCCTCGTCCCGCGTCCACACGGTGTCGCGCAGCGGCGCGATCACCTTCACGCCCGGAAACTTCGCCTTGAACGCGAGCTCGAACCGGAGCTGGTCGTTCCCTTTGCCGGTACAGCCGTGGGCGACCGCCTCCGCGCCGAGCTCGAGCCCGAGCGCCGCGACGGCCTCGGCGATCACCGGACGCGAGAGTGCGGAGATCAGCGGGTACTTGCCCTCGTAGAGCGCGTTCGCGGCGAGGGACTTCGCCACCTGCTCGTTGGCGAAGGCCTCCTTGCGGTCGAGCAGGATCACGTCATCGGCGCCGGCCGCCTGCCCGCGTGCGCAGGCGGGCTGGAAGTCGGCGGTCTGGCCCACGTCCACGATCACGGCGACGATCTCGTCGTAGCCGTAGTCCTCCTTCAGCCAGCTGATCATGCAGCTCGTGTCGAGGCCGCCCGAGTAGGCGAGCACGGCGGTCTTCATCAGGTGTCTCCTTCCAGGTGGTGTCGAAACTGCTCGGCGAGTTCAGCGCCCGAGAGGCCGTCGCGGGCCGCGACGAAGACCGTGTTCTCGCCGGCGATCGTTCCGGCGACCTCTGCCGCGCCGGCGCGGTCGATCGCCTCCGCGAGCGGACTCGCGAAGCCTGCCGGGGCCGTCAGGACGAGCAGGTTTCCGGCCGGCTCGAGCGTCAGGACCCAGCGCCGCAGCGCGGCCGCGAGCTCGCCCAGCCGGTCGAGGTCGTCGGCGCCAGGCAGTGCGTAGACGAGCCGCCCCTCGGCGTTGCGGACCTTGACGAGCCCGAGCTGCGCGATGTCGCGCGAGACCGTCGTCTGCACCGCGGGAAATCCAGCCTCGCGGAGCGCGCTGGCGACCTCGTGCTGCGTCGCGAGGTCGTGCTCGCGGACGAGCCTCAGGATCGCCCCCTGGCGCTCGAACTTCGTCCTCATCGTAGGACCGCGCCCAGCGTCTCGATCGCGAGCCGGAGCTCGGGAGCCGAGATCGTCAGCGGCGGGGTCAGCCGCAGCACACGCTCGCCGGCGGTGCACACGAGCAGGCCCCGCTGGCGGCACGCGTCGACGATCTCGGCTGCCGGACACCCAACGTCGAGGGCGAGCAGCAGGCCGCGGCCTCGGACGGCGGGGAAGACGTCTCGCACCTGCGCCTCCCGGGCGCACACGTCGGCGAGCAGCTCGTCGGTGAGCGTGTCGGAGACGGCGCAGGCGGCCGCGCAGGCGACCGGGTTGCCGCCGAAGGTGCTCGCGTGGTCCCCGGGCTCGAGCCCCTGCGGGGCCTCGTCGGCGACGAGCAGGCAGCCGATCGGTAGCCCGTTCGCGAGACCCTTCGCGAGCGTCACGGCGTCCGGGCGGACGCCCAGCTGCTCGAAGGCGAAGAAGCTGCCGGTGCGCCCTGCGCCGGTCTGCACCTCGTCGAGCACGAGCAGCGCCCCGCGCTCGTCGGCGAGCCGTCGCGCGGCGGCGAGGAAGCCGGGTTCGGCCGGATGGACGCCGCCCTCGCCCTGGATCGGCTCGACGAGGATCGCAGCCGTCTGCTCGCCCACGGCTGCAGCGAGCGACGCCTCGTCGTTCAGCCGGGCAAATGCGACGCCGGGCACGAGCGGCCCGAACGAGGCCCGCTTCGCCGGCTGCCCGGTCACCGACAGCGCGCCGAGCGTCCGGCCGTGGAACGACTGCTCGAGCGCGACGATCCCAGGGCGCCCCGTCGCCTTGCGCGCCCACTTGATCGCCGCCTCGACCGCCTCCGCGCCCGAGTTGCAGAAGAAGGCCCGTGCGCCGCCGAAGCGCTCCGAGAGCCGGCCGGCGAGTGCCTGCATCGGCTCCGTCCAGTAGAGGTTCGAGGCGTGCCAGAGCGCCCGGAGCTGCGCCTCCGCCGCCGCGAGCGGGGCGGGGTGGCCGTGCCCGAGCCCGACGACCGCGATCCCGGCGGCGAGGTCGAGATAGCGGTTGCCGCCGGCGTCCTCGACCCAGCAGCCGTCGCCGCGGACGAGTGTGACGTCCTGCCGCGCGTAGGTCGGCAGGACGGCTCGAGCCGGAAGCGCGCTCAAGCCGTCACCGCCGTCGCACCGATCTCCGTCCGCACGCCGAGCCGGGCCGCGGAGACGGCTGCCCGCAGCTTCGGCAGGATGCCGCCTTCGAACTCGCCGGCGGCGAGCAGATCGTTTGCCTCGCCGGCGGCGATCGTGGCGACGACCGCGCCACCGCGGAGCAGCCCGGGGACATCGGTCAGGAACCAGAGCCGGTCGGCCTCGAGCCCGACGGCGAGCGCGGCCGCCATCTCGTCCGCGTTGACGTTCAGCGGGCCGGCGGCAAGGGGAGCGATCACCGGAATCCCGCCCTCGGCAAGGACGTCGAGCACCGCCTGCGGCGCGCTCGGCAGCGGCTCCCCCACGAGCCCGAGCTCCGGCAGCCACTCGGCCGGCAGGCCGATCTCGTCCCCCATCAGCCCGGCTGCGCCTGGGCCGATCGCCTCGCACAGCGCCGCGTTGACCGCTGCGAACGACTCACGCACCGCCGCGAGCGCGGCGGAGGTCGTCACGCGCCGGCCGTCGACGAACCGCACGGGCAGACCGCGCCGCTCCAGCTCGGCCGAGATCTGGGGGCCGGCGCCGTGGACGACGCAGACCTCGTAGCCGTTCGCGAGGTGATGGAAGACGGCCTCGGACGCGGACTGCGCTGCCGCCCCGCCCACCTTGACCAGGATCCGGCTCACGTGTGGTAGTCCGCATTGATCCGGACGTAGTCGTAGGAGAGGTCACTCGTCAGGTAGCTCGCGCAGCCGTCGCCGAGCCCGAGGTCGAGCTCGATCGTGCAGTTCGCGCCGGAGACGTCGGGCTCCACCTCCTGCACCACCCCGCCGGAGACGACCGTCGCTCCGGCGTAGCGAAGCGTCAGCCGGTCGGGCTCGAGCTGCGCGTAGCCGCCGTTGAACGGCGCCGATCCCGCCGCGGCGAGGACACGGCCCCAGTTGGCGTCGTGGCCGAAGAGCGCGGTCTTGACCAGTGGCGAGGTGGCGATCCTCCGCGCGATCGCCCGGGCCTCCGGCCCCGTCGCCGCGCCTTCGACCCGGATCTCCGCCAGCACGGTCGCGCCTTCTCCGTCGGCGACGATCTGCGAGGCCAGGTCGGTGCACGCCCGCCGCAGCGCGAGCACGAACGCGGCATCCGAGGCTGGGCTCCGCTCGAGGCCGCTTGCGCCGTTCGCGAGCAGGACGACGGCGTCATTCGTCGAGCACTCGCCGTCGACCGAGATCGAGTTGAAGGACACCTCGACGGCGGGCCGGAGGAAGTCGAGCGCCTCGCCGGGTGCGAGCGGGTAATCCGTGGTCAGGACGGCGAGCATCGTGGCGAGGTGCGGATGGATCATCCCGGAGCCTTTCGCCATCCCACCGACCGTGAAGCCCGGCCCCCTCGAGACGGCCAGCTTCGTCCGCGTGTCAGTCGTGAGGATGGCTTCGGCCGCGTCCGCGCCCCCGCCCGGCGAGAGCGCCCGAACGGCCGCGGCGAGCCCGGCCAGCACCCGCTGGAGCGGCAGCGGCTCGCCGATCACGCCCGTCGAGAGGACGAGCACCTCGGCCGGCGCCAGCATCAGCAGACCGGCTGCCCCGGCGGCGGTGGTGCGCGCGTCACGCTCCCCGCGCGCGCCGGTGGCCGCGTTCGCGACCCCTGAATTGATCACGACGGCCTGCGGCTCGGCCAGCCCGAGATGCTCCCGGGAGACGGTCACCGGCGCCGCCTGCAGCCGGTTGACGGTGAACATGGCGGCGCCCGTTGCCCGGACGCAGGAGCGGACGACGGCCAGGTCGGCCCGTGCGCGCCGGATGCCGCAGTGCACGCCGCTCGCGACGAAGCCTTGCGGGGCCGTGACGCTCAGACCGGCACCCCCGCGAGCCGGAGCCCGAGCGTCGGCTCCAGGCCGAGTGCGAGGTTGGCGTTCTGCACCGCCTGGCCTGCAGCGCCCTTCCCGAGGTTGTCGAGCGCGCAGACGACGATCGCGTGACCGGTGGCCCGGTCCTCGAAGAGCGCCACCTCGGCGGCATCGGTCTGCTGGACTCGGCCCAGCTCCGGCGTCACTCCCTGGGGCAGCAGCCGGACGACGGCGCTGCCCGCGTAGGCCTCCTCGAGCCGCCCGCGGAGGCCGTCCTCGGTCGGCCGGGCGTAGCAGGTCGCGACGAGGCCCCGGCGCACGGGGAGGAGGTGGGGGACGAGGCAGACGGGAAAGCCAAGCGCCCCGCGGATCTCCGGCGCGTGCTGGTGCGTACCGACCCGGTAGGGTGCGAGGTTTTCCAGCACGAACCCCGCGTGCGAGCTGGCCTTCGGCTCGCGGCCGGCGCCCGAGACGCCCGACTTGGCGTCGACCACGACGCTGCGGGGATCGAGGAACCCGGCGACGGGCGCGAGCGCGAGCAGCGCGGCGGTCGCGTAGCAGCCGGGGTTCGCGATCAGTCGCCCTGCAGGCGGGAAGAGCTCGGGCAGGCCGTAGCTCCAGGCAGCGAGTGAATCCGGACGGGGGTGCTCGAAGCCATACCAGGTCGGGTAGAGGGCGCGGTCGGCCAGCCGGTGTGCGCCGGAGAGGTCGACGAGGATCGAATCGTGCGGCGGGTCGAGGGAGGCGGCGCGCTCGTGCGGGAGGCAGGCAAAGACGACGTCGGCCCCCGCCGCGAGGGCGATCGTGTTCGGGACGAAGGGCGGCAGCTGCCCGTCCAGGCGCAGGTCGAGCGCCGCGGCGGGCTCACCGGCGAGCGAGTCGGAGCCGAGCGCAAGGAGCTCGAGCTCTGGGTGGGCGAGCACACGGTCCAGCACCTCCTGGCCCGCGTACCCGGACGCGCCGACGATGGAGACGCTGACTGCCATCGTCATATTATGCACACACACGCTTATCATGCGTAACGCGCCAAAACCTGCGGCTGTCGGCCACCTCGGTATAGCCCGTTCAGCGGGGCGCTTCGTGTCCGGGCTTGACGACGAAGCGGTCCCCCGGCCGCGGACCTGTTCGGAGGGCGGGCCGGCACCGACGCGCCCGGCCCCGGGACGGGCTGCGCGCACTCGCAGAAGATCTTGTTGCACGACTCGGGCGCGGATTCGAGCTCTCGGAGCACCTCGCGGATCCGGTGGTAGCACCTCGCGGAAGCGCGAGCGCCGCTCGTGCCTCGTGCGGACGCTGAACCTCCCACTCGGGGACCGTCCAGCAGGCTGAGACCGGTCTGTCTGATCGCGCCGGGTCGCGCGAGACTCCGTGCGTGACAGAGACTGCGGTCCCGGTTGAGCTCGGCGAATCGGCTGCCCGCCAGGGCATTCTTGCGAGCGCCTACGAGCTCTTCTCGCGCCGTGGCATCCGGGGCGTCGGCGTCGGCGAGGTGGTCGAGCGTGCGGTCCGTCGCCAAGGCGACGCTCTACCGACACTTCCGCACGAAAGACGATCTCGTCCTCGCCTTCCTTGAACAGCGCGAGCAGCTCTGGACCCTGGAGTTCGTCGAGGCGGAAGCCGGGCGGCGCGGGTCCGTCCGGAGGAGCAGCTGCTCGCGATCTTCGACGTCTTCGACGAGGGTTGCGCCGGAGCGACTCCGAGGCGTGCTCCTTCATCAACGTCCTGCTCGAACTGGGCGCCGAACATCCCGCCGGCCTGGCGTGCATCGCCCACCTCGAGAACATCCGCTCGGTCGTGCGCCGCCTCGCAGAGGAGGCGGGGCTCCGGGACGGCGAGTCGTTCGCCCGCTCCTGGCACATCCTGATGAAGGGCTCGATCGTCGCGGCCGCGGACGGCGACCGCGACGCGGCGCGCGAAGTCGATGGGCCACGCCCTGGATCGAGCACCATCGCTAGCTCGAGCGAAGCGGCCGAACCACCCCGGGTCTCTCGCTCGCGCCGGGCGAGCAGCTCCGCGTGCATCGTGCGATCGGGCCGGTCCCGAGGACGCCGGTCCGGATCGGGTCGTTCACCAGCCGACGCGCTGGCGCCGTTTGCCCGCCTCGAGCTCCGTGCGCGCGGCGCGCACCTCGGGCCGGTCGCTCACCTCGGGCACCCCGACCTCCCAGAAGGCGCCTCCCGGCGTCCAGACCTGCTCCGCGGTCTCGATCGCGATCACCGTCGTCCGGTCGGCCGCCCGCGCGCGTTCGAGGGCCTCTCCGAGCTCCTCGATCCCGCCGACCGCCTCTGCGCGACAGCCGAGCGATGTGGCGTGTGCGACCCAGTCCACACGCGGGGCGC
Source organism: Gaiellaceae bacterium (assembly GCA_046262635.1). Taxonomy (GTDB): domain Bacteria; phylum Actinomycetota; class Thermoleophilia; order Gaiellales; family Gaiellaceae; genus JBHEMK01. Next base: position 41,937 of record JBHEMK010000067.1, read on the forward strand.
CGCCGAGCATGTTGTTGTAGGAGGCGCCGCCCTGCGCGAGCTGGAGCCGCTCGATCACGGCATAGCCACCGTTGTCGCAGAGGACGACGACGATCTTGTGGCCCGAGAGCACGGAGCTGTACAGCTCTGAGTTCAGCATCAGGTACGAGCCGTCGCCGACGAAGCAGATCACCTCGCCCGCGCTGCGGGCCATGCGCGCGCCCCACGAACCGGCGAGCTCGTAGCCCATGCACGAATAGCCGTACTCGCAGTCGAAGGTGGCGATCCCGAGCGAGCGCCAGTTGACGTTCAGCTCGCCGGGAAGGCCGCCGGCCGCAGCGACCACATAGTCGTCCGGCCCCGCGAGCGCGTTGACGGCACCGATCACCTGCGCATAGGTGGCCGGATCTTCGCCGCCCGGCGCCGTCGTCCGCTCGACGAAGGAACGGAACACGTGGGCCTCCTCCCGCCACGCCTGGTTCTCGGCCCGCCAGCCGCCGAGCGCCTCGCCCAGCTCGAGCAGCCCCTCGCGTGCGTCCGCCACGAGCGAAAGGGCGCGGTGTTTGGCCGCGTCGAAACGGGCTGCATTCAGCCCGATCAGTCGCAGGTCCTCGTCGCCGAAGACGGTCCAGGATCCGGTGGTGAAGTCCTGCAGGCGTGTGCCCACGGCGAGGACGACGTCGGCTGCCGCCGCGAGGCGGTTCGCTTGGTCGGCCCCGGTGACGCCGATCGGGCCGACGTAGCAGGGGTGGTCGAACCGGAGGCACGACTTGCCCGCGACGGTCTCGACCACCGGCAGCCCGTGCGCCTCCGCGAAGCGCGCCAGCTCCTCCTCGGCGAGCGAGTAGTGGACGCCGCCGCCGGCGACGACGAGCGGGCGGCGGGCCGAGCGCAGCGCGGACGCCGCCTCCCGGAGCGCAAGCCGGTCGGGCCGCCCGCGGCGGAGCACGTGCACGCGCGGCTCGAACAACCGCTCGGGGAAGTCCCACGCCTGCGCCTGCACGTCCTGCGGCAGGCCGATGAACGCCGGGCCGCAGTCGGCCGGGTCGAGCATCGTCTGCACCGCGAGCGGGAGCGCCTGTGCCACCTGCTCGGGCCGGACGATCCGGTCCCAGAAGCGGCTGACCGGGCGGAAGGCGTCGTTCACCGTGGTCGCTGGCGCGTCGAAGTGCTCGACCTGCTGCAGCACCGGGTCGGGGATGCGGCTCGCGAAGACGTCGCCACAGAGGAGCAGGACGGGCAACCGGTTCGCGTGCGCGACGCCGGCGGCCGTCACGAGGTTGGTTGCACCCGGGCCGATCGACGTGGTCACGGCCATGATCTGGCGGCGGCGCATCGCCTTTGCGAAGGCGACCGCCGCGTGGCCCATGCCCTGCTCGCTCTGGCCACGGAAGACGGGCAGTTGCCCGCGTGCCTGCTCGAGCGCCTGCCCGAGGCCGACGACGTTCCCGTGGCCAAAGATCGCGAAGACGCCGGGGAAGAGCGGCGCCTCCTCGCCGGCGACCACCGTCCGCTGCGCAACGAGGTAGCGGACGATCGCCTGCGCGGTCGTGAGCCTGACGGTCTGCATCGCTTCACTCCTCCCCGAGCGGGACGACGTGCTCCCAATGGCCGGACTCCCACGAACGAACGAGGGCATCCTGCACGCCCACGTAGGCGAGCGCCGCGTCGAGGCCGGGCTCGTGCGGCTCGCCGCGCGCGATCGCCTGCAGGAACTCGAAGTCCTCGATCGCGACGAGATCCTCGAAGCCGATCGTGTTCGCACTGCCCGGGACGAAGTTGCCGTGGGAGGGGAAGCGCTCGCCGCCGAAGACGGTGACGTAGCCGGTGTGCGGCTCGCCACCCGTGAGGTACAGCTGCAGCTCGTTCAGCCGCTCGAGGTTCCACGAGAGCGCCCCCTCGGTGCCGTAGACGTCGAACGCCATCTGGCTCTCCGGTCCGACGAGCGTGCGCGCCGACTCGAACGTCCCGCGCGCGCCCGACTCGAAAACGGCGAGCGCGCCGGCGTAGTCCTCGTTCGTCACCCGACCGGTCGGGTCCCCGGGCGAGCCGCGGCTGTAGTGCGTGCCCTCGCCGGCCGGAAGCGGCCGCTCGCGGATGAAGGTCTCAGCCGTCCCGACGACGCGCGCGATCGGCCCGAGCAGCATGTGCGCGAGATCGATCGCGTGGCTCAGGAGGTCGGTCGAGACGCCGTGGCCGCCCTGCTCGAGCCGGAACCGCCACGAGAGGACGCCGAGGGGGTCGGAGCCGTACATCGAGAAGAAGCGGCCGCGGTAGTTCGTGATCGTGCCCAGCCGCCCGGCGACGATCAGCGAGCGGGCGTAGCGGACGAGCGGCGCGAAGCGGTAGTTGTAGCCGACGCCGGAGATCACGCCAGCGCGCCGCACCGCGCGCTCAGCCCGCACGGTCTGGGCGGGCGTCCCGCCGACCGGCTTCTCGCAGAAGACGTGCTTCCCCCTCGCGGCCGCCGCCTCGACGATCGCGAGGTGGAGCATGTTCGGGGCGGTCACGACGACCGCCTCCACGTCCGGGTGGTCGACGACGCGCTGCCAGTCCGGCGTCGACTCACGGAAGCCGAAGGACTCCACCGCGTCCCGGGCGCGGGCGGCGACCGTGTCGCTGCAGACCACGAGCTCGGGGTCTGCTGCGCGATCGGGGAAGAGCATCGGGATCCGCCGGTAGGAGCGGCTGTGTGCCTGGCCCATCCAGCCGAAGCCGACAACGCCGATGCCGATCCGCTCCCTCACGCTGAGGTCATCGGGCAGCGGGGGTCGACCGGCCAGTCGCGCCAGGCCTCGCGGATCCAGGCGTGGTCAGGGTCGTCGGCGAAGGCCAACGCTCGCTCGCCCGGCCCGGCGAGGACGTTCAGGTAGTAGAGCGGATACCCAGGGGCGGCGACGCTGGGGCCGTGGTAGCCGCGCGGGATCAGAAAGGCGTCGCCGTCGCGCACCTCGACGGTGGCGTCGACCAACCCGTCGGCGGTGTACGTGCGGTGGAGGCCAAAGCCGTCGGCGCTGAACGCGGTCGAGCCGGCACGGCCGACGCGGAAGTAGTAGATCTCCTCGAGCTCGACCGGTGAGCCCTCCGTGTCGTCGTGCTTGTGAGGCGGGTACGAGGACCAGTTGCCGGCCGGGGTCAGCAGCTCGACGCAGATCAGCCGTTCGGCTCCCGGAAAGGCCTCCGGGGTCATGAAGTTGTTCACCTGCCGCGTCGCCGGGCCCGCGCCACGGATCTCGATCGGGACCGCCGTGGCGGGGACGTGGGCGGGCTCGAGCCTGCGCGACGCGCGCGCGGAGGCGACCGCGAGCTCGCACCCGCCCGCGCTCGAGAGCCGCAACTGGGCGCCGACCGGCACGTACGCCCAGTCGCTGACGCGCGCGAAGACGCTCTCTCGGCCCGAGAGCTCGAAGCGGGTGCCGGCGACCTCGACGGCGGCGGAGCCCGCGAGCGGCAGCACGGCGAGCTCCACGCCCGCCGTCACAAGCTCGCGCGAGCCGCCTGGATCGAGGCGCACGACGCGCAGGCCCGTGTACGACCAGCCCGCCCGCTCCGGTGTGATCTCGAGCGGGTTCTCACGGACGAGCAGCGTGTCAGGCACGGCTCTCCTGCACCAGCTTGAGCACCTCATGCTCCGCGGGCATGGCGTCCGCGCAGAGGAGCCGTGAGGCCACGATCGCACCCGCGGCGCTCGCGAACTCGACCGCCCGTCCCGGCGGCCAATCCGAGAGCAGGCCGTGGCAGAGCGCCCCGCCGAACGCGTCGCCGGCGCCGAGTCCGCAGGCGACCTCGACGGGCCGCGGGGGCACGAGCGTTCGGCGGCCGGGCGTCGCGACGAGCACGCCCTCGCCGCCGAGCTTCACCACGGCGAGCTCGAGTCCGTGGGAGAGCAGCGCGTCGGCCGCGGCCTCCGGATCGTCCGTCCCGACGGCGATCTCGCACTCGGTCCGATTGCCGACCGCGGCGGTGGCCAGACCGACCTGAGCAGCGATCGTCCGCCGCGCCTCCTGCTCGCTCTCCCAGAAGACGCGCCGGTAATCGAGATCGATGATCGTGTGCCGGCGCCGCCCCCGCTGTTCGAGGAGCCAGACCGCCGTCGCGCGGGAGGGCTCGCGGGCAAACGCGGACGCGGTGAGCCAGAGGATCGGCACCTCGCGCACCAGCTCCGCCTCGACGTCGTCGGCGCGAATCTGCATGTCCGGCGCCGCGGGCTCGCGGTAGAAGAGGAGGCGCGGCTCCTCCGGCGGGTCGAGTGCCGCGAAGGCGAGCGGCGTCCGCAGCGTCGGGTGGACGCCGACGAAGCGCGTGTCGACGCCGAAGCCCGCGAGCGCCCCGCAGGCGTAGCCGCCGAACTCGTCGTCTCCGACGGCGGTGAAGACGGCGCTCCGGCGTCCGAGCCGTGCCGCGGCGACGGCGACGTTCGTCGGGCTGCCTCCGACTGACTTGGCGAAGCTCCGCACCTCCGCGAGCCCGACACCGGACTGCTCCGCGTAGAGGTCGACGCTGATCCTGCCGACCGTGAGCAGCTCGAGCTCTCCGGTCATGCCTTGACGCCGAGCCCCTCCAACTCGTGGCTCAGCTCCTCGAGCTCAGCGCCGCCCGCCATCTGGCGGACGAGCTCGTCGCGCGTGATCTCGCTCTTGGCGTAGGTGCCGATCGTCCGGCCCCGGTTGAGGATCACGAACCGGTCGCCCACCGGGTAGGCGTGATGCGGGTTGTGCGAGATGAAGATTACCCCGACGCCGCGGTCGCGGGCCTGAACGATGTAGCGCAGCACGACGCCGGCCTGCTTGACCCCGAGGGCCGAGGTTGGCTCGTCGAGGATCAGCACCCGGGCGCCGAAGTAGACGGCGCGCGCGATTGCGACCGCCTGGCGCTCCCCGCCCGAGAGCGTTCCGACGGGCTGATCCGGGTCGCGGATGTCGATGCCCATCTCGCGCAAGTGCGAGCGCACCTCGCGCCTGCAGTGGCGGGTGTCGACGCGACGTGTCGGACCGCGACCCCTGGTCGGCTCCTCGCCGAGGAAGAAGTTGCGCCAGATCGACATCAGCGGCACCATCGCGAGGTCCTGGTAGACCGTCGCGATCCCGCGGGCCCGCGCCTCGCGCGGCGAGTGGAAGTTCACCTCCTCGCCGTCGATCAGGTACCGGCCCTCGTCCTGGGGGTGGAAGCCGGAGAGCAGCTTGATCAGCGTCGACTTGCCTGCGCCGTTGTCGCCGAGAATGCAGAGAACCTCGCCGGAGTCGAGACTGCCGGAGACGTCCTTCAGCGCGATCACGTTCCCGAAGTACTTGCCGATCCGGTCGACTTCGAGCAGGTGTGCCATCAGTGTCTTCCGGATGCCTCGGCCCGGCGGCGGATCGCGGTGTTGAGCAGGACGGCGAGTAGGAGGATCACGCCGAGGAAGAGGAAGCTCCAATCGCTGTCCCAGCCCGAGTAGGGGATGCCGATCTCGGCCATCGCGATGATCAGCGCCCCGAGCGAGCCGCCGATCGCCGAGCCGAAGCCCCCCGTCAGGAGGCAGCCTCCCACGACGGCCGCGATGATGTAGTAGAACTCGCGCCCCACGCCCTGCCCCGCCTGGATCGAGCGCAAGTTGACGGCCGTCATGACGCCGAGGAGCGAGGCCACGATCGAGGTCGTGATGAAGAGCCCGATTTTCGTCCGCGTGACGGGAACGCCGACCGCGCGCGCGGCCGCCGCGTCGCCGCCGACGGCGAAGATCCAGTTCCCGACGCGCGTGCGCGTGAGCACCCAGGTCGCGATCGCAAGCTCGCCGAGCCACCAGAAGACGCGCACCTGGTAGTCGTGCGGCGACCAGACGGTGGCGGCGAGGAGCCTGCGCGCCCAACCGTAGCCGTGCGCGCGGTCGATGTCGGAGACGTAGACCGCGCCCGTGATCGCGAGCGTTCCACCGAGATTCAGGCCCTGCAGGACGAAGAAGGTCGCCAGGGTGACGATGAACGAGGGCAGCCGCGTCTTCGTCACGAGCGCGCCGTTGACGAGGCCGATCGTCGCGCCGAACAGGAGCACGAGCACGATCGCCGGCAAGATACTCAGGTGGACGCGCGTGACGAGCAGCCCGAGCAGGAGCCCCGAACTGCCGACCATGACCCCCGCCGAGAGGTCGAACTCGCCGCCGATCATGAGCAGCGAGACGACGACGGCCATCATCCCGAGATTCGAGGCCTCGTCGCTCCAGCGGGCGAAGCCGTCGAGGTTCGCGAAGCCGCTCGCCGTCGACGTGAAGAGGATGAACACGGCGACGACGCCCACCATCGCGCCGATCTCGGGTCGCTGGAAGAAGCGGGCGAGCAGACCAACGTGTGCGAGGCGCTCGTCCTCGGGATGCGGGCTGGTCTGTGGAAGTCCGGCGGCGACGCCCATGGTGGCCCATTGGGTCGGGCCGGGCGGAGCCGGCGGCCCCGCCCGGCTCGGCGTCCTAGCGGGTGCCCTTTGCGGTCAGGGCCTTCACCTTGGCGGCATTCGACTTCTCCACGAACCCCGGCCCGGTGAGTACGGGCTGGCCCCCACCAACCGTGTTCAGGTTGGTGTTGAAGAGGTAGAGGAAGACGACCGGCAGGTATCCCTGCAGGTACTGCTGCTGGTCGATCGCGAACAGCATGGTCCCCTTCTGGATCGCGTTGATCACGTCGCTCGAGAGGTCGAAGGTCGCGAGTTTCGCCTTCGAGTGCGCCCCCGCGATCGCCTGCTGGGCGGCGGTCGCGATCTGCGGGTTGAGGGTGAGGACGGCGTCGATCCCGCGGTCGGCCGTCAGCTTCGACTGGATCTGCTGCGTCGTCGCGCTGACATCGGAGAGGCCCGTGACCTGGAGCCTCGCGGCGTTGCCGAAGCCGGCCTTCGCCCCCGAGTAGCGCTGCTCGAGCCCGATGTTGGCCTGTTCGTGGATCACGACCAGGAGCTTCTTCAGACCGGCTCCCTTCAGCTTCCGGCCCGCGCCCTTCCCGGCCACCGACTCGTCCTGGCCGACGTGGGTGATCGCGCCGAGCGACTTGAACTGGTTCTCTCCCGAGTTGAGCGTGATGACCGGGATGTGCGCGGCCCGCGCGCGGTTGAGTGCGTCCTTCATCGCCGAAGGACTCGGGAGCGAGGTCGCGATCCCCTTGACCTTCTGGGACACTGCTGCCTGGATCAGCTGCGCCTGTTTCTGCGGGTCGTTCCTGCCTTCGCTGTAGAGGACCTTGATGCCGAGGTCGGAGCCCGCGGCGGACGCGCCCTTGTGGGCGACCGACCAGAACGCGTCTCCGGCGCCGTGCGTAATCACGGCGATCTTCAGCGAGCGCGGCCCGCGGGCGCCCCGCTCGACGGCAGCGCTCGCGGCGAGGGGCGCGCCCAGGAACGCCGCCCCGGCGGTGGCAAGGCCGCCCTTGATCAGGACTTCGCGCCGGTTCAGCGCGGTCTCGGGACGCGGTTCGGCCTGGTCAGGCTCGTTCATTTCCCACCTTCCTTCGTCGGAATCCACTGGGCGGCGACTCGGGCTTCCGCTGGCGCAGCAGCACCTCCCTCTGGCGTTTCCTTCGCTTACAATTGGAGCGCTCTAAACGTTAGAGCGCTCTAACAACGGCGGGATTATCGGATCCTTTCGGGCGAATGTCAAGGACGCAGGCGACACAGGCGAGAATGGAGGATGTGGCCCGCGCGGCCGGCGTCTCCCGCGCGCTCGTCTCCCTCGTCATGCGCGACAGCCCGAAGGTGAGCCCGAGGTCGCGCGAGAAGGTCCTGGCCGCAGCCGCGAGGCTCAAGTACCGACCGAATGCGATCGCCCGCCAGCTCGCCAGCCGGCGCACGCGCACGATCGGCGTGCTCCTGAACGAGCTGCACAACCCCTTCTACGCGGGAATCATGGACGGCGTGGACACGCTCGCAGCGGAGCTCGACTACCGGATCGTGATCGGGACGGCTGGCCGGCGGCCGCGGGGGGAGGAGGCGACGGTGGACGCGTTCCTCGAGATGCGAACCGACGGGCTGATCCTCGTCGGCCCGAGGCTGCCCGCGCGGGGGATCGAGGCGGCAGCGGCCGTGGTTCCGGTCGTCGTCGTCGGTCGGCCCGTCCGCTCGCCCCGCGTCGACACGATCGTGAACGACGAGCGGGCGGGGGCACTGCTCGTCGTCCGCCACCTCGCCGAGCTCGGCCACCGCCACATCCTCCACATCGACGGCGGCCGCGGCGCCGGCGCCTCGGCGCGGCGCTCGGGCTACGAGTATGCGATGCGGCGGTTCGGGTTCGAGCGGGACATCCGCGTCCTCGCCGGCGACTACACGGACGCCGCCGGGGCGCGCGCCGCCTCGCGGCTGCTCGCCGACGGCGACCTCCCGACCGCGATCTTCGCGGCGAACGATCTCGTCGCCGCCGGGGCGATCGACCGGCTTGAGGATGGCGGCCTCACGATCCCGGAGGACGTCTCGCTCGTCGGCTACGACAACACGTTCCTCGCGGGGCTCCACCACGTCTCCCTCACAACGGTGAACCAGCCGTGTGCAGAGATGGGCCGGCTCGCGATGCAGGGACTCGTCGACCGGATCGACGGCGGGCGGACGACGGCCGTGAACCACCGTCTGCTGCCGGAGCTCGTCGTGCGCAGGACGACGGGCCGCCCGCGCGCAGCCTGAAGATCCGGGCGGGTGGGCCGGCGCGACAGCCGGCCCACCCGGCGGGCACTACGGCACGGTCGGGAACTGACCGGCGTCTTCCTGTGCCTCCCGCTGTGCACTCTCGCCGGCCTCGTGGGACGCGTTCTCGTTCGGCGTGAACTTCCCACCCGGTGCGCTACTCGAGCCGTTGGTCGACGTGGTCGAGGTTCCGGTGGCGGCGCTACCGCTCGCCGAGCTCAGGACCGTCGCGCCGAGAGCCCCGCCCGCGAGCGAGCCGGCGAGCACCATGGCGACGATCCACCTCTTTGCAATGTTCATCTCGTTTCTTTCGTGTGTCGTTGTCACTCGTGCCAGCGTCGCGCTGCGGCCTCGGAGTTGGCTGGGACTCGGCTGAGAGTTCGGTGTCAAGATGAGTGGCGCAATGAGAGCCGTACGAGCGATCGCCGCCCTCGTCTGCGCGGCTGCTCTGTCGGTTGCGCCGGGAGCGGCGCAGGCGCGAGCGGGCGCCGGTCGCGCCTGCCGAGCCGACGTGCACCTGGGCGTGCTGCCGGTCTGGGCCCGCGCTGGATTCTCCGACCCGCAGCCGCGCCTGCCGCACGTGCTCGGCCGATCGGGCAAGATCGCCGCCCTCGTCTTCGGGTACCCACTGCTCTCGCCGCCGTCCCCGACGCGAAACAACAAGATCCTCTGGGTCGCGCGAGCCTCCGTGCGGCCGCTGTCCGCTCTGCGGATCAGCGCGCAGAGGATGATCGGACGGCGCAGACTCGGTCGGCCCATCACGCGGGCGGTGCAGGGAGGGCCGGGCCCGTCGATCGTCAATCTGCCGACGCCCGGGTGCTGGCGGCTGCGGCTGCGCTGGTCGGGACGCTCCGACAGCCTCGATCTCCGGTACGCGCGGCGGAGCTGAGCAACACGGCCGCCGCGGCCGCCGCGACCTCCGAGCTAGCCGATCGCGCGCGACTTGGGGTCCACTGGCGATCAATTCGGATCCAATCCAGTCCAGAATCGTCCCCTAGACGCCTGTTGACAGCCCAGTGCGGTCATTCTAGGATCCGAAGACAAGGATCCTGGACTCCAGAAAGGACAAGTCGGATGTCGAGCACGCTGGTGAGCCCGCCCCTCGTTGAGGTCCACAAGTCGCCTGCTGCCGCGCCGTTGAATTTCGAGCAGCGCCCGCCCTCTGCCCCCTGCCGGGCCGAGACCGCCCAGTGCACGTGCCCGGAGTTTTGCGAGCGGGATCACGACAATGACTAGGGACGAGCGGATCGCGCTCGAGTCCGAGGAGCTCGGGGACCGGTGGGCAACGGATCCCCGCTGGCGCGGGACCCGGCGCACGTACGGGCCGGAAGCCGTCGTCCGGCTCCGTGGCTCGGTCGTGCCGGAGCAGACCCTCGCCCGCCGCGGGGCGGAGCGGCTCTGGACGCTGCTCCGCGGCCCGGAGCACGTGGCCGCCCTCGGCGCGCTCTCGGGCGGCCAGGCGGTCCAGATGATTCGTGCGGGCTTGGAGGCGATCTACCTCTCGGGCTGGCAGGTCGCCGCGGACGCGAATGTCGGCGGCCACACGTATCCGGACCAGAGCCTGTACCCGGCAAACAGCGCGCCCGCGCTTGTCCGGCGCCTCAACAACGCGCTGCTGCGTGCAGATCAGATCGACTGGTCGGAAGGCCGGAACGGCACGGACTGGCTGGCGCCGATCGTCGCCGATGCCGAGGCGGGTTTCGGCGGGCCGCTGAACGCCTATGAGCTGATGAAGTCGATGATCGAGGCAGGCGCAGCCGGCGTCCACTTCGAGGACCAGCTCGCCTCGGAGAAGAAGTGCGGCCATCTGGGCGGGAAGGTGCTCGTCCCCACCAGTCAGTTCCTGCGGACGCTGATGGCGGCGCGGCTCGCCGCGGACGTGCTCGACGTTCCGACCGTTCTGGTGGCGAGGACCGATGCCCTCAGCGCGAGACTGCTCACGAGCGACATCGACGAGGCGGACGCAATGTTCTCGACCGGCGAGCGGACGCCGGAGGGCTTCTTCCGGGTGAGGGACGGCCTCGACGCGGCGATCGCGCGGTCGCTTGCCTACGCTCCCTACGCCGACGTCCTCTGGTTCGAGACTTCGACGCCTGATCTCGGCGAGGCGCGCGCGTTCGCCCAAGCGATCCACGAGCGCTTCCGCGGCAAGCTCCTCGCGTACAACTGCTCACCGTCGTTCAACTGGAAACAGGCCTTGGCAGACGACGAGATCGCACGCTTCCAGGACGAGCTCGCCGCGCTCGGCTACCGCTTCCAGTTCATCACGCTGGCGGGCTTCCACTCGCTGAACGCGGGGATGTTCGAACTGGCCCGCGGCTACGCCGCCGAGGGCATGAGCGCCTATGTTCGCCTGCAGGAGCGGGAGTTCGAGCTGGAGGTCGACGGCTATACCGCCACCCGCCACCAGCGCGAGGTCGGGGCAGGGTACTTCGATCAGGTGATGGCGACGCTGAGCGGCGGCCAGTCGTCGACGCTCGCCCTCAGCGGCTCGACCGAGGAGGCGCAGTTCGAGGCGGCAGAGGTGTGAGCGCGGCCGGATGAGCCTCGACAGCACGAAGGCAGACGACATCGCACTGGTGATCGAGGAGGCGATCGTCTCCGGGGAGATCGCGCCCGGGAGCATCCTCCGCCAGGAGCAGCTGTCCGAGCAGTTCAAGGTCTCGCGGACGCCGATCCGCGAGGCGCTCCGCCGGCTGGCCGCACTGGGCCTCGTCGACTTCCACCCGAACCGCGGCGTCAGCGTCAGAACCGTCTCGCGCCAGGAGCTGCACGAGGCATTTCTCGTCCGCGCCGAGCTCGAGAGTCTCGCGACCGCGCTCGCCGCCGACCGCATGACCGCGGACGATCTCGCCGACCTGAGGAGTGCGCAGGAGCGCTTCTCGCGCTTGAGCCAGGAGCTGCGTTCGCGCGAGCCGGGTGAGGAGCGGCGTTCGGTCATGGGCGACTGGGTACGCGCAAACCACGCCTTCCACGACGTGATCTACCGAGTCGCCGACGCGCCGCTCGTCGAGCGGCTGGCGAAGAGCGCACGCCGGAACTTCTCGGGGCCTGCGGTCTGGGCGCCGGGCGACCACTCGATCGACGGCCTCTATCTCACGAACGACCGTCAGCATCAGGCGATCCTCCAGGCGCTGACGGCCGGAAGCGCCGCCGGCGCGCGGACGCTCGCGCGCGAGCACGTCCTCTCGTCCTTCGCGATGCTCGAGACGATTCTCGAGCAGGTCGGAGCCCAGCCGCGCGACTGGCACCGCACCCGCGCGGAGGTGCACGTCTAGCCGGACCGGTCATGGGTCGGCACGGGCGGCGGCACGGTCGAGCTCGAGACGGCGGAGCTCGATGCGGCGGATCTTGCCCGTGAGCGTCTTCGGGAGGTCGGGGACGAACTCGAGCTGGCGGGGATAGGCGTACGCCGAGAGTCGCTTGCGGACGAAGTCCTTGATCTCGGCGGCGAGCTCGTCCGAGGGTAGGTGTCCGTTCGCGAGGACGATGAACGCCTTGACCACGTTGCCGCGCAGGTCGTCGGGTGAGGCGACCGCCGCGGCCTCGCGGACTGCGGGATGCTCGAGGCAGGCGGACTCGACCTCGAACGGGCCGATCCGGTACCCGGCGGCGATGATCACGTCGTCCGCCCGGCCCACGTACCAGTAGTAGCCGTCCTCGTCCTTGAGGGCGGCGTCTCTCGTACGAAACCCCTCCCCGCCGAACGTCTCCCGGCCCGCCTCCTCGTTCCGCCAGTAGCCGAGCGGATAGTGGGGATTCGAGCGTGCGCGGAGGCAGATCTCGCCCCGCTCGCCGGGCTCGACCGGCCGGTCATCCTCGTCGAGGATCTGCACGTCCCAGCCCGGCATCGGCTTGCCCATCGACCCGTCGCGTACCTCGACGAACGGATAGTTCGCCACCAGCGGGTACGACTCGGTGAGCCCGTAGTAGTCGAGCACGGTGACCCCGTACTGGTCGCGAAACCAGCGGATCGCCTCCGGGTTCAGCGGCTCGCCCGCCGAACAGACCCTGCGGAAAGCCTGCGGATAGCGCGTCGCAGCGTCATCGATCGCCATCATCGCGCGCATCGCGGTCGGCGTCGTGAACACGTTCGTCACCCGGTGGCGGCTCAGGAAGTCGAGCTGCTTGTGCGGGTCGAATCCGCCTTCCCGGCGGTAGACGCATTGGACGGCGCCGAGCCGCCACGGGCCGAGCAGGGGCGCGATCCCTGCAGCCCAGGCCCATTCGCCCATCCCGTGAAAGCGCTCACCGTCTTCGACCTCGTGGCAGTACACGAATTCCTCGTGGGCCAGGATGTACCGGTGAGCGTGGACGATCCCCTTCGCCGGGCCGGTGGTGCCCGACGTGTAGTAGAGCTGCGCCGCGTCCTCGGCAGAGGAGGCTGTGCCGATGAAGTCGGTTGGCGCGCCGCCGAGCGTGTCCGGCCCGAGCACGAGCACCTCCGGTGCCCACGGCCGGTCGAATCGCGGGGCGTTCGCTGCGTCTGTGACGAGGAGCCTCGCCTCGGAGTCGGCGAGGCGATGCCGGATCCCGTCGTCGCCGTACAGCACCGACATCGAGAGCAGGATCGCGCCGAGCTTCCAGACGCCGAAGAAGGTTGCCGCGGCCTCCGGGGTCGCCGGCAGGACGACCGCGACCCGGTCTCCAGGCCCGACGCCGCGCGCCGCCAGGGTGTGGGCCGCCTGGTTCGCGAGGTCCTGGAGCTCCCCCCAGTCGAGCGTCCGTACGGAGCCGTCGAAGCTCTCCCAGATCATCGCCTGCTTGTGCCGCGCATGCTTCTCGCACACGTCCGCGGCGATGTTGTAGCGCGGCGGCACATCCCAGCGGTGGGCGGCGCACATCTCGTCGTAGCTCGTCCAGCTCATCCGGCTACTCCTTCTCGCCCCGCGGGTGTCTTGATGTCAGCTCGGTTCGCGGCAACGGAGCGACCTTCGGTTCCAGCCGCTCCTCCAAGCCGCGGTGCCGGCCCGCCGGGGCAAGGGGCCGCATTGGTGGCCGAACGGCGATTGAGGCCAAGCCCGGCCCCGCGCGTCGAGAGGGGATACCCGTTGCGACCGGCTCGCAGCCGCGGCGTCTCGTCACGGTACTACCACGTCCGCCACCCCTGCCGCGCGACGAACAGCCCGTGACCACGCTCGTTCCGGCACGTGACTCCGGTGACGCGGGACCAGCACGTGAACACGCCTTGCCGCCAGCGCTTCCCGTACGCCAGGGTCACGAAGCGGGGGCGCTGCGTGTCAGGGTTGTAGAGGATTCCCCCGGAGCAGTTGACAGTGCCCCTGCGGGCGGCGTCGAGCAAGAAGCCGTGCCAGTCGAGTGCGATCGGGGTATCCATGCACCGGGACTCGAGCCTCCTGGCGTAGATCGCCCGGGCGATCGTACAGAGCAGCCGATCGGGCCGGGGGCCGCCCGGGAGGGACAGACACCTGATGTTCCCCGACGGCGAGCGGAACCCGGGCAGGCGGATCGCCAAGGCCGGGCTCGACGAGGAGAGGGCGAGGGCGAGGGCCGCGAGCGCGAGCACAAGGCGCCGGTGCACGGCCGCAGACTATCTCCTGTCGGCGCGCGGACGAGCGCCGCGATCCCCGCGAACCCACCGCACTCCCCAGCGCCCGCCGGGTCGACCTGCCCCGCCACTCGGCGGCGCCGCGTCAGTTGCCGTTCAGCGAGGACACCGCCTGGAGGAGGCTGAATAGCTCGCGCGTCCGGGTCTCGCGGGAGAGCCGCTCCCGCCACTCGACCGGAAGTCGCGGGCGATCCAGCGAGCCTGCTCGCCAGCGTCGCACCATCTCGTCCAGCTCGTTCTTCATCGCGCTGACGTCGTTCGGTGCGACGACGCGGCCGGCTCGAGCGGACTCGACGAGGGCCGCTGCCGTCCCGTCGGGCGGCACGGCCGCCAGAATCGGCCGCTCCGCCGCGAGGTACTCGAACAGCTTGCCGGACGGCACGTCCTTCCCGCGCGCGCCGATCTCCGGAAGCAGCAACAGAAGCGCTTCACTGTCCCGCTGCATCGCGAGAGCGCGATGGTGGGGGGCGAATCCGTGCAGCTCGAGCCGATCGCCCAGCCCGAGGGTCTCGGCCCATTCGACGTCCTCGGCGCAAAAGTCTCCGACGAAGCGGACGACCGCGGCGGGATCGGTCTGAGCGAACGCCTCGAGGAATGCGCGACACGATCGACGTCCGAAAAAGCTGCCCGTGTGGGTGATCCGGAACCGGTTGCTCACGGTGTAGTCGAGCTCCTCGAACTCGTCGAAGTCGCAACCGTTGGGAATCGTGGCGATGCGCCCTCTGGCTCCCAGCGCCCTCATCTCATCACCGATCGAATCGGTCACACCGACGATCGCGTCGGCCCAGCGCGCCACCGCCCGCGCGACCAGAACGTTTCCGTGCTCCTTGACCCGGACCGCGAGCCTCTCGAAGCGACGGTCCTGCTTCGCGACGATCGAGTCGCGGAGATCGGCGATCCACCGCGCTGACGTCAGCCGCTTGATCGCCGGTCCGATCAGGTGGACGGACGACGGCGGCGAGCTCGTCACCACGACGTCGATCTTCTCGCGCCGAGCGATCCTGATCGCGCACGGTGCCGCAGTTGCGAGCCAGCTGACGTTCTCGTCCGGAATCAGGAGCCGCCGCGGAGTCAGTGCCGCACGCCGGACGAGTCGATCGACACCCGTCCGCCCGTAGAGCTCCTCCGCCGGTCGCATCCCGCGCGGCCCGACGTAGCGCGCCCGGTGGACAACGACGCCCTTCGGTGGGGCCAGGTCCTCGTCGCGGTGGAGCCAGCGCGGATCATCCGGCGCGAGCACGTGGACGTCGACCCCACTGCGCGCGAGATGGTCCGCGAATCTCAGTGAGCGCTGCACGCCGCCCCCACCGGCCGGCGGAAAGTAGAACGAGACGAGAAGCACCCTCAGCGCCCGCAAGAAGGCCGAGCCTACGAAGGCAGTGTTAATCCGACGTTGAGCCCGGATTAGCTGCGTGTAGCGTCGGCGGCCAGCGGCTGAGGGCCGTCCCGGCGGGCGCGGATCAGAGCTTCTCCGGGTCAGCGTGGCGAAGCGGTCCGAGTGTGCTCGCCGGGCCGACGACTTCCGTCGCCGGACGGCCCAGCGGTACACGCGCAAACGCAACCCTTCGCGCTCCCGGCTCCGGCAGCATCGGGCGGCCGGCTGCTGCAAGCACGGCGATTCCGCCGATCAACACGTACGCAGCCGAATCGTTCACGATGAGCGATGTCAGGACGGAGACGACGGCGACGAGGACGAGGTCGCGCTGCAGCCTCGACCGGGCTGTGCGCAGGACGGCAAATGTGGCGATCGCGAAGCCAAGCGCCGCGGGCCCAACGAGGTACCACTGATCGAAGGCGGGCTCGTACGCAAGCGGGATGCGGTTCCGGGCAACTGCGAGTAGACCGCCGATTCCTCCGGAGAACGCGCTCCGGAGATGGTCGGGCCGGCTCTGATGGAGGTCGTACCGGACGAGCGCGCCGACGACCGCGGCGCTGGCGAGCAGCGAGACCGCCACCCCGCGGGCTCGAAGCCGGGCGAGGCGCGCGCCGAGGACGGCGAAGCCGACACCGAGCACGACCGCGCCGCCGCCGTCGGAGCCGAAGTTGTTGTCCGCGACGGTGACGAGTGCGAGCAGGGCGAAGCCGATGTAGCCGACCACGCCGAACCGCCGGGCGGCGAGCACTGCCCCGGCCAGAACCGGCGCCAGGAGCAGGGTCTCGATCTGGTTGCCGACGCCGTAGAAGCGCGAATTCTGGGTCGGTCCGAGCGGCGCGACGGCGAACCACTCCGGTTCGAACGCCATCGTTGCAGCACAGCCGAGGAGCAGCAGGACGAAGAGGGCGAGGAGGAGCAGCTCCGACTTCAGGACCCGGGCGAGTGTAAGGCCGCCCGCGGCCGTGCAAGCTGCAAGCCCCACGAGCATGACGGCGACGTTCGTGATCCCCGCCGCACCCAGGACGATGTTCGTGGCAAGCGCGACCGGCAGAGCCGAGAGCGCCGCCCTCGGTCGCGCCACTCCGAGCAGGGCGACGACCAGCCCGACGACCAGGAGCGCCGGCAGCTTGAGCGTGTTGTTCGCAGAGATCTGCCGGTCGAGCCGTCGCACGGCGAGCCCGGCAGATTCTGTGGGCTTCGACGTCAGGCCGCCGCGTGCGCGGCCGAGAGCCGTCGGTGCGATGTCGACCATCGACACCAACCCCGGGATCCTCGTGGTCGGCGAAACCAGAAGCCCGTGATAGCCGTAGCCGAGCACCGCCATCGGGTACCGGCGATCGTTCAGACCCGGCCGGCCGCGTGGCGGCAGCGACACGACGATCAGCGGCCGGCGCCTCGGAATGGCGTCCGCAGCGGACGTTGAGATCAGCACGGGGCCGTTCGGCACTCCTCCGAGGCGGGCATTCTCGAGCTCGCCGCGAACGAGGGACGCGAGCGCCTGCCGCCGGTTCGTGGTCGGCCCGACCCCGGGTACGAGGAGGCCGACGGCTCCTTCACGCCCGAGCTGACGCAGCTCGCTGAACGGCAGGCTCGGAACGATCAGAACCTTGATTGGCTGCGGGGGCGGCTCCACGCGCGCGGCCGCGGTGCCTGCCAGCGTCCCGTAGGCACTCGAAGCGATGATCGCTGTGAGAGCCAGGCGCCAGGTCAGAGGTGGTGATCCTTCACGAACTGTGCTTCTCCTTGCCAAGCGTCGCCAATCCGAAGGCCGAACAGTCTCACGTATCCGACCGCCGTGCCGACTGCCGTGCCCCTAGCGGAGGAACCGACGCAGGAACAGCGCCGCCTGCTTGATACCGATTGTTCCTTGGCTGTGAGGCCACTCGTGTGAGCCCCGAGGATAAACGAACAGGGCGCTCGGTATATGCGCCCGACGGATCGCACGGTAGAGCGGGAGCGTCTCTGCGAGCGGAATTGCGTCGGTGCGGCCGGCCGACAGGAGAATCGTCGGTGGAAGTTCGATCGAGCGGGGGGAGCTGTCGCCGAACCCGCCGGTCGAGAATCCGGCGACCGCGTCAAAGGGACGCAGCCCTTTCAGGCCCTGCGCCGCGGCGAGCGCCACGCCGCCGCCGAGCGACCAGCCGACCACGCCGACCCCGCTCGGGTCGACGCCCCTGGTGGCTCGCAAAGCCGCGGCCGCATCCCTGGCCGCCCTCACCCAGACGGGAAACGGATCACCCCCTCGCCACCGGGCGCCCCCGCAGAAGCCTCTGCGTCGCGGCGATGGGGTCGGCCCGAAGTAGTCGACGTCAAGCGTCGAGATACCGTAGTGCGGCAGCTCGCTGACGAGGCGGTGGTCGAAGGTCGAAAACCCGCCACAGCCGTGCAGGACGACGACTGCACGACCGCCGGCGGAGCTCGCCCGGCAGAGCTCCGCACGTACGATCAGCCCGCTGCTGATGAAATCGGCTCGCGAGCACTGGGAGCCGAAGCGCGGAAAAGAGCTGGCGAGCGCGGCTGGCGTGACTGCGGAGACCGCGATCAATGCCATGCCGCAACTGGCCCGAAGCCTCATGCCGACGAGGGTAGCGACGATCCCCATCGGCAGGGCCCAGGACCGGAACGAGGCCGGAACCGTGGCACCTGAAGCGTCCGACGATCAAGAGGCGAACCCGCCGCCGTCTCGCCGGGCCGGACCGAGCCGGTCAGCCCGCGACCGGGGCCGATCCTCTGCCTTCCGGCGCGCCGCTCACGGCGTCGCTTGACTCGCTCGACTGTCTGGCGACTCCGGTGAGCCTCACCCTCCTCGAGCGTTTCCGCCGCACGCTAAGGTCGCGCTCCGATGGCTCTCCGGACGTCGCCGCCCTTCCGCGCCGACCACGTCGGATCGCTGCTCCGACCGCCGCAGCTCCTGCGCGCGCGCGAGGACTACGGCGCCGGTCGTATCGAGGCCGAAGAGCTCCGCCTGATCGAGGACGAGGCGATTCGCCGCGTCGTCCGCAAACAGGAGGAGGTCGGACTGCAGTCCACGACCGACGGCGAGTTCCGCCGAGCTTCCTGGCACATGGACTTCATCTACCAGCTGGACGGCGTTACCAAGGAGGCCGGCGAGATCGCGGTCAAGTTCTACAACGAGAGAGGCGAGCTCGAGTTCACGCCGGCGGCGCTCCACATCGACGGCACGCTCGGAGTCTCGAAGACGATCTTCGGCGACGCGTTCTCGTTCCTCCAGCAGGTGACCAAGCGCGTCCCGAAGCTGACCATCCCCTCGCCGAGCATGGTCCACTACCGCGGCGGCAAGGCGGCGATCGATCCAAGCGTGTACCCGGACCTCGATTCATTCTGGGGCGACCTGACCGCAGCGTACGCAGAGCAGGTCAGGCGGCTCGGCGAACTCGGCTGCACGTATCTCCAGTTCGACGATACGAGCCTCGCGTACATGAACGACCCGCGTCAGCGCCAGTACGTCGCGGCGATCGGCGGCGACCCTGAGCACCAGCATGTGGAGTACATCCACCACATCAACGAAGCGCTGGCCCACCGGCCCGAGGGGATGGCAGTGACGACGCACATGTGCCGCGGCAACTTCCGCTCGTCCTGGGCGGCGTCCGGGGGCTATGACTTCGTGGCCGAGGCGCTCTTCAACGAGCTCGAGGTCGATGGCTTCTTCATGGAGTGGGACGACGCACGCTCGGGCGGTTTCGAGCCGCTGCGACTCCTGCCGAAGGGAAAGCATGTCGTGCTCGGACTCGTGACCACCAAGCAGGGCGAGCTCGAGTCGAAGGATGAACTGAAGCGGCGCATCGGGGAGGCCGCTCGATACGTCGACCTCGAGCAGCTCTGCCTCTCGCCGCAATGCGGCTTCTCCTCGACTGTCGAAGGGAACGAGCTCACGCAGGAGCAGCAGTGGGCGAAGCTGCGCCTGATCGTCGAGACCGCGAACGAGGTCTGGGGCTGACGGGCAGCGGTCAGCGGCGGGGCGTTTCTCCTGGGCTCCCGTTCGGTGTTCCGGCGCCCGCCCGGCCCCAACCACCATGCGAGGATGTCGTCGCGACCACGCAGGGGCAACGAGCGGTCCTTTGTCGGCACGACCCGCGTCCGCGCCAGGCCTCTACCGTGTGTCGCTCGTTGTCCGTACTCGAGCTGAAGGCCATACCGAAAACGCCCGCATCTCCTAGCGGTGGGGGCGGTAGCCGAGCCGTGCCGAGATGTCGTCGGCTGCCCGCCTGAGCGTCGAGCTCAGCCCAGCCACGAGCGTCTCCATCGAGACCATGGAGCTATGGACCGCGAGGTTGATCGCCGCCGCCGCGTTCCCGTCGTGGGCAAGCACAGGCGCCGCGATCGATCGCAGCCCGTACGCGAGCTCCTCGTTGTTGATTGCGAAACCGGCCTCCCGGACGCGCTTCAGCTCCGCCGCGAACGTGGTCTGCGAGGTGAGGGTGTTCGGCCCGCGGCGGCTGAACTCGATCTTCGCGAGGCTCGCGAACTGCTCCTCAGCGGGAAGGTATGCGAGCAGTACCTTGCCGAGCGAGGTGCAGTATGCGGGCAGCCTGGCGCCGACGTGGAGATTCAAGTCGATCTCGCGCTGGCCGGGGCGCGCACTGCGGCAGCGCTCGACGTACACGACGTCGAGCTCGTCAAGGATGGCCATGTTGACCGTGTAGCCAGTCTCGTCGCTCAACTGCCGGAGATGGGGGGCGGCCAACTCGCGCAACTCCATTGAGTTGATGGCGGAGAAGCCGAGATCGAGCACGCGCGGACCGAGGCGATACTTCTTCGTCGCTCCGTCCTGGTGGAGGTACCCGAGGGCTCTGAGCGTCGAGACGTAGCGGTGGGTCGTGCTTCTGCTCAGGCCGATGTCGCGGCCCAGCTCGCTGACGCCGAGGAGGGGTCGACCCGAGCGAAAAGCCGAGAGGATCGCGAGGCCGCGCTCGAGGGATTGCGAGTGGCCAGGGCCGGGCGAACGGAGCTCAGACACGTTCCGAATATTAGAACAGCATCTTGACAAGCGGACAAGCACGGACGTAGCGTCGTCCGGCCGCCACACCACCCGGGTAGGTGGCGAGCCTTCGAGGAGGATCGATGACTGACCAGTCCGGAATGCGGAGAATCTCGAGAGGTGAGCTGCTGAAGCGGGCGGGCGTGGGGGCCGGCGGCATTGCCGTCTCCGGAGCTTTGGCGGAGCCCAGCTGGGCCCGGCCCGGATCGCACGAGGCGAGCACCACGATCAAGATCGGGTTCGTCAGCCCGATCACGGGCGCGACCGCAGGTTTCGGCGAGCCCGATCCGTATGTCCTCTCCCTTGCGCGCACCGCGTTCGCGAAAGGGCTCAGGATAGGTGGGAAGCATTACTCGGTCCAGATCATCAACCGCGACAGCCAGTCGGCCCCCGCGCACGCTGCCCAAGTCGCGAACGAGCTCATCCACGGCCAGAACGTCGACCTGATGCTGGCGACGTCAACGCCCGAGACAGTCAACCCAGTGGCCGACGCCTGCGAAGCGGCGGGCGTTCCGTACATCACGACGGTCGTTCCGTGGGAGGCGTGGTACTTCGGACGGGGAGCGAAGGACCCGAGCAAGTCGCCGTTCCGCTACGGCTACCACTTCTGTTTCGGCGTCGAGGACTTCTACAAGGCCTACTCGCATCTGTGGCGACAGGTGAAGACGAACAAGAAGGTCGGCGTCATGTGGCCGAACGACGCAGACGGCAATGCGATCCGGGCGGCACTTGGGCCGCTGCTGCAGAAGGCCGGCTACACGATCGTCGATCCGGGCGCCTACCAGGACGGCACGAACGACTACTCCGCCCAGATTGCGAAATTCAAGTCGGAGGGCGTTCAGATCTTCAACACGTTCCCGATCCCTCCAGACTTCGCGACATTCTGGCGACAGGCAGCTCAGCAGGGCCTGACGAAGCAGGTGAAGATCGCGCAGATCGCCAAGACAGGCCTGTTCCCGTCGCAGGTGACAGCGCTCGGTTCGCTCGGCTACGGCCTCGCGAGCGCCTGCTACTGGCACCCGACGTGGCCGTACAAGTCCTCCCTCACAGGGGTCCGGTCGAAGCAGCTCGCGGCCGGCTACACCCGGCGGAGCGGCAAGCAGTGGAATCAGCAGGCGGGACCGAGCCTTGCGCTCTTCGACGTCGCCGCTGCGGCCCTGAAGGCGAGCGGCAGTCCCAAGAACAAGAACGCGGTGGCGAACGCGATGAAGACGGTCAAGGTGGAGACGCCCGTCGGCGTCCTCGACTGGAGCAAGAAGCGCGCCGGCGTGCCGTTCAACGTCGTGCCGACGCCGATTCCGGGCGGGCAGTGGCGGAAGGTTCGCGGGAAGTTCAAAGTGGACTTCGTGATCTGCGAGCACTCGGACGATCCGAAGATCCCGATCGGCGGGAAGCTCAAGGCGTACAGCTAGGCGGAGCGGGCCCGACGAGATGGAGCCCATCGTCGCCGCCGTCGGGGTGCGCAGGCGCTTTGGCGCACTCCTCGTGCTCGATGGCGTCGACTTCGCGGTCCGGCCCGGCGAGGCGGTCGGCATCGTCGGCCCGAACGGCGCCGGGAAGACGACGTTGCTGAACGTCCTGGCCGGGTCTGTCCGCCCCGACGGGGGGCGAGTCGAGCTGCGCGGGGTCGACGTCACCTCGGTCGGCGCAGCGAAGCGTTGCCGGCTCGGGATCGGCCGCGCTCACCAGGTGCCGAGGCCGTTCGGAAACATGACGGTCTTCGAGAACGTGCTCGTCGGCGGGGCGACCGGCGGGGGCCGGCGCGGCAGACAGGCCTACGACCGGTGCATCGATGCCCTCGAGGTCTGCGGGCTGACCGAGCTCGCGAACCGCCGCGCCGAGAGCCTCGGCCTGCTCTCGCGCAAGCGTCTCGAGCTTGCACGTGCCCTCGCCACCGAGCCGGCCGTCCTGCTCCTCGACGAGATCGGTGCAGGACTCACCGACGCCGAAGCCGACGAGCTGCTCGCCACGATCACCGAGGTGCGGGGACGGGAGATCGCCGTCGTCTGGATCGAGCACATCGTCCACGTTCTCGTTCGGTCGATCCAGCGGCTCGTCTGCATGGATCAGGGGCGGGTGATCGCGGACGGCGCACCGGGCGCCGTGATGCAGGACGCGAAAGTGATCGATGCGTATCTCGGACGGGCCGTTGCGTGAGCCTGCTTTTGGTCGAGCGGATCGACGCACGGCACGGTCTGCTGCAGGCTGTGCACGAGGTCTCGCTCGAGCTGGAGGAGGGGGCGACCGTCGCGCTCGTCGGCGCGAACGGTGCCGGCAAGACGACGCTGCTCCGGACGATCGCCGGGGCGCACCGGGCCAACGGCGGGCGCATCGTCTTCGCCGGAGTCGATGTCACCCACATCCCGGCGCACCAGCGTGTGCGCCGGGGGATCGCACTCGTGCCGGAGGGACGGCGGCTGTTCCCGGAGCTGACGGTCGAGGAGAACCTCCGGGTCGCGGGCGGCGCCGGCCGGTCCGGTCGCTGGAACACCGCCACGGTGCTCGAGGCGTTCCCGCTGCTCCAGCCGCTGCGCAAGCGCCGCGCGGCCAGCCTCTCGGGCGGCGAGCAGCAGATCACGGCGATCGGCCGTTCGCTGATGACGAACCCGAGCCTGCTGCTTCTCGACGAGGTATCGCTCGGCCTCGCCCCGCTCGTCGTCGAGGATGTCTACCGCTCGCTCGAGATGCTGATCGAATCGGGCACGACGATCCTGCTCGTCGAACAGGACCTCGGACGCGCGCTCGCGGTCGCCTCGCGCGTCGTCTGCATGCTCGAGGGCAGGGTCGTGCTTGAGGGGGCGGCCGGCGACCTCGGTCGCGAGGAGGTCACGAGCGCGTACTTCGGGCTTTCGCAGGGAACGGCCGCATGAGCTGGATCAACGCGATCGTCCACGGGATCCTGCTCGGCGGCGTGTACGCGCTCCTCGCAACCGGCCTCTCGCTGACGTTCGGCGTGATGCGGATCATCAATCTGGCGCACGGCTCATTCGCGCTCGTTGGCGCATACATGGCGTTCCTGCTTGTCGACCATCTCCACGTCTCGGCCTACCTGGCGCTCGTGCCCGTGCTGCCCGGTGCGCTGGTCGCCGGCTGGGTGCTGCAGCGCACGATGCTCGAGCGGAGCCTGCGCGCGGGCGAGCTCGTGCCGCTGCTGACGACCTTCGGCCTGCTGATCGTGATCGGCAATCTCCTCCAGTATTTCTTCTCACCCGACGTCCACTCGCTTCCAGCCGGCGCGATCGGCTCGGCGAGCTGGCGGGTCTCGAGCAGCCTGACGATCCCCTGGTTCGACGTCTTGATCCTCGCAGTCGCGGTCGTCGTGCTCGGCAGCCTGCAGCTCCTGTTGCGGCGGACGCAGTTCGGTCGCGAGCTGCGGGCGACCGCGGCCGATCCTGACACTGCCGAACTGATGGGCGTCAATGCAAGGGCCGTGTATGCGCGCGCCACTGCAATCGCCGCCGCTACGGCCGCTCTCGCGGGCGTGTTCTACGCAATGCGGTCTGCCTTCGACCCGTTCTCCGGCGCGGCGCAGCTGATCTACGCGTTCGAAGCAGTGGTGATCGGCGGGATCGGATCGCTCTGGGGCACGCTCGTCGGCGGGATCGTGCTCGGGGTCGCTCAGACGATCGGGGCGCAGATCAACGTCCAGTACTTCGCGCTCGGCGGCCACCTCGTCTTCCTGACCGTGTTGATCCTCCGCGCCGTGCTCCAGGGAGGAGGGCTACGCGTGCTCCCTCGGAGGGCGGAGGCGTGACCGGGCACGCCGTCGAGGTGCCGAGCGCCGCTTTCCGGGTCGAGCGCTGGACGCGTCTCTCGGCTGCGTTCACGGCCGGGCTCGCGGCGCTCATCGCTCTGCTCGCCTTCGCGCCGCTCGTGCTCGGCCAGTACGCACTCGACAACCTGATCCAGCTCTACTTCCTCGTGATCCTCGCAATCATGTGGAACGCACTCGCAGGCTACGGCGGCCTTGTCTCCGTGGGCCAGCAGGCGTTCATAGGCATCGGTGCGTACGCGGTCGTCTTCCTCTCGGTGCAGCACTCGCTGAACCCCTATGCCGCGATGTTGCTCGCCACGCTGATCGGGGGGGCGATCTCCGTTCCGGTCGCGGCCGTGATGCTGTGGCTGCGCGGCGGAGCGTTCGCGATCGGGATGTGGGTCGTGGCAGAGGTCTTCGCGATTCTCGTCTCGCTCGACGCCTCGCTCGGCGGCGGTACGGGAACGTCGGCAGTCCTCGCGTTCAACCTGCGCTACACGCCTGACCAGCGGTTGCGCTACACCTACTGGGCCGCCCTCGCCGCGGCCGGCGTCCTGCTCGTGAGCCTCTTCGTGCTCCTGCGGAGCAGGCTCGGCGCCTCGCTTCAGGCGATCCGCGACGACGAGGAAGCGGCGGCCTCGGTCGGCGTGCGCGTCCTGCTGGGCAAGGGACTGCTCTTCGTGCTCGCCGGCGCCGGTTGTACCGCCGCCGGGACGGTGATCCTGGCCTGGCAGCTCTCGATCCCGCCGCTCGGGCCCGACTCGATCTTCGGCGTCAACTGGTCGGCGAAGATGATCTTCATGGTGCTGGTAGGCGGCCTCGGGACCTTCGAGGGCCCGATTGTCGGGGCGGTCATCCTCTATCTGCTGCAGACATACGTCTCGAACACGGGCATCTGGTACTACGTGATGCTCGGTGGGATCGCCATCGCGGTCGCGCTCTTTCTGCCGCGTGGCGTCTGGGGCACCGTGCAGGAGCGCTTCAACCTGCAGCTGCTGCCTGTCGGCTACCGTCTGAGGAGGGTGCGGTGAAGATCACGGCGGCCGTCGTCGAGACCAGGGGGGCCCCGTTCGCGCTGCAGGAACTCGAGCTCGGCGAGCTGCGCGAGGACGAGGTGCTCGTGAAGGTCGCCGCGTCCGGGATCTGTCACACCGACCTGATCTGCAGGGACCAGTGGTACCCGGTGCCGCTGCCGGCGGTGCTCGGACATGAGGGCGCTGGCGTCGTCGAGGCCGTCGGCTCCTCGGTGACGCGCGTCGCTCCCGGCGACCGCGTCGCCATGAGCTACGACTCGTGCGGGCACTGTCCGACCTGTGCGCGCTCGCTCAGCGCGTACTGCCACGCGTTCTTCGAGCACAATTTCGGCGCCTCGCGTCCCGCCGATGGGTCGAGCGCCCTCTCCCGAGACGGTAGACGGATCCATGCGCACTTCTTCGGCCAGTCAAGCTTCGCGTCGCACTCGGTCGCGCGTGAGCGGAACATCGTCGGGCTCGCCGACGGAATCCCGCTCGACGTCGTCGCACCGTTCGGCTGCGGCATCCAGACCGGTGCGGGTGCGGTGCTCAACGTCCTGCGGCCCCCGCCGGGCAGCAGCGTCGCAATTTTTGGCGCCGGCGCCGTCGGGTTGTCTGCGGTGATGGCCGCGAAGATCGCGGGCTGCACGCCGATCGTCGCCGTCGATCTCCGCGAGGCTCGGCTCGCGCTCGCCCAGGAGCTCGGGGCGACAGACCTCCTGGACGCGCGCGAGGACGACCCGGTCGAGGCAATCCCAGGTCTCACTGGCGGCGGAGCCGATTTCAGTCTCGAGGCGACCGGGGCCCCGGGCGCCCTTCGCGCCTCAGTCGACTGCCTGGCACCGACCGGCGTCTGCGGCATCGTCGGCGCTCCGGCTTTCGGCACGGAGGTCTCCCTCGACGTGAACACGATGCTGATCGGCGGCCGCGTGGTGCGTGGGATCGTCGAGGGCGAGAGCGTCCCATCCCAGTTCCTGCCCCGCCTCGTTGAGTTCTGGCGACGTGGGACGTTCCCCGTCGAACGCATGATCAAGTACTACGACTTCGACCAGATCGACCGGGCGGCTCACGACGCCGAGACCGGAATGACCATCAAGCCCGTGCTCCGCATGAGCTGAGGAGAGGAGAGAACGTGAGCACAGCGCAGTCAGAGGTCCGGCAGGCGCGGCAGTTCATCGGCGGCGATTGGGTTGACGCGGCCGCGGGCAAGACGTTCGAGGTCCGCGATCCCTTCACGGGCGACGTCGTCGCCAACGTTCCCGCGGCAACGCGCGAGGACGCAAGGCGCGCCGTCGAGGCGGCTGCGACCGCCTTCGCCGGTTGGACGAAGACTCCGCCCGCTGCGCGCCAGGGCATCCTGCTGAAGGCTGCCGACGTGCTCGAAAGCCGACAGGACGAGGTCGTCTCGCTGCTCGCGCGCGAGACCGGGTCGACGTTCGGCTTCGGCATGTTCCAGACGCACTTCGTGCCGAACCTGTTCCGGCAGGCCGCCGCTCTCGCCTACGCGCCGCTCGGCGAGATCATCCCGTCCGACACGGGCGCTTTCTCGATGGGCGTGCGCCGGGCGGTCGGGGTCGTCGGCGCCATCGCGCCCTGGAACGCTGCCCTGATCCTGTCCGCTCGGTCGATCGCGGCACCGCTCGCGCTCGGCAACACCGTCGTCCTGAAGCCGTCCGAACTCTCACCGGTCGTTGGAGGGCTCTTGTGGGGGGAGGTCTTCGCCGAGGCAGGTTTGCCCCCAGGCGTCCTGAACATCGTCACTCATGCGCCCGGCGACGCGGGCGAGATCGGGGACGAGCTGATCGAGAACCCGTCCGTTCGGCGCCTGAACTTCACCGGCTCGACGGCGGTGGGCCGCAAGCTCGCCGAGGCCGCCGGGCGCCAGCTGAAGCGGGTGACCCTCGAGCTCGGCGGCTCGAACCCACTGATCGTGCTCGCCGACGCCGACCTCGACTATGCGGTCAATGCGACGACGTTCGGAGCCTTTCTGCACCAGGGGCAGATCTGTATGTCGGCGCGACGGATCATCGTCGAGCGGCCGATTGCCGACGAGTTCATCGCCCGGCTGGCCGCGAAGACGAACGGCCTGAAAACCGGCGATCCCAAGGATCCCGACACGATCATCGGCCCGGTGATCACCGAGAGTGCGCTCGGGACGATCAAGGACAGAGTGGACGATGCGGTGAAGAAGGGCGCCAGAGTGATCGCGGGCGGAGAGGCCGTCGGAGCCTGCTTCCGGGCGACGCTGCTCGCAGACGTCCCCGCCGACTCCGAGTTCGCGAAGGTCGAGACCTTCGGTCCTGTCGCGGCGATCGAGGTCGTCGACAGCACCGACGAGGCTGTCGAGCGGGCGAACGCGACAAGCTACGGTCTCTCGTCGGGGATCATCACCGCGGACACCGACCGCGGCCTCGCGCTCGCACAGCGGATCGACGCGGGCATCGTCCACGTCAACGATCAGCCCGTCGGCGACGAGCCACAGATGCCTTTCGGGGGCGTCAAGGACAGTGGCTTCGGACGCTTCGGGGGGACGGCCGTGATCGAGGAGTTCACCGAGCTGCGATGGATCACCGTGACCGGCGGGTCGCATCCGTTCCCGTTCTGAATGGCCGAGATTCTGTCATTACACGAGGCGGTCGAGGGCCTCGTTCACGACGGCGACACCGTCGCGCTCGAGGGCTTCACGCACCTGATCCCGCACGCCGCCGGACACGAGCTGATTCGTCAGGGTCGGCGCGACCTGACGCTCGTGCGGATGACTCCGGACGTCATCTACGACCAGATGATCGGGATGGGCTGCGCACGCAAGCTCGTTTTCTCGTGGGGCGGGAACCCGGGCGTCGGCTCGCTGCACCGGCTCCGGGATGCGGTCGAGCACCGGTGGCCCGCGCCACTCGATCTCGAGGAGCATTCCCACGCCGGGATGGCGGCGGCCTACGGAGCGGGCGCGGCCAACCTTCCCTTCGGCGTGCTGCGCGGCTATGCGGGAACGGATCTTGCGCAGCGGACCGCGGTGAGGTGGATCGACTGTCCCTTCACCGGCGAGCGGCTCGCCGCGGTCCCCGCCATCCGCCCTGATGTCGGGATCATCCACGCGCAGCAGGCCGACCGGTTGGGGAACGTCCAGCTCTGGGGGATCGTCGGCGTCCAGAAGGAGACGGTGCTCGCGTCGGCGCGCTCGATCGTCACCGTCGAGGAGATCGTCGACGAGTTGACGCCGCGGCCCGGTGCCGCGGTCCTGCCCTCCTGGGTGATCACGGCCGTGGCCGTCGCCCCGGGTGGAGCGCACCCTTCGTATGCGCACGGCTATTACGATCGGGACAACCCGTTCTATGTGGAGTGGGACCGGATCAGCCGCGACCGCGATCGCTTTGCCGACTGGATGCACCGTCACGTTGTCGAGGCCGGTGTGACCACAGCGTGAGCTGGACCGCCGACGAGATGATGGCCGTTGCCGCGGCGCGACGGCTCGTCAACAGGACGGTCTGCTTCGTCGGCATCGGTCTCCCGAGCCGTGCAGCGAATCTCGCGCGCTCGACGCATGCGCCGGATTGCGTGCTGGTCTACGAGAGCGGGACGATCGGCGCCAAGCCGCAGCATCTCCCGCTCTCGATCGGCGACGGTGAACTTGCCGAGACCGCCGACGCGGTCGTATCGGTGCCGGAGATCTTCGCGTACTGGCTGCAGGCTGGACGGATCGACGTCGGCTTTCTCGGCGCGGCACAGATCGACCGCTTCGGCAACCTGAACAGCACCGTGATCGGTGAGTACGGGCACCCGAAGGTGCGCCTCCCCGGCGCGGGCGGAGCGCCGGAGATCGCGACCGCCTGCCGCGAGACGTTCGTGATGCTGAGGCAGTCGACACGCACGTTCGTCTCCGAGGTGGACTTCTTGACGACGCGCGGGGACGGCGTCACGGCGGTCGTCACCGACCTCGGGGTGCTCGAGCCGGATCCGGAGACGCGCGAGCTGACCCTGACGAGCATTCACCCCGGTGTCACACGCGATCACACGGTTTCAGCCACCGGCTGGGAGCTTCGGATCGCGGCGGACCTGGAGATGGCTGAGCCGCCGACGGCCGCGGAGCTCACCGCGCTCCGCGCTCTGGCGGGCGTCTGCGGCGAGGATCGTCGCACGTGAGGACACGGCTCCCCGAGGTCGTCGACGCCGACCGCCCCGACCCGCCGTACGACCATCCAGCCTACCGCTCGACGCAGCTTCGGGCGCCGAGGAAGCCTCTGCTGCTGCTGCCGGAGTCGCTCTCCGAGACGACGGGGCCGGTCTTCGGCGACGGCGTAGTCGCTGAGTTCGAGAACGATCTCACACGCCAGCACACGGGCCAGCCGCTCGGTGAGCGGATCATCGTCACCGGCCGCGTCACCGACACCGCGGGCCGTTCGATCCGCAATGCGCTCGTCGAGGTGTGGCAGGCGAACTCGGCCGGCCGCTACGCCCATCAGATCGACCAGCACGCGGCTCCGCTCGACCCGAACTTCACCGGTGCCGGACGAACGCTGACCGACGCCGACGGGTGCTACCTCTTCACGACGATCAAACCCGGCGCCTACCCCTGGCGCAACCACGACAACGCCTGGCGCCCGGCTCACATCCACTTCTCCCTCTTCGGCCGCGCCTTCACCGACCGGCTCGTCACGCAGATGTACTTTCCCGGCGATCCGCTGTTCGATGCAGACCCGATCTTCCAGTCGATCCGCGAGCCGAAGGAGCGGCGGTTGCTCGTGAGCTCCTTGGACTGGGAGACGACGACGCCCGAGTGGGCCCTTGGCTACCGCTTCGACATTGTCCTGGGCCGGACCCCACAGGATCCGGGTTGACGTCGACACCGACTCCGTCGCAGACCGTCGGGCCGTTCTTCTGGTTCGGCCTGTGCGAGCAGCCGAGCAACGAGGTCGTCGCGGGTGGGCCGGTGCGAATCGTCGGCCGCGTGCTCGACGGAGCCGGGAACCCCGTGCCCGACGCGATGGTCGAGACGTGGCAGGCTGACGAGAGCGGCTCCTACCGCGGTCGCTTCGGGTGGGGCCGCTGCGGGACCGACTTCGAGGGTCGGTTCTCATTCACGACCGTGAAGCCGGGGTCAGTCGACGGGCAGGCTTCGCACCTCGAGGTGCTTGTCTTCGCGCGCGGGCTCCTGAAGCCGTTGCTGACGCGGATCTACTTCCCGGGTGATGCCCACGACGGCGACCGGGTGCTGGGCGCGGTGACGGAAGCGGAGCGCGAGACGCTGGTGGCGAGCGCCGAGGCCGACGTGCTGCGATTCGACGTACGGCTCCAGGGCGACGGGCAGACGACGTTCTTCGCCCTGTGAGCGTCTTCGCGTCGATCGCCGTTCCCGCCGAGCTACGCGAGGCGGTCTGCGAGCGCGCCTGGCTCGAGGCGATGCTCGACGCCGAGCGCGCGCTCGCGAACGCCGAGTCGCTGGCCGGGGTCATACCTCCTGCTGCCGCTGCGGCGATCGCCGAGCAGTGCGATCCCGACCGCTACGCATGGGACGAGCTCGTCGCGCAGGCCCGCACCGTCGGCAACCCGGCCGAGCCACTCGTGCGGGCTCTGCGCGACGCCGTCGGAGCGGAGGCCCGCTTCGTCCACTACGGCGCGACGAGCCAGGACATCGTTGACACGGCGGCAATGCTCGTCGCCCGCCGGGCGCTGGATCTGATCGTGCCGGATCTGGACGGTGCGATTGCCGCCGCAGCCGAGCTCGCGCGACGGTATCGCTCGACGTCGGCGGCCGCGTGGACGCTCCTCCAGCCCGCGGTGCCGACGACGTTCGGCTTCCGTGGAGCCCTGTGGCTGACGGGTCTGCTCGACGCACGAGCCGACCTCCGGTCGATCGAGCCGGCCGCGCAGCTCGGGGGAGCCGCCGGAACGCTCGCGCCGCTCGGCGACGCCGGCCCGGAGATCGTTCGCCTCTACGCCGCCGAGCTCGACCTGGCCGCTCCGGATGTTCCGTGGCATGCGAACCGCTGGCGGATCGCCCGGCTCGGGGCCGCGCTCGACGCCGCGGCGGCCGCGGCCGCGAAGTCGGCCGTGGACGTCGTTCTCCTCTCCTCGTTCGGCGAGGTCGAGGAGGCGGAGCCGGGGGGCTCTTCGACGATGCCCCACAAGCGGAACCCGGTCGGCTCGGTGCTCGCGCGCGCGTGTGCGATCCAGGTTCATGCGGCTGCCTCGATGCTCGGCGGACGCGACCACGAGCTCGAACGTGCAGCCGGCGCGTGGCACGCCGAATGGGATGCGCTGTCGACGGCGCTCGCCCTGACGGGAGGCGCGGCGGCCGGGATCCGCGGCGTGCTCGAGGGACTGCGCGTCGACGAGGAGCGGCTGCGGGAGAACCTGAGCAACGAGCTTCTCGCCGGGCGGCTCGCGTTCGGCCTCGAGGGCCCGTACCCGGGCTCGGCGGAAACGTTCGTCGATCGCGCGATCGCGCGCTACGAGGCCGAGCGGTGAGCGCGGCGCTCGTGCTTTCGAACGCGCTCGGCACGACGCGCGCGGTGTGGAACCGGCAGGTACCTGCGCTGGAGCGGCATTTTCGGCTGCTGCGCTACGAGCACCGAGGGCAGGACAGCGTCGGGCGGCTGGGGCGGGACGTGCTCGAACTGCTCGATGCGGCGGGCGTCGATCGGGCGTCCTTCTGCGGCGTCTCCCTCGGCGGAGCGGTGGGGATGTGGCTCGCGGCGAATGCTCCGGAGCGAATCGACCGACTCGTCCTCTCGTCCACCTCGTCGCGCTTCGGCCCGCCGGAGGTGTGGCGCCAGCGAGCCGAGCTGGTGCGCAACGAGGGAACTGCGCCGCTCGTCGACGCGACCATGGATCGGTGGTTCACGCCGCGTTTCCAGGATCGCGAGCCATTTCGGCGCATGCTGCTCGAGACGCAGTGCGACGACTACGGCGCATGCTGCGAGGCAATTGCGGCGTGGGATTTCCGCGACGGCCTGACGAAGATTTCGGCGCCGACGCTCGTCGTCGCAGGCGCCGAGGATCCCTCCACACCGCCCGAGCACGCTGAGCTGATCGCCGGCCAGATCCCCGGCGCGGCGCTCGTCATCTTGCCGGAGTCGGCGCACCTCGCAAACGTGGAGCAGTCGGAGCTCTTCAACGCAGCCGTGCTCGAGCATCTGGTCCAGGAGGTGAGCAGATGAATGACGACGGGATGAGGACGCGCAGGGAGGTGCTCGGCGACGAGCACGTCGACCGGGCGATCGCGAACTCGACCGAATTCACGGCCGACTTCCAGGACCTGATCACCCGCTACGCGTGGGGCGAGATCTGGACACGCCCGGGGCTCGACCGCCGCACCCGCAGTTGCGTCACGATCACGGCGCTCGTCGCCTCCGGCCGGGAGTACGAGCTTGCGATGCATCTGCGGGCCGCCCTGCGCAACGGGCTATCGTCCGACGAGATCAAGGAGGTTCTGCTGCAGTGCGCCGTCTACTGCGGGGTTCCGGCGGCAAACGGCGCGTTCGCGATCGCCCAGAAAGTGCTCGAGGAGGAGCGCCCATGAGCCGCCCGCTGAGCCTCGCTGCCGTCCGGATGCCGGTCGGCGCGGGGACGGCCCAGCCGTGCAGACGCAGCCCGCACGCGTCGGCGCCTCTGCTGGCGGAGTTCGACCTGGTCGAGCTCCGCAAGGCTCGCGCGTCGGCAGCCCCGGTCTCGACCGGGACGGGAACGTCGACAGCGGCGCCCTCGTGCTCGGCGATCGGCTCGTGATGAGCTGCGCGCGCCTTGCCCTCTCACTGCAGGAGCGGACCCGCGGCGGCGGCTACGGCGTCGCGATGCTCGGCGTCGGCCAGGACCGGGCAGGACGCTGCAAGCGATGAGGACGCAGGTCGGGATCGTCGGCGCGGGGCCGGCCGGTCTCACACTCGCGCACCTCCTTCACCGCCAGGGAATCGAGAGCGTCGTCATCGAAGCGCGCAGCCGTGACTACGTTGAACACCGGATTCGTGCCGGGGTGCTCGAGCAGGGCACCGCGGACCTGCTCGATGGGCTCGGCGTCGGAGAGCGGATGCACCGTGAGGGGATCGTCCACCACGGGCTCGAGCTCCAGTTCGACGGCGAGCGGCATCGGATCCCGCTCAGTGAGCTGGCGGAGGGGCGCAGCATTGTCATCTACGGCCAGACGGAGGTGGTGAAGGATCTGATCGCGGCGCGCATCGACGCGGGGGTGCCGCCGCTGTTCGAGGTCGCCGACGTGGGCGTCCACGAGCTCGAGAGCGAGCGCCCGCGGATCCGCTTCCGACACGGCGGTGTCGAGCACGAGCTCCAGTGCGACCTGATCGCAGGCTGTGACGGGTTCCACGGCATCTGTCGAACATCGATTCCGGCCGGCATCCTGAGGACGTTCACCCGCGAGTATCCGTTCGGCTGGCTTGGGATTCTCGCGGAGGTCGCCCCCTCGAGTGACGAGCTCGTCTACGCACATCACGAGCGCGGGTTCGCACTGCTCAGCCTCAGGACGCCGGAGCTGTCGCGCTACTACCTCCAGTGTCGGGCGGACGAAGATCTGGCGGCGTGGCCCGACGAGCGGATCTGGGAGGAGCTGCAGCGCCGCGTCGGCCTTGGGGGCTGGACGCTCCACGACGGGCCGATCGTGGAGAAGGGCGTGACCGGCATGCGCAGCTACGTGGCCGAGCCGATGCAGCACGGACGGCTGTTCCTTGCCGGCGACGCCGCTCACATCGTCCCGCCGACCGGGGCCAAGGGTCTCAACCTCGCGATCGCCGATGTGCGCGTGCTCGCCGAAGCGCTCGTCGGCTGGTACAGGTTCGGCAGCGACGCGGGACTCGATGCGTACTCGGCAAATTGCCTGCGCCGCGTCTGGCGCGCGCAGCACTTCTCCTGGTGGATGACGTCGATGCTGCACCGGCTCGACGGCGACGACCGGTTCGACCTCAGGCTCCAGCTGTCCCAGCTGCGCTACGTCACGAGCTCCCGCGCCGCAGCGACGTCGCTCGCGGAGAACTATGTCGGCCTCCCGTGGTAGCCGTCCGAACTCACGGGCAAGACGGGATCGAGCGTCACCCCGAACAAGGCCTTCGAAGCAGATCGCCGGCCCCGACCGCGCCTCTGGGGCTGACGTCGCCGGCGTGCGGAGAATGCGCGCGTCGAGGTGACGATCGCATCGCAGAGAGGAGGTCAGCTCACGAGGCGCCGGCGCCGGCGACGAGTACGACGAGTCGCCGTGGACCATGGACGCCCTCGACGCGATCGAGCTCGATGTCCGACGTCGCAGAGGGGCCTGAGATGAACGTGATCGGCCGTCGCGCGACGGTGGCCAGGGCCGAGAACGCCTCCGGCACGAGCTCGACGATCTGAGCCTCATCGACGACGCAGATGTGCAGATCAGGAACGAGCGTGAGTGCTCGACGTCCTTCGCGCGCCCCGCCCGTGAGAACGATCGAGCCAGTCTCGGCGATGCCGACGGTGCAGCCGGTCAGCACGCCGTCAAGCGCATCGAGCTGATGGGGCGTCAGGCCCTCGTCCTCGACAAGTTCCAAGGCGGCAGGACGCCACGCCGCAGGGACGCCTCGCGGCACCGCGAGGCGGTCGGCGCCGACGTCCACGATCGCCTGCCCGAGCTCCTCTGGATGCGTACGCCGGACGACTGCGCGGTATTCGCCGACCCGCTCGCAGAAGAGCGCGACCCGCCTCTCGGAGCCGAGGCGACCCGTGGTGCGGTAGCTCCTCGGGATTCCCACCTCCGAGACGCCGACCTTCGCCGCCGCGATGCGGCGGAGAATCTCCTCACGCGCCTCGCTCACGGCTCCACCAGGCGCTGAATGTCTCTGCTGGGATTCGTCTGAGATCGCGGGTGCGGGTCCAGGCGCGCAGGGGGCCGCGGGCGGCAATCGGCTGCGCGAGACGGCCGAGACGCTGCACGAAGCTGAAGCGCTTGGGCCCGCCGAAGAGCCAGGCGACGGCTCGCATCGCCAGGCGCTCGCGCGAAGGTGCCGCCGCGCGCACAGAATCATCCCGAAGGTGCACGAGAATCCTCGGGATGTCGATCTTCACGGGGCAGACCTCATAGCAGGCGCCGCAGAGGGTCGACGCAAAGGGCAGTGAGGGTGCGTTCTCGATGCCGACCAACTGCGGGGTGAGGATGGCGCCGATCGGGCCCGGATACACCGAGCCGTAGGCGTGCCCTCCCGTGCGCGAGTAGACCGGGCAGACGTTGAGACACGCGCTGCAGCGGATGCAGGCGAGCGCGTCGCGGCCGACGACGTTGCGAAGGACGTTGCTGCGGCCGTTGTCGAGCAGGACGACGTGCAGCTCCTGGGGGCCGTCACCCTCGGCCACTCCCGTCCACAGCGAAGTGTAGGGATTCATGCGCTCGCCTGTCGCGGACCGCGGCAGCAGTTGCAAGAAGACCTCGAGATCCGCGAACGTCGGCACGAGCTTCTCGATCCCGAGTACAGTCACGAGCACGTCCGGCAGCGTCGTGCACATGCGTCCGTTGCCCTCGGACTCGACAACGCAGATCGTCCCCGTCTCCGCGACGCCGAAATTCGCGCCGCTCACCCCGACGCGGGCGGCGAGAAACCTCTCGCGGAGATACACCCGGGCCGCCTCGGCGAGGGCTTGCGGTTCGTCGCTGATCACATCCGGGGCGATCGTTCGCGCAAAGATGTCTCGGATCTCCGTGCGGTTTCGGTGGATGGCCGGCACGAGGATGTGCGACGACCAGTCGCCGTCGAGCTGGAGGATCAGCTCGGCAAGGTCGGTCTCGAGTGCGTGGATGCCGTGCTGGGCCAGTGCCTCGTTCAGGCCGATCTCGTCGGTCGTCAAGGACTTCACCTTCACCAGCGCGGTCTCGCCGTGGGCGCGGACGAGGTCCGTGACGATCGCGTTCGCCTCAGCGGCGTCGCGAGCCCAGTGAACGTGGCCGCCACCGGCCTCGACCGCCTCCTCGAACTGCAGCAGATAGTGGTCGAGCCGGCCTAGCACGTCTGCCTTGATCGCGCGCCCGGCCTCGCGCAACTCCTCCCAGTCGGGAAGCTCCGCCACCACGCGAGCCCGCTTCGCGCGGATCGTGTCAGTCGCGTTCCGTAGGTTGGCTCGCAGCTGAGGGTTGGCGAGCTCGACCCGTGCCGCCTCCGGGAAGCTCGTCATGTCGACGCGAGGATCTCGGCAAGATGCATGACGCGCACGTTCGATCGCCGCCGCGAGAGACCGCCGCCGATCTGCAGCAGGCAGGAGCCGTCGACCGCCGTGCACACATCGGCTCCCGACGCGGCGAGTGCCTCGCACTTGTCCCAGAGCATCGCCGTCGACGTATCCGCGTTCTTGACGGCGAACGTCCCGCCGAACCCGCAGCATTCGTCGGCGCGCGCGAGCTCGACCAGCTCGAGATCACGTACTGCTCGCAGCAGGCGCAGTGGTGCGTCGCCGACTTTCGTGACGCGGAGAGAGTGGCAGGTCGGGTGGTACGCGACCTTGTGCGGAAACGCAGCCCCGACCTCTTCGATGCCGAGGCGTTCGACGAGCAGCTCGGACAGCTCGTAGAGGGGCAGCTCCGGGTACAGCTCGCGGACCGTTCCGACGCACGACGACGACGGCGACACGACAGCGTCATACCCGCCGACGATCGAGGCGAGCCGCGCGGCAAGGCGCTTTCCCTCGTGCGGATACCCGCTGTTCAGATGCAGCTGGCCGCAGCAGGTTTGCCCCGCAGGGACGACGATCTCGTGCCCCAGCCGCTCCAGCACGTGAACGGTCGCCTTCGCCGCCTCGGGGAAGAGCGTGTCGCTGACGCACGTAACGAGAAGCGCGATCTGCACCGGCTCGACGGCTCAGATCCGCTCGTAGGCACTCTCGACCGGGGCGGAGCCGAGGTCGAGTGCGAGTCGTCCGGCGTGTCCTTGCGCCCGGCAGGCGGCGACGGGGTCGGCCTCGCCGCCGAGCTTGGCCTGCAGGCGCGCAAGCAAGGGTCGAACGTCCGGCTCGGAC
This sequence comes from Gaiellaceae bacterium, assembly GCA_046262635.1. Classification (GTDB taxonomy): domain Bacteria; phylum Actinomycetota; class Thermoleophilia; order Gaiellales; family Gaiellaceae; genus JBHEMK01. The sequence continues at coordinate 79,218 of JBHEMK010000067.1, forward strand.
GCTTCGAGCAAGAGGCGGTGCGCATCGAGGAGGTCGCCGTTCTGTTGCCCTGCGGTCACGGCGTGCTCCTCCACGAGCAGAGCCTTCGCGTCCGGGGTCTGGAGGTGATGACGGACTGAGCCATCGTCTCAATCTTGCCTTCGATGGTGTGCGACTGCTCGATCATGAGCGCGACCCCGCCGTCGACCTCGGCGGTGACCGGATCCTGCCAGGCGAGCGCCATCTCGCATGGTGTGAGAAAGCTGGAACGGATCGATCGCGCCGACGATGAGATCGTCCGCGTACCTGCGCCTGTTGACGTGGAAGCCGCCGAGCAACGCCTCTGCCAGAAGCAGCGCCACGATCCGCCGCCTACCCAGAAACGCAGGGCGCTCACTTCTTCTTGTGCAGCGAGCCTGGTGGTCGGAAAGCCAGCAGGTGGCTCAGAAGCCGGAGACACCGGAGTCGAGGACTTCCTGGACGAGCCTGTCTCGGCGCGTGAGCAGCCCACGGCCGACTTGCGCGTACGCGTTCTGGAACGGCGCCCCCGCGCGCGACGTGGCGAGCAGGATCCACTGATCCCGCGTGAGGTGCACGTCCTTCAGCCGGCCTGCGTATCTCAGGATCTCTGCGACCTGTTCCTCGCGGCCGGCGCCCGGATTCGGCTTCGCGCTGAGAAGGACGAAGTCGGTGACGACATAGCTGAACGACTGCCAATCAGAACCGATCGCGGGACCGAAGTAAGCCCGCAACTTCGCCCCGATCGATGAGCTCGTCGTCGTCCATTCTCGGTACCCGTCGTTCCATGCCCGTTGCTCCGCGCGCGGATCAGCAGACGACTTGGCAACCAGTCCGGCAGCGATGAAGCGGGCGGTCGCGACGGCGCTGCCCACGGACGAGCTCATCTCGCTGACGAGCCCCGTCTTGATCTCGAGCGCCTTCTGGTGGTCCTGCCACTTGCGTGTGATCTGCGGGAGCAGCCAGCTGCCGAGGAGCGCCGCCACCACCGTCACGAGCAGCGGGTTCGCAAGCCACGTGCCCAGGTGGCTGCTCCAGGCGGGCCGACTCCCTGCGTGCTGGTTCGTTGCGGCCCTCCTCCTTGGCTTGGAGCTCCGGGGCCGCGAGCGTACCATCGTTCGCAGACACCCACCCCGGCAGCACACAAGCCACTCCAAAGGAGGGTCCCATGAGCCGACTCCGCCGCCGTCCGTCACCCGCTCTCGTCGTGGCCTGCCTCGCGCTCGCCGCCGCGCTCGGCGGAACCGGCTATTCCGCGATCATTCTTCCCGCGAACAGCGTCGGCACCAAGCAGCTAAAGAACAGCTCCGTCGTGGCCGCAAAGGTGAAGGTGCATTCGCTCATCGCCTCCAACTTCAAGCCCGGACAGCTGCCGGCCGGGCCGAAAGGCGCAGACGGTCTCGCCGGAGCGGCCGGCCCTGCCGGCCCAAAGGGAGATTCGGCGACGAAGCTCTTCGCAACCGTCAAGCAGAAGGCCGGGGGCGGGGACGTCGAGCTCGGGCCGTCGAGCGGGGTCCAGACCCTCGTCCGCCAGGGCGGTGACTCAGGCATCTACAACCTCAAATTCAACCAGGACGTCAGCAACTGCGCCGTTCTCGCCATGCCCGGCGGCAAGAGTCTCGTCAACGGCGAGGCCACGGCGAACACGACAGGTGGTTCGGGCGTCACGGTACAGACCTTCGACTCCGGTGGCAGCACCGCCGATCTCGATTCGTTCACGGTCGCTGTGTTCTGCTAGCAGACTGGCCAACCCGCATCGCGTCGACGCAGCGCTGCGCAGCTGCGCTTGGTCGTCTCATCGAGCCGTGGTTCAACAGGAGCCGGTGCAGAGCCTCGGCCCGGAGGCTTGCTCTTGCGCGGGGTTGTCAGATCCCTTGGATCGTGGCCACGAGCGTCTGTGGCTCCTCCGCGATCGGCTGCCGCCGCTTCTGCCCCGACGGGAATTCGTCTTTCAGATCTCGCCTGCGCACAGCGTTCCGACGCCAGAGGAGAAGAATTTCGACGCCAGTCTTGAAGGGCGCGCAGCCGGGCCGGCGCTCGAGCCGGCTCTTCTGCGCTGCTTCGGTGCGAGCCATCCAGCTGTAGAAGTGGAAACTTCGCGCGCTCGGCTCCGAGGCGCGAGCGCCTGGGCTCCAAGGTGAACGGCCTCCGGTCGGTCGAACGGCGTTTGGTCACGCTGGGCGGCGAAGGAGCAATTCTCGCCAGCCAACCCAGCTGGCTCCGGTAGTGGTCGGTCGCGGTCGCGACGAGGAGGTAGCGTCTCGGTCGTGGTGCGTCGGGCTCCCTTTCACGGGTGCCGCACGTGAGGCTGCGGCGTGGGTCGGGGCAGCAGCTTGCTGTCGATCTCGGGACGGCGAACACGGTGGTGTTCCGTCGCGGCGACGGCATCGTCTTGTTCGAGCCGTCGGTGGTTGCGATCGAGGAACGCAGCGGCGGGGTGCAGGCGGTCGGCGAGCAGGCGCGGAGGATGATCGGCCGCACGCCAGCCAACATTCGAGCGACCCGGCCACTCCGGCACGGAGTGATCGCCGATTTCGAGATGACCGAGCAGATGCTCCGATACTTCATCGGGAAGACCGCACGCACCGGTGCGGAGGTAATCGTCTGCGTCCCGAGTGGGATCACCGGGGTTGAGCGCAACGCGGTCGAAGAGGCGGCACGCGCCGCGGGTGCGCGCCGCGCCTACCTGATCGACGAGCCGCTCGCCGGAGCGATCGGTGCCGGCCTGCCGGTGGGCGAAGCGGTCGGGTCGATGGTCGTCGATATCGGCGGCGGCACGAGTGAGATCGCCGTCACCGCTCTGGGCGGCATGGTGGTGGCGCACTCGATCCGCGTCGGCGGTTACGAGCTGGACGAGGCGATCGTCCGCCACCTACAGCAGACCGAGAAGCTGCTGATCGGGCAGGAGCAGGCGGAGGCGCTGAAGCTCGAAATCGCGACGGCGTTCCCGACGCCGACCGTGCCCGAGACTGCCGAGGTCGCGGGACGTGATCTCGTGACGGGACTCCTGCGCCGCGCATCCGTCGGCGCTTCCGAGGTGCGACGTGCAATCGAAGGCCCACTGCAACGAATGATCCAGGGTGTCAAGGACGTGCTTGAACGAACGCCACCCGAACTCTCGAGCGACGTCTCGAATCACGGGATCATGCTCGTCGGCGGCGGCGCGCTCTTGCCGGGGTTTGACGAGTTGTTGCGCCATCAAACGGGTCTGCCTGTCACCGTAGCCGAGGAGCCGCTGCTGACGGTAGCCTGCGGCGCCGGCAAGGCACTCGAGGAAATCGATGCGCTCTCGCGGGCCGAGAGACGTCGGCGGCGCACCTGAACTTGCCGATCGTATTTGCAGGGCTCGCGGGCAACGATCTGATTTCGTCACTCTCAACCCAGAGGCGACTGACGCTAGCCGTGCCCGTGGCTCTGCCCGTGGGCTTCGCTTGGTGAAACCCGGGTCGGTGTGTCTGAAGCCGTCACGGGCGTCGCGCTGCTTCGAGCCGGTGCAGGTGGGGCGCTGCTTGGCGCCGGCGGAATGGCTGGCGTCGGAGACTGGGCCGGCGACGGGATGGTGGTGGTGGTGCTCACGGTGATGTCGCTGCTCGAGGCCTTGGCTGCGGGAGCAACCTCCGGCCCGGGTTGAGCGGCGACCGTGGCGGGATCGCCCGGCGCGGCTGCGCGCGGTGATCTTGGCGGTTGCGAGGGCCGGTTCCTCGGGTCACCGTGGTCGCTGCGATCGGATCGCGGGGGCGCTGTCTCCGGGGCTGCTGGTGGGGCGGCCGTGGTTCGTGCCTGTTTGGCTCGTGCGGACTGGAGCGCCGGGACCGGGCCGCTCGGGCTTGCGGTGGGGATGCTTGCGCCCGCGGCGGGTTTCTTGTTGGTGTTGCTCTGGCCGGGCGGGCCGACGTGGTCGTGCCGGAGATCGCCGTGTCCCCAGCCAGGGCGCGTCGCCGTCCTGGCCTGCGGCGCCGGTCGGGTTTCTGCTCTGGGAGGCCGTGGTGCGGCTAGGCGGGTTCGGCGCGGTTGAGCCACGGGTGGCGTTGAGGGCGGATGGAGTGCCGTCGCGGGGGAGAGTGTCGCAGCCGCGGGAGCGGCGGTCCGGTTCACCTCTGCCGGCCGCGCTGGAATGGGTGCTGTCGTCGGGGTCGCTTGCGCGGCGGACGCGGGCGGCGCTGCTACCGGCACGGGCGCAGCTGCGCCGGACACGGGCGGGGGTGCGATCAGCACGGGCGCAGCGGCGCCTGACAACGGCTGCGGCCGGGTGTCAGCCCTTGTCTGTGCCGTCTGTAGCGGTGCCGGCTGCGCGCGTCGATAGGCCTGCGCGCGCGCATGGGACGTCAGCGCGTCCGCCTGAGACGGCGTGCGTGGATAGATCCTCGCCGCTGAGGGCGAGTGGGTCGGCCTTGCTGTGGGCGCGTGTTGATCCGCGATCAGCGGTGCTTCCACCCTCGATCCGTGGCGGCTCGCTGCCGCAGGTGTCGGGAAGCTCAGCGACCAGCCGGGCACGTGCGCCAAGCCGTGCCAGCCGAAGCCTGCTGCCGCGAGCGCGCCGGCGAGAACGAGGAGCTGCGCTGTGGCTGCCCCGATCGTTGCCGGAGCAAAGTATTTCGGACTGCTGATTATGTCGCTGCCATTCGCTTCCGGCCGCAGTCGATTCGCCTGATCATCGGCACACGGCCGACGCAAGACAATCCCTTGAAAGAGGGGTAGATCTCACCCTTCTCCTCACGGTCCGACGATCCAGCGGTGCACGCGAGCCATCGGCACGACCTTGACGCTGCTGTCGCCCCCGCTGCCATCGTCCTCCCGGGAACCGCCGGGCCGGCGGAGTGCGCCGTCCGGTGGCGGATCGTTCGTCGCGGCAGACCGTCGTTGGAGGCGCGCCTGCTACCAGGAGAGGCGTTTCCCGTGCCAGGCTGCGCAAGCGCCTCTGGCCTGCGCGGCTGATGCCGACCCGGCGAAGGTGACCGACGAACCTCGGAGGTTGAACCTATTGAGAAGCGGACACGAGCGACGTCGCCGGCTCTCCTTGCCGGATCCTCCTGCGATCGCAATGCTTGACAGCAGATGATCTCCGCGTCATCGTCCGGTGCTGCCAGTCAGTGACCTACAAGGAGGAGCAAAGTGGAGGCCAGCGGTGGTAAGCATGAGTTCCGGGTCGTCATCGAGGGAATCGAGCTCGGTACGGAGCACGCACACCGCATCAACAGGGCAGTGCAGAGCGCCGCGCTCCAGGAGCTCGCGGAGCTCGAGATCGAGGTCGACTTCGGCGTTTGGATCCCGCGCAAAGAGTGGCTGGGGATCTGGGTTGGCCCCCTCAACCAGATCGAGCGGGCTGGGCGCTAAGACGTCAAGGTCGTGACGGGCGAGCAATCGGCGGTACCCGAGAGGTCTCGCACGTGCCCCAGCGCGCGGTGCGAGCAAGGAAGTTCGCTGATCGGGATCGCCGGCCCGAATGGGGTAGTTGGCTTCGTTCGACC